>JAJEFC010000176.1 GCA_022820675.1 Vicinamibacteria bacterium | reverse complement strand
TGGCGGCGGCGCTGGCCGGCCTCCCCGACGGCGCGCGAGTGGTCATCGACGGTCTGGCTCTCGGGGGGCTGCCGGGGCCGGTCCGGGCCGAGCGCGCCCGCTTGCGCGTTCTCGCCCTCGTGCACCATCCTCTCGCGGACGAGACGGGGCTGGACCCACCTCGGCGGGCGGAGCTCGAGGCCCTCGAGCGGGAGGCGCTGGCCGCCTGCGCCGGGGTGCTGGTGACCAGCGCGTTCACGGCCCGGCGGCTCGAGGCCTACGGCGTCGTTCCGGCCCGGGTGCGGGCGGTCCTGCCCGGCACCGACCCGGCCCCGCTCGCCGCGGGCCCGGAACCGGGAGACCCCCCAGCGCTGCTGTCGGTGGGGTCGGTGACGCCGCGCAAGGGCCAGCGTCTGCTCGCGGCGGCCCTGGCCCGGCTCGCCGCCCTGCCCTGGCGCTGCGTCTGCGCCGGCAGCCTCGAGCGGGAGCCGGGGTACGCGGCCGAGGTCGCCGCGCTCGCCCGCGAGGCCGGCCTCGGCGGGCGGTTCCGGTTCGTCGGCGAATGCGGCGCGGACGAGCTCGACCGCCTGTATCATCGGGCCTCGCTGTTCGTGCTGCCGTCGCACTACGAGGGTTACGGCATGGCTTTCGCGGAGGCGCTGGCGCGGGGGCTCCCCGTCGTCGGCACCACCGGGGGAGCGATTCCCCACACCGTGCCGGCCGGCGCGGGCGTGCTCGTGCCGCCCGGCGACGAGGCCGCGCTGGCCGACGCCCTGCGCCGCCTGCTCGTCGAGCCGGGGGGCGCCGAGAGCCGGGGGAGCCTCGCCGCAGCGGCGCGCCGCCATGCCGGAGAGCTGCCGGACTGGCCCGAGTCGGCGAGCCGGTTCGCGGAGGCGATAGTGGCATTGACTCCGGATTGAGGCGTCCGCCGCGGACCGGCGGCGGACCAGCGGGGGCGGGACGAGACGCGGTCGGAGCGGGTATGGAGACGTTCGACGCCGACTGGCTGACGTTGCGCGAGGCGGCGGACCGGCGGGCGCGGGACGAGACGCTGCCCGAGCGGCTGTGCGCGGCGTGGCGGCGGCGCGGCTGGAGCCGGGTGGTCGACCTCGGCAGCGGGACCGGCGCCAACCTGCGGTACCTCGCCCCGCGGCTGCCGTCGGGGCAGCGGTGGACGCTGGTCGACCACGACCCGCGGCACGTGGACCGGCTGAAGCGTCTCGAGGCGCCGCCGGAGGTCGATGCGGTCGCGGCCGTGCCCCGCGATCTCGCGGCGGACGGGCTCGCGGTCGTCGACGATGCGGATCTGGTGACCGCGTCGGCCCTGCTGGATCTGGTCTCCGAGTCGTGGCTCGCGGAGCTGGTGAACAGGTGCGTCGATACCGCGTGCGGCGCGTACTTCGCGCTGACCTGCGACGGACGGATGCAGTGGATGACGGAATCGGCGGCGGGGTGGAGGGTCGACGAGGACCCCGATGACGGCTTCGTGTGGAGCATCTTCAACCGGCATCAGCGGATCGACAAGGGGTTCGGCCCGGCCCTCGGACCCACGGCCGCCGTCTCCGCCGCGCGCCTCTTCCATGAGGCGGGGTACCGCACCTGGCTTGCCTCGAGCGCCTGGCGGCTCGATGCCGGCGACCGCCGGCTGGCCGACCAGCTCGTCGAAGGATGGGCGGAAGCGGCGGCCGATCTCCGACCGGAACACGCGGCTCGGGTCGAGGCATGGGCCTTGCGTCGTTGGGATGCGCTGTCTCGCGGAGGGTTCCAGGTGACGGTCGGGCACCGCGACCTCCTCGCGCTGCCGGGTGACGCCGAATGAGCGGGCGCGGAGTGCCGGCGGCGGAGCTGCCACGGCGCGGGCCGGGGCGCGTTCCCCTCCTCCTCCGGGCGGCGGTGAGCCTGGGGCTGCTGGCCGGACTCGCGGCGTGGCTCGACGCCGGCGCGGTGGCGTCGCGGCTCGCGTCGATGCGGCCGTCCTGGGTGCTGGCGGCGCTCGCCCTCTCCGTCGTGCAGGTGGCGGTGCTCGCGTGGCGGTGGAGCTTCACCGCCCGGCGGCTCGGCGTCGACCTCCCGTGGCCGGTCGCGTGGCGCGAGTACTACCTGTCGATCTTCCTCAACCAGGTCCTGCCCGGCGGCGTCCTCGGCGACGTGGCGCGAGCCTGGCGCCAGGCGAGGTCGCAGGTCCGCGTGCAGGCGCCGCGGGGGCCGGCGGTGCGGGCGGTGGTGTTCGAGCGCCTCTCGGCCCAGGTGGTCATGACCACCGTGGCCGGCGCGTCCCTGCTCTTTCTCCCGGTGACGGTGGTCCCGGGGTCCCGGCCGGCCATGGTCGGAGCGGCGTTGCTGGCGGGGGGGCTCGTCGTCGCCACGGTCGTGTGGATGCGCCGCCAGTCGTCCGAATGGTCGCTGTACGGGCCGGTCCTGGCCGAGGTCGGGGCCGCCCACCTGGCGCCGGCGGCGTTCGCGGCGCAGCTCGCGAGCGCCCTGGTGGTGGTGGCGACGTATCTGGCGACCTACCTCCTGGCCGCCCGAGCGGTGGGGGTAGAGACGCCGCTGCCGGTCCTGCTTCCCCTCGTCGCCCCGGTCCTGATGTCGATGCTGATTCCGGTGACGGTGGCGGGATGGGGCCTGCGCGAGGGGGCGGCCGCGGTGCTCTGGGGCGCCGTGGGGTTGACGGCGGCCGACGGGGTCTTGGTGTCGGTCGCCTACGGGCTCCTGGTGCTGGCGGGCAGCACGCCCGGCGCCCTGCTCCTGGCCTTCGGTCTTCGGCGCGGGCGCCCCCCGGCCGGCGCCCCGGCCGGATCGGCGGCGCATGGGGGTCGAAGCGCCCGGTGACGCCGTCCTTTTCGGGCGCGACGCACCGAGGTCGTCAGGCGGGCGCGTGACCGCTACGCAGTACGTTCGGCGAAGGGGTCGAAGCGCCCGGTGACGCCGTCCTTTTCGGGCGCGACGCACCGATGTCGTCAGGCGGGCGCGTGACCGCTACGCAGTACGTTCGGCGAAGGGGTCGAAGCGCCCGGTGACGCCGTCCTTTCGGGCGCTACGCACCGAGGTCGCAGGCGGGCGCGTGACCGCTTCATTCGGCGAATTGGCGTGAGGTGGTTGGAGCGGCCGAGGCCCGGTAGACCAATGCGGGGGAAGGGGCTGCCGGCGTCGGGCGGGTCGCACCGCCCGGGGGCGCCGCGCCACGGGTGCGGCGTGTGAGCGTCGGGTCGGCCGGCGTCGGTCAATTCGGGCGCCGATCGAGCCCAACCCCTGATGACGCCGCGCTCATGCGGTGCGACGCGGGGAACCCGCGAGTCAGCGCAGATCGAGGTCGAACAGCAGGTCGTCGCCGAGCGGGAAGCGCCGGCACGGCGGGCGCAGGGCGCGGTCGAGGGACGGGACGGGCGGCAGGGTGAGGGCGTGGCGGCCCGATCCGATCAGCAGGGGCGCGACGGCGATGTGCAGGCGGGTCAGCACGCCGGCGCCGAGGAAGCGCGAGACGGTCACCCCGCCGCCCTCGACGAGGATCCGCGACAGGCCCCGCGCGCGCAGGCCGGCGACGATCGCGGAGGGGGCGAGGCTGCCGTCGGCGGACGCCGGGTCGGCGGGCAGCTCCAGGAGGTCCGGCTTCGACCAGCCGCCGGAGCTTCCGGGCGGCGCGCGGCGGACCACCACGGTCCGCGCCGCGCCGTCGCGGAACACCGCGCGGTCGGCCCCGAGGCGGCCGCTCGGGTCGAGGACGACGCGCACCGGGTTCTCGCCCTCGACTTCCCGCACGGTGAGGCGCGGGTCGTCCGCGGCCACGGTCCCGGCGCCCACGACGACGGCGTCGACGAGGGCCCGGAGGCGGTGGAGGCGGCGGATGTCGGCGGGACCCGTGATGTAGTGCGAGTGCCCCTGCTCGGTCGCGATGCGGCCGTCGAGGCTCTGGCCGATCTGTCCGATGGTGAGCGCCGGGTCGAGCTGCAGGGGCAGATACAGGTCCAGGAGATCCCGTGCCGCGTCGCTCGCGGCCGTCGAGGTTCGCCACGCGCCTCCCGGGCCTACGTGCAGCCACGCGCCGACGCTTGCATTATGATCGTCTCGAACGGTGCGGTTCGTCGCACTCTCGTCGCGAGGCACCGCACGCAGCAGTCTCCAGGCGGTGTCTTCGGTCATGAGTGGCGGCACCGGTTCGGTCCTCCATCGTCACCCGGGGTCCGTCATTCCTCGGGAGTGGGCGACAAGAAGTGGTTCGAAGCATGTACGACGCGGAACGCGGGTTGTTCGACCTTCGACAGGGACGGCCCCTCTACGTCAGCGGATCGTCCGATGACGGGAGCGAGCCGGGCGTCCTGCTGGCGACGGTGGACACGCTGAGCCAGCGCACTCTCGAGACCCTGGGCCGGCTCGACACCGCGCCGCGCCTCGTGGTGACCCATCACCGGGCGCACGCGATGGGCCTCGGCAACGGCGGTCCTTCGCGGGACGTGAGCCTCGGGCTGAACGGGGCGACGGCGCCGGAGCAGATCCTCCGCCTGTGCATCGCGGCGGGCCGGTTCGACGCGCCGGATCTCGATCCCCGGCCGGCCACCAGGCCGGAGTCGAGCGGGCTGATGCTGGCCCGGCTGGCGGGGCTGCTGCCCGCGATCATCGGGGTGTCGGTGAACGGACGGGGAGCCGGCGGGCTCGGGTCGGGGCTGGCCAGCGGCGAGATCCTCTCCGTGACCGCGGCGCAGGTCGAGGCCCTTGCCGCCGACGAGCGCGTCGAGGTCACCCACGTGAGCGACGGTCCCGTGCCCCTGGAGCACGCCGAGGACGCCCGCTTCATGGTGTTCCGCGAGGGGAACAGCTTCCGCGAGCACGTCGCGGTCCTGATTGGCGACCCCGCGAAGTGGCCGGACCCGGTGCCGGTCCGGCTGCATTCCGCCTGCCTCACCGGCGACCTCTTCGGCAGCCTCCGCTGCGACTGCGGCGAGCAGTTGCGCGGGAGCCTGCGCGTCTTCACCGCCGGCGGCGGCGGGGTGCTGCTCTACCTCGCCCAGGAGGGGCGCGGCATCGGGCTCGGCAACAAGATGCGAGCCTATTCCCTGCAGCATACGGGCCTCGACACGGTGGACGCCGACGAAGTGCTGGGTTTCGGCGACGACGAGCGGGGCTACCGCGCCGCCGTCGAGATGCTCCGGCACATGGGCGTCGAGCGGGTCCTGCTGCTGACCAACAACCCCAACAAGGTCGCGGCGCTGCGCGACGAGGGCATCGACGTGGTAGAGCGCAAGCCGCTGTTCGGTACCCTGAATCGCCACAATCTCCCCTACGTGAAGGCCAAGGTCGACCGGGCCGGCCACTGGCTCACCGACATGCTCGCGGGCGTGCGGAGTCCGGACTAGTGCAGTGCCACAGCCAAGAGTTCGGGTACGCGGTGCTGGCAAGTCGTTGACGATGTGACCAATAGGGCCAGTCCGTACCCGAAGATTATGGCGTGACGCAGCACTAGCCCGGAGAGCGTCGCCTGCGGCTCCGCTCGCCGCCCAACCAACCCTCCGGGAGTCTGCACCGTCCTACGGGGCAGACTCCCGGCCCGGAGAGCGTCGCCTGCGGCTCCGCTCGCCGCCCAACCAACCCTGCCGGGAGTCTGCACCGTTCTACGGCACAGACTCCTGGCGGGCAGGCTCGGGTCCGGTGCAGTCAGTCGGCCGCCCCGAACAGGTCCTGCATCACCAGGTAGCCGGCCATCCGCATGCCCAGGCCGGCGTAGGTGGACTGGGCGACCGCGTTCTCGCGTTCCACGTAGAGCCTCAGCCCCACCACGCCCGGATCGGCGGCGGCCAGCGCCTTCAGGTGCTCGTACAGCGCGCGGCAGACTCCCCGCCGCCGGTGGCCGGGGTGCACGTACACGCTCTGGATCCACCAGATGTCGCCGTTGCGCCAGTCGCTCCACTCGTGCGTGTGCATCATCTGGCCGACGACGCCGCCGTCGGCGCACGCGACGTGGTAGGAGCCGCGCGCCGGGTCCGACAGCAGCCCCCGCACCCCGTCGCGCAGGGTTCCGCGATCGAGGCGTATGCCCTCGCTCTCGTCGGCGAGGCGGGCGTTGAAGTCGACGATCGTGTCCAGGTCGCCGAGAGTCGCCTTCCGAATGGTGAGCTCCGTCATTGAAGTTCTTCCCGTCGGCGACGCCCGCGGACGACGCCCCGATCATCCAAAGGCAGACACCCGAGTCCTGACGCAGGGCCAGATGAGGTTGTCCTCCCGCCCGCGTCTCTTCCCGTCTCTCGACAGACCCCTGTCGTCTGGCTGCGTCCGTCGGCACTGACCGGTCCGCCGGTTTTCCTGTTCCCGAGAGTCCATCTTCCAGGGGTAGCCGTTACGGCCAGGGTCACGTCAGCGCCCCGAGGGGAAAGGCGCGGGCGTCCCGTATCGCGTCGGCCAATATCCGGCCGTAGTACTCCACCAGGCGCGCTCCCAGCTCGGAGCTGCCCAGGCGCGCGTCGCCGACCACGCCCTGGGGGTTGAGGTCGCCGGCGAGCCAGGCGAACGGAGCGGTCCCCTCGGCGGAGAGATGGCGCAGGCTTGCGCCCAGGATCTCGTCCAGTGACGGAAACCGGTCGACGGCGTGGACGCGGACCAGGTCGGGCCGGACATGGCGCATGATCGCGGTCTCGACGGCGCCGCCGTGGAGTCCGTGTCGCCACTCGTCGTCCGGGAGCTCCACGCCCGGGGGGCGGGGGCAATCGAAGTAGCTGACCTTGACGACGAGCAGGCGTTGCTCCTCACGCAGTTGGCGCGCGGCGATGTCGATTGCCGACAGGTTGCCGCCGTGGCTGTTGGAGACGACCAGGCGCCGTATCCCGGCGGCCGCGACGGCGGCACCGATCTGGACGAGCGACTGAATCAGCAGCTCGGGCGTCAGGCTGAGGGTGCCCGCGAATCGCCGGTGCTCCGTGCTCGTGCCGACCGCCTGCGGCGGCAGGGCCCGGACCGGGAGGTCCCGAGGTAGTTGCCGGAACGCCTCGGCGAGCAGCCCGAGGCCGATATCGAGGTCGGTCGAAAGCGGAAGGTGCGGCCCGTGCTGCTCGATCGCGGCCACCGGCAGCACGATCACGGGGTCGCGCGCGGCGAGCTCCGCCGCCTCGCCGGTGGTGAGGGTCTGCCAGTAGCGGATGGGATCGCCTGATGACATCGAGCTGGTCTGCTTGACCCCTGCCGGCCGGGGCACCGTCATGGGTGAAGGCGGCCGCGCGCCCAGGCGCGCTCAGGCCGACGGCCCGCCGGGGGGATTGTCGGTCCCGTGCCCGGGGGCGGCCGGCGCTTCCGCAGGCGCGGTCCGCCGGAACAGCGCGAGATCGTATCCCATCCATCCCTTTGCGAGGCAGGTCTGCAAGGCAGTTCCGCCCACGAGGTGACCGAACCGCGTCCGGTCGAGGGGCAGCCATCCGCAAAGTGCGACGAACAGCGCGGCCACGCGGTCGCGGGGGCGCCCGAGCCGCAGGTGCGGCGTGAGGTCCTCGGTGGAGAGGTGCTCGAACCCGGCCCGTTCCGCGAGGGCGCGCAGTTCGCAGGGATGGAGCAGCGTGTTGAGGTGCCACCCCCGCCGGAACCGTGCGACGGTCCGCCCGGCGGCGGGGCTGTCGGCCGGCCGCAGGAAGTCGTCGCAGATGGCCAGGAGCCCCCCCGGCCGGACGATGCGGGCGCAAGCGGCGAAGAAGCGGGCCGGATCGGGTCCGTGGACCAGCGACTCGATGGCGTAGGCGAGGTCGGCCGGCGGCAGGTCCGGCGGCGGCTCGCAGTAATCCGCCTCCACGCAGCGGACGCGTTCGGACAACCCCGCCTCCCGGATGCGCCGTTCCGCGTGGCGCACCTGCACGGGGCTCAGGGTCAGTCCGGTGCCGCGTACGGGCAGGCGGGCCGCGAGGTGGCAGAGGCTGCCTCCCACCCCGCAGCCGAGGTCGACGACGTGTGCCTCCCGTTCGCCGGCCCGGGTTTCCCGCAGGCGGGCGGCGAGCCGGTCCTCCACGTAGTGGACCGCGCCCGCCGCGTCGTCGACGCCGGGGCCCCACACGGCCCGGTGCAGCGCGCCGGCCGCGCCGCCCTCGCCGTGGGCGACGAAGCCATCGGTGTTCCGGTCGTAGTACCGCCGCACGTCGGCGGTGTCGAAATCGGGCATGCCCCCCTCCGTCGGCCGGCCTATCCGCGCGCGGCCCGCGCGCATCCGGATCGGCCGTGGACTCAGATTGCCAGATCGGCGTCCAACCGGCGCGCGGCCACGGCCCGCACGCGGTGAGCCAGCCGGTAGGAGTCTCCGCCGGCATGGACGACGACGGCCTCCGAGAGCGCGAGGTCGCCGAGGGCCGAGCGCATCGATCGCGTGACCCTCGGGGTCGAGGTGCGCTTGATCTCGATGCCGATCCGCCGGCGCCCTCGGGCGATCAGGAGATCCATCTCGGCGCCGGTGTGCGCCGCCCAGAAATGGACCTGGTCGTCTTGCAGGCCCAGCCGGTCGATGATGGTCTCCACCACGAACCCCTCCCACGAGGCCCCGCACTTCGGATGCGTGTTCAGGGACCGCCTGTCGGCGATGCCGAGCAGCGCATGCAGCACGCCGGTGTCGCGGAGATAGATCTTCGGGGCCCGGACCTGCCGCTTGGCGATGTTCGCGTGCCATGGTCGCAGTTGACGGACCACGAGCGCCCCGGTCAGGAGATCGAGATAGCGGCGCACCGCGCCGTCCGAAATACCGAACGACCTGGCGAACTCCGACGAGTTCCAGATCTGTCCGTGCCAGTGGGCGAGCATCGTCCAGAATCGGCGGAGGGTCGGCCCCGGCACGCGTACGCCGAGCGCCGGCAGGTCGCGTTCGAGGAACGTCCGCACGAAGTTCTCGATCCAGAGGAAAGCGGCGGGGTTCGAGCGGGCCAGCCATGCCTCGGGGAAGCCGCCCCGCAGCCAGCGCCGGTCGAGATGGTCGGCGCCGACCTCGTGCAGGCCCAGCCCGCCGAGGCTGTGGTAGTGGATTCGACCGGCCAGCGACTCGGACGACTGGCGGATCAGGTCGGGCGACGCGCTGCCGAGCACGAGGAAACGCGCGGGCCGCGGCCGCCGGTCCGCGAGCACGCGCAGAACGGGGAACAGATCGGGGCGGCGCTGCACCTCGTCGATCACGACGAGACCGCGCAGTTCGCCCAGAACGAGGATCGGGTCGTCGAGCAACCGGTTGAGGTCGGCGGGATGCTCCAGGTCCAGGTGATGCGTGCGTCCGGGGTGGGCGTCGGTGACCTGCCGCGCCAGCGTGGTCTTGCCGATCTGACGTGGTCCCAGAATGGCGACCACGGAAAACTGCTTCAGCCGTTGCCGGACGGTGCGGACGTGGTCGGTCCGGTCGATCATGGTGCGAGGCTACCATGAAATCTCGACGGTAAGCGTCGAGATTTCATGGTAGATCCGCTGCGGCGACCCGGCTCGTTCACGCCGCTTCCAGCCGCGCGTAGACGTCTCCCGACCGGCGTCGGGCGGGGCCGGTGCCGAGGCCGGCCAGGAGGCCGGCGCCGTCCACCCAGCCGGCGGCGGCGAGCTCGTAGGACTCGCCCACCGACCAGTTGTAGCGGTACCGCCCCAAGCTCCGCAGCCGGTCGACGCAGGCGCGCGTGTAGTCGAGCGTGCCGGGAAGGTACTCGAACGACAGCGCGGGGACGCGGCGGGTGAGCCCGGCGAGCACCGCCGGCTCCGCCCCCTCCACGTCGATCTTCACGAACGCCGGCAGGCCGAAGCGCGCGATGAGCGCGTCGAGGGTGACCATCTCCACCTCGACGCGGCGGTTCCACCGCACGCCGCTGAACACCGGATCTTCCTCTCGCGCCGCGCGCCACGCGGCGGCCAGGGTGGTCATGGTCGGGGTCCGGTCGCTGATCGACAGCGTCGCGACGCCCGCGTGGTCGCCCACCGCGGCCTCGAGAATCGAGACGCGCGGATGGCGGCCGAACAGCAAGCGGAGCAGCCTCGCGAAGTCCGGCTGCGGCTCGAGCGACACGACCCGGCAGCCGAGGGCGGCGAGGGCGCGGGTCCGGTTGCCGGCGTGGGCGCCGACGTCGAAGACGAGGTCGCGGGGGCCGGCGAAGGCCGCGTAGAGGCGCCGCAGCCGGCGCTGGCGCAGGGGAATCGCATGGTAGACCGCGAGTGACCGGACCAGGCCGTACACGCGACTCGTGCGCGATGGCTGCATGGCGGTGCATTCTGCGCCGGACCGGGACGCGGTTACAATGCTTGCAAGATGCCAAGTGCAAGCGCCAACGGACTTCGGCTGCTTTCGGCGGTCCTGGGGATCTTCCTGATCTCCATGGGGCTCGGCAAGCTCGACTGGGCGGCCGACAGCAGCCTCCTCGAGAGCGAGCTCCGCAACTGGTGGGGGCCGGCGCCGGCGATCAGCAAGCTCTACATCGACTGGTTCGCGATGCCCCTCCATCCCGTCCTCGCCCGTCTCGTGCTGCTGGGCGAGCTGACCACCGGGCTGGCCCTGGTGGCGGGGTACCGGTTGCGGCTGGCGGCGCTGGCGGCGCTGTTCATGATCTTCAACTTCCACTTCGCCATGGGCCTCCTGTTCTCGTCCGCGTACCTGACCAACGGCTACGCGCTGCCGGTGGTGGGCGGACTGGCCGCGCTCGCCGTCGGCGCCCGGGGGCTGCCGTACTCGTTGGACCGCTAGCGGCCCGTGGTCAAACCCCGCGTTGCACGGCGCCCGAACGGTGCCGGCGAACGGCCGAGGCGCCCGCCTGACAAGGCGTGAGGAGGGCGCAATACGGGGGATACGCAACCGACGCAGGCGGGATGCATCGCCGCTCGAACGCGGCGGGGCTTTCGCCACGGGCTGCTGGAAGTCTGCGCCGTGCAGGACTGGCCGGGGCGCCTCTCGTGGATGGCGGCGCCCCTTCGGACGTCGGTTCCCGGAGGGAAGGGGCGACCCGGGGCGGCCCGGGGCCGCCCGCCGGGAGTTGCCGGCCCGCGACAGCGATGACCATCGACGTGCCCGGGTGGGGCGGAGCGCGGCTGGCCGCGGTGCGCCGCGTCGCGGCCCCGTGCGCGGCCCTCCTGCTGGTGAACGTCTCTCTGACCTTCGCCAACGTCTGGCCGACCCTCGGGGTGCGGTTCAACCGCGACCTGTCGGCGGAGGCGGCGGCCGGCGTGCTCCTCCTCGTGGCCCTGCACGCCTGGGGGCGGCGCCCGCCGCGCGCCGCGGTGGGCTGGCTGGCCCTCGGCTGGCTGGCGCTGGCGGGGGGGCGGTACGTCGAGGTGACCGTGGCCGCCCTCTACGGCCGCGAGGTGAACCTGTACTGGGACCTCCAGCACGTGCCGAAGGTGGGTGCCATGTTCGCGTTCGTGACCGACCCGTGGCTCAAGGCGGGGTTCGTCGCGGGGCTGATCATGGCCCCCCTGGGCCTCTATCTCGTGGCGCGCTGGGCGTGGGGCAGCATCGCCTCCGCCGCCGCCCGGCCGGTGGCGCGCCGGGTGCTCGGCGGCGCCGCC
>JAJEFC010000045.1 GCA_022820675.1 Vicinamibacteria bacterium | reverse complement strand
GAGCCAGCGCCGCGATGGCCGCGACGACAGCCGCGGTCCACCGCCATCCCCGGTGGGGAAGGGCGGCGCGAAGCCGTGAAGCCCAATCCGGGGTCTCGATTCGGATGGTCATGTCTCACCTCGATGAGTGGATTCGCCTGCTGGCTCGCCAACGTCGCCTGCGGCGCCGCCTGACGCCCAACCAAACTCCGGGGAAGTCGGCGCCATCCTGCGGCGCCGACTAGAACACGAACTCGATGCCGCCGGTCATGTGCAGTCCGCCCAAGTCGATGTCGTCGAAGTCGAAGGAGTAGTCCGCCACCGGCTGGGACCAGACCCGGCGCGCCTCGGCGACCGCGAAGACCCGTCGGCTGAGCCTCACGCTGATCCCAGCGGCGACGTGGCGGGTGAACGACCTTCCCTCCGACCGCAGACGGTCGTTCCAGATCGTCGCATCGGCTTCGACGACGAAGTCACCGAACTGCTCGAGCCGGTACCACCTGAAGCCGAGACCGCCGCCGACATGGAAGCCCACGGTGCTCGGCACCCACGCCAGTTGCCCGATGGGACGTCCCCGGGGCACCACCCAGTATCGCACGCCGGCGTTCAGCGGTACCTGCCACACCTGGGTCGACTGGGAGATCGGCTGGCCTCTGTTGGTCCAATTTCTGTACTCCGAGCGCGTGACGCTGTCTGACGGTGTGACGTCGAACAGCAGGTCGACCCGGGAGGTGACCGAGTAGCCCGCGACGATGCTGAAGAGCGCCGTGTCGTAAGCCCGCTTCGAAATGGGGATGAACTCGCCCTGGGCATCGACTCCGCTGATCAGATAGCTGCGAAAAAAGTCGAAGACGCCGCCGCTCGAGGCCCGGAGCCAGCCCGCGGAGAACCCGGCGAAGCCGCGCGGCTGGCCGAACAGGAAGTCGGGCCGGCCTCGGCCCGACGGGGGCTGTGCGGCGGCGGCCGGCTCGGCCTCCGGCCCGTCCGCGGCGAGCGCGGCCCCGCCGCTCGCCATCGGCGCCGCGACCGCGAGGCAGGCGGCCAGCAGGAACCGGACGGTGGGTGTCGGCGCGATCATCATGCTGCGCATCGGCTGGACCATCCTTGGACGTCAACGATCGACGAATGCTACAGCCTGCTTTTGCACCAATCGTACCACCGCGGAACGCAGGGTCAAGGCCGCGAGAGGCGTCGCGGTTCCGGGGCGGCGGTGCTCCCGTCCGCAAGGCTCCCGCGCGCCATCTCGGCCGCCGGCGGCCGCCACGAGGCGGTGGCGACACCTGCGCCGCCCCACGCGGATCGCGTGCCGCGTCGCCCCGCCACCGGTTCCCGATTGTCCCCCGGCGGTGACACGCCTGTCCGTTGCCGCGGTCAGCGCGCCGGGCGTCTTCAGAAGTCGACCTCCATCGACAGCCGCACCGTCCGGCCGCGCAGATAGCCGGTCGGCCGGCCGAAGAGGGGAGACGAGAGCACGCCGCTGTAGCCGCGAATCCGGCTGGTGTTGAGCAGGTTGTAGAACCGCGCCTGGAAGCGGACCAGCCGGTCGGTCTCCGGCGCCCGGACCTCCTTGGTGAACGTCATGTCCAGATCGACCCGGCCCGGCCCCGTCTCGGAGTTGCGCGGCACCCCGGGCGGCCGGTCGCGGCTCGACTGGTCGCCGTTCAGGTCGCGCCCGCTCCGGATGCTGTAGGGCCGGCCGGCGTCGGCGCGGAGGTTGAAGTTGAAGCTCGTCCCCGCCCAGGTGGCGCGGGCCAGCGCCCTCAGGAACGGATGGCTCACCCCGACCTCGCGCGGCAGGCGGATGCGGAGCTGCGACGCGACCCGGTGCTCCCGGCGGGCGAGGCCCCACTCGGGGACCCAGGGGTTGTTGAAGTCGTTGTCGTCCCAGCCGGAACGGAAGCTGTAGTTCAGGCTGCCGGACAGGCCGACGCCCAGCACCTCGAGGCGCCGCCGCCGTTGCACCCGGACCCGGAGGCGCCGGCCGGTGGAGCGTCCCGTCGACTCGATCTGGTTGATGTTGCCCACGACCGGGTAGAACGGCCGCATGCGGTCCACGACGTCGAGCCGCGCGTCGCGGGGCAGGGCGAGGATCGCGTCGGGCAGCGGCGTGCCCGGAAACGGGGCGTTGACGTTCCGGGTGCGCTGCTGGCGGTACCCGTGGCTCATGCGGTAGGACACCGACAGCCGCAGGCCCCCGGGAAGCTGCTGGGTGACGCTGACCTGCGGATTGACGCTGTACGGCGATCGATAGTCGGGGTCCAGCCGGTAGAGCGACGTGCGGGTCTCGTCGACGGTGACGTGGCCGCCCGCGAACGGGTCCGGGAACGACGGGGCCGAGATGGTGAGTTGCTTCTGGTAGCGCGACCCGTCGTTGCGGATGAGGCGGACGTAGTCGCGGAAGTCCTGGAAGCTCACCTGCGAGCCGGCGCTGACGATGGTGTCGTCGAACAGCCGGTACTGGACGTTGACGGTCGGATTCAGCCGCAGGTAGTCGACCGAGTGGTTGGTCGCCTCGTAGCGCAGCCCCAGCCGCAGGCTCGCCCGCTCGCCGAACCCCCGGTCGGCCTGGATGAAGCTCTCGACCGCCGCCTCGGCGATGTCCAGCTCGCCGTTGCCCGACGTCTGCGTGAACGTGGCCGGCGCCCCGGTGATCTCGACCGCCTCGCCGCGGCCGTTCACGTAGGTCGGGGCGGCGCCGCGGGCCCGCGCGTCCTCGACGAGCAGCCGGGTCGGCTCGCAGTTCACGCCGGAGAGTCCAGCCCCGAGGCAGTAGTCGTGCAGGCTCGCGAAGTCGAAGGTGCCGTTGTAGTTGTCCTCCGACAGGCTGTAGCGCCTCGTGTACCGCGCCTCGAAGCCGGCCTGCAGGCTCCAGCCGCGGCGCTCCCACCGCAGCCGGTTCTCCACCTGGACGCGCGTGTTCTCGCCGGCGTTCCGGCCCGTCCCGCCCCCGCGGTTGAAGGCGTCCGCGACGTCGACGGCCACCCCCTCGGTGACCGGCGCGGTCCTCGACGAGTCGCGGCGCACTCGAACCCGCAGGTCGTTCACGAAGCTCTCGCCCAGTCTCCGCTCGGTGACCTGGAAGGACCACCGGTCGTCGCGGTCGTTCGTGCCCCGCTCGGGCAGGGTGAAGCCGCCGACGCCGTTGTTCTCGGAACGGCGGCTCTCGTGGTCGAACCGGAGGCCGAGGGTGCGGCCGGGGTCGAGCGCGAGGTCGGCGTCGAGCTCCAGCTCGCGCTGGCGCTCCGGCCGGACCACGCCGTCGGACCGGTCCCCGGTGGGGGTGACCGCGCGCAGCGAGTTGGCCGCGCGCTCCCGGGTGCCGGCCGACGCCTCGACGTCGACGTCGAGGCGGCCCGGGATGACGGGACCCCGCAGGTCGACGTCGAAGTCACGCGTCTGGCGCGCGGGCTTCCCGGCCTCGCCGGGGGTCGTCGCGTCGAGCGACTCGTCGGAGAAGTCGAACCCGGCGGAGCGACGCCAGCGCCCCGATCCCGGCCGCGTGATGATCTCGATGCGCGGCCCCTCGCCGCTGCCGTCGGCCCGCAGCGGCGAGGGGTCGATGATGATCTGGGCGATCTCGTCGGGGCGGGGCAGGCGCCCCTCGTCGAACCCGTCGATGATGAAGCCCGACACGTCGTCGGTGAGGTCGCCCGACGAGTCGGCGCCGGCGAGCAGGAGCAGGTAGAGTGCCAGGTCTTCCTCGTCGGTCGGCAGCCCCGCCAGGTCGTCCTCGGAGAGCGTCGTCGCCGTCAGGCTGGCGAGCGGGTCGATCCCGAACCCGTCTCCGCCATCGACCACGTCGACGTTCTCCCGCAACGCCTCCAGGGCCAGCGTCACCGCCAGCGGCTCCAGGTCGGGGGTCACGCGGAGCGGCCGGTCGACGGTCCGGAAGCCCGGGGCCGACACGCGGAGCCGGTAGGCGCCGAGCGGCGCCTCGAACGTGAAGGCGCCCTCTGCGTCCGTCGTGGTGTCCACGACCGGCTCCGCCTGCAACTGGACGAAGCCGGCGGTGAGTGAACCGGCCTCCGGGAGCAGGCGCACGAAGACGCCCCGCATCGCCCCGCCGGTCTCGTCGACGACGGCGCCGGAGACGCGGGCGGTCGGCGGCGGAAGCGGCTGAGCGGCCCCCGGCGAGACGGCGCCGAGGGCAAGCGCGCCGGCCAGTGTCAACGCCGCCGCGGCGGGCGTCGTCATGGTCTCTATCAAGACAAGGACGTTCGACGGGGACGGATCGTGTACCCGTGGAACCGGCCTCGGGGGAACGGTGCCGAAGCCGACGGAGCCGGCACTATAATGGGGCGTCTTCCGCACGGGCCGGGAGCCCGCGCTGCGGAACGGCACGACCTCTCGATGGTTGGCAGGCCGGAAGGCGGAGCCGCCAGGCGGTGGTGTCCGGGCCACGGAATCCGGCAGCATTTTCAGGAGCACATGATGAAGCGATTGTTCATCGTCGCAGTAGCGTTGGCCGTGCTGGCGGCCGGATCGACGGCCCGGGCGCAGTTCGACAGCGTCGGCTCGCTCGACTTCCCGACGTCCGGCTCTCCCGAGGCGCAGCAGCACTTCCTGCGGGGGGTCGCCATTCTCCACAGCTTCGGCTGGAAGCAGGCGATCGCGGAGTTCCAGGAGGCGCAGCGGCTCGATCCCGACTTCGCGATGGCCTACTGGGGCGAGACGCTCTGCTACAACCACCCGCTGTTCGGCTCGCCGGTCGACAACGACAACCCCCGGGCGGTGCTGCAGCGCCTCGGCGCGACGCGCGAGGAGCGGCTGGCCAAGGCCCCCACCGAGCGCGAGAAGGGCTTCCTGAACGCGGTCGAGATCCTGTGGAGCGAGGGCGACTACGACGACCGGCGCGTGGCGTACATGGAGGCGATGCTGCGGCTCGCCGAGCAGTACCCCGACGACGACGAGGTCGCGACCTTCGCCGCGGTGGCCACCCTCAGCGGGGCCCGCGCCCTCGACGACCGCACGTTCCGCTACGAGATGCTCGCCGGCTCGCTCGCCCTGCCCGTGTTCGAGCGCAACCGCGACCATCCGGGCGCCCCCCACTACGTGATCCACTCGTTCGACGATCCGATCCATGCGCCGCTCGCGCTGCCCTCGGCGCTACGCTACGCCGAGATCGCGCCGGCCGTCGCCCACGCCCGCCACATGCCCACCCACATCTTCATCCAGCACGGCATGTGGGACCTCGTGTCGGGCCACAACCAGAGCGCGTACGACGCGGCCCGCGACCTGTGGGTGCCGGGCGACAGCGTGGGCGACACCGTGCATCCCCTCGACTGGGGCCAGTACGGCGACCTGCAGCTCGGCGACTACGCCAAGGCGCGCACCTGGATCGAGCGGCTGGAGATGGTCATCGACGAGAGCGACGGGCAGGCCCGCAGCGTCAACACCCTGCCGCTCCTGAACGCGCGCTACGTGGTCGAGACCGAGGAGTGGAACGTGCTGCCGGTGACCGACGACTCGCCGGCCGTCGAGCTGCTCGCCACCGGCATCAGCGCCGTCAAGACCGGCGACCTCGCCACCGCCGAGGCGGCGGCGGCGCGCCTGAAGGCGCTGGCCGAGGACAGCGGCCCCGTGAACCGGATCATGTACCGCGAGGTGGCGGCGCTCGTGCACGTCGCGAAGGGCGAGGCCGACGCGGCGACGGCCCTGATGGACGAGGCGATCGAGCTGACCGGCCGCATGCGGCTGCCCAACGGCGCCGCGAGCCCCGTCAAGCCGCCCTACGAGCTCTACGGCGAGATCCTGCTCGAGCTCGACCGGCCGGCCGACGCGGTGGCGAAGTTCGAGACGTCGCTGGAGCGGATGCCGGGCCGCGTGCGGTCCGTGCTCGGCCTCGCCCGCGCCGCCGCCCGGACCGGCGACAGCGCCACCGCGGCCGAGCAGTACAGCCTGCTGCTGTCGACGTGGCAGGGCCGCGACGATCTGGCGGGCTACGACGAGGCCAGCCGGTACCTGCAGCAGACGAACGACCAATAGCCGCTACGGTGGCTTGGGCGTGGCGAACAGGTGACGGGCGTGTCCGACGGGGCACGCCCGTCACTCTTGCCGGTCGGTGCTGCTAGAATGAGGCAGGGTGCACCGGAAGAGATGGCCACGCTCGTCTTCGATACACACAAGGCGGTGAAGGCGTTGCGAGACGCCGGTTTCGACGACTCGCAGGCCGAAGCCGTCACCGAGCAAATCAGCGTCGCGATCAGCGAGAACCTGGCGACCAGGGATGATCTCGAGAAGCTCGAGTTGCGCCTCACGCTCAAGGTTTACGCCGCGGTCGTTGCAGGAGTCGCCTTGATCAAGGCGCTCGACTATCTGCTCGGCTGACTTGGCAGTCCATCAAACCGACGTTTCAACCGGGGACCGGGAGCCCGGCGTCCTACCAGCGGTCGAACCGCACCAGCTCGCGGTCGATCATGTCGATGCGCGGGCGGCCGGACGCCGCCATGTTCCTCGCCAGCTCGGTCTGCAGTATCTCCACCACCGTTTGCACCCCTTCCGCTCCATAGGCGGCGAGGCCCCACATGGGGGGGCGGGCCACCATCACCGCGGCGGCGCCCAGGGCGAGGCCCTTGAGCACGTCGGTGCCGCGCCGGAAGCTGCCGTCGACGAGGACCGGGACGCGGCCGGCCACTGCGTCGGCCACCGCCGGCAGCACGTCGACGGGCAGGGCGCCGCCGACCCCGTGGTTGGAGACGACCAGCCCCTGGGCGCCCCGGTCGAGGGCGGTTTCCGCGCTGGCCGCGTCCATGATGCCCTTGACGATCACCGGAACGTCCACCGCCCCGCTGACGCGCTCGACGGCGGTCCAGTCGGGCGGCGCGGGGTCGCCGCCCTCGGAGACGCCCACCGTCACGCAGACCGCCCGGCAGCCCGCCTCCACCGCCCGCGCGACATCGTCGGCCAGCGTGGCGGCGTCGGAGTACTGCTGATACCAGACCGGCTCGTCGCTCGCCGCCGCCACCTCGCCGATGGTGTGGCCGCCGCGTCCGGTGGCGACCATGACCGCCTTGCCGGCCGAGGCGCCGCGCACCGTCGCGAGCTCGCCGTCGGGGTGCAACCGGTCCTGGTCGCCCACCGGCCCCACGATGATGGGGGCGAACATGTCGTACCCGAACAGCGGGGTGGTCAGGTCGAGGTCCATCGCGTAGACCATCAGCCGCTGCCGCAGGGTCATCTTGTCGAACGACCGCCGGTGCCCGCCGCTGATGGCGTCGAAGCGCCGCGGCGGCAGCACGAGCCGGGCCATTGCCTCGAACTCCGGCACGTTGACCAGCTCGAGAACCGGGGCGAGCCGGTCGTTCGGCGGGGCGCCGCCCCCGGGCTGGCCCTGGGCGCGAACCACGGGCGAGCCGCCGAGGAACTTGCCGAACCGCCGCAGGGATTCCCGTCGATCGACCTTCATCGTTGTGTCGCCTTTGGCTGTGCGGGGCACGTCGCTTCCGGTCAATCTATACGAGATGGCCGGCCGCGCCAAGCCGGCGTCGCTCGCCGAACGCGATGTCGGCAGCCAGTCGGCTGCTGTGGCGGCACCTGTCGTGGGGCGCGGAATGGCGGGGAGGCCAACCGGGGCGTTCTTCAGGCGGCGTCGCGATCGCGGCGGCCGGCGAGGAAGCCCTCAAGGGCCCCCTCGAGCCGGGCCATCCGCTCGCGAAGGTCGCCGAACTCGCGGCCGACGTGGTCGAAGCGCTTGTTGACCTCGTCGAAGCGCTTGTTGGTCTCGTCGCTGAGGTGATCGATGCGCTTGTTGACGGCCGAGATGTCCGTCCGAACGGCCGAAATGTCCTTCCGAAGCCCAGCGAAGAGCGCGACGATCAGAGCCGGGGTGAGCCACGGGGTGAGCGCTTCCACAAACCCCTAGCGTAGCACGCCGGCCGGCTCGAGGGGGCTAGATGGGCTAGATGAGCCCCGTGGTCCACAGCAGGTAGACGACTACCATCGCGGTGACCCCGTTGACCAGGGTGACGCCCCCGTAGGACAGCAGGGCCGACTTGAGGGGCATGCGGGACAGCGACGCGCAGACCCAGAAGTAGCTCGAGTTCACGTACTTGATGATCATCGAGCCGGCCGCGCCCGCGAGCATCGTCGCCTCGGGGCTCAGCCCCAGGGTGTCCATCATCGGGGCGGCGACCGAGGCGGCGGTGATGACCCCCACCGTCGTCGACCCGGTGATCATGTTCCCGGCCACCCCGAGCACGAACTGCAGGAAGATGGCGGGCAGGCCGGTCGCGGCGACGGCCTCGGCGATGGCGTCGACGGCGGGCGTCTCGCGCAGGATCTGGCTGAGGGCGCCGCCGAGCCCGGTCACCATGATGATCATCGCCGACGCGCGCAGGGCGTCCTCTATCCACTGCCCGGTGCGCGCCGCCGCCTGGTCGGCCTTCGTGTTGCGATAAGCGAGCAGCACGCCGATGCCGAGGGCGACGACCGGCCACCCGAGATAGCGCATGGCGGCGTTGACGAGATGGTCCTCGGGCAGCGCGAACGCGGTCACGCTCTGGCCGGCGATGAGGCCGAGGGGAATCAGGATCGGGGCGTAGGCGCGCCACGTCGACGGCAGCTCCGACGCGCGCCCCTGCTCGATGAACGACTGCCCCACGAACTCCCGGGACGGCGGCGACTCGATGTGGGGTCCCGCGACGCGGGCGAAGACCCAGCCTGCGAGCGAGGCGATCAGGGTGACGATGCCCCCGTACAGGATGACCCGGCCGATGTCGGCGCCGACGAGGGCGACGGCGGCGAGGGGGCCGGGCGTCGGGGGGACCATGGCGTGGGTGAGCTGCATCGCCCCCACGAGCCCCGTCGCCATCACGCTCATGTTGAGGCCGCTGTTGAGGGCGGCGGAGTGCACGAGGGGGTTGAGGATGAGGTAGCCGACGTCGGAGAAGATGGCGAGGCCGATGACGAAGCCGCTCAGGGTGAGGGCCAGCGGCATGCGCTTCTCGCCGACCCACCGGATCATCGACTCGGTGATCCGCTCGATGCCCCCGGTATGCTTGAGGGCCTCGGCGAGGATGGACCCGAGCACGATGACCACCGCGATGCCCTGGATGGTCCGGCCGAAGCCCTGCTCGAAGGCGTCGATGAACGTCTGGGTGTCGATGCCGGGAATCAGCGCGAACAGCGCGATGGGCACGAGCAGGGCGATGAAGACGTGCCAGTTGTAGCGGGTGATCAGCAGGAAGAGCAGCGCGACCACGGCGACGAGGCCGGCGATGGCGATGAACGCGCTTTCGGTGATCATGGTCGGTGGGCCTCGGCCGGGAACCGTGGCCCGATCCTATATCAGCCGGTGCGGCCCGGCATGACCCGACGCGGAACGGCGCCATGATCGTGATGAAGTTCGGCGGCAGCTCTCTCGCGACGAGCGACGCGCTGACCCGCGTCGCGGGGTTGATAGCCGACCGCGCCGCCCGCGCGCCGGTGGTGGTGGTCTCGGCGATGGGACGGACCACGGACGGGCTCGTGGCCGCCGTCGACCTCGCCGCGCACGGTGGGCTGGCGGACGCCCGGCGGCGGGTCGCGGCCATCCGCGACGACCTGCTCGCGGCGGCGGCGCCGGTCCTCGCCGACGTGGCGGGTCTGGAGCGCCTCGTCGACGCCCACTGCGACGAGCTCGACCGCACCCTGGCCGAGATCGCGGCGGCGGACGGATGGTCGCGCCCCCGGCTGACCGACGCCGCGCTCTCGCACGGCGAGCGCATCTCCAGCCTCGTGATGGCGCGGCTGCTCGGCCAGCGCGGCCTCGACGCCGTGCACGTCGACGCGTGCGACGTCCTGGTGACCGACAACCGGTTCACCGAGGACCCCGCGTTCGGCCCGACGAACGCGCGGATCGACCGCCTGGTCCGGCCGCACGCGGCGGCGGGGCGGGTGGCGGTGATGGGCGGGTTCATCGCCCGGACTGTGGACGGGCACCGGTCGACGCTGGGCCGCGGCGGCTCCGACTTCAGCGCCTCCATCATCGGGGCGGGCATCGGGGCCGACGAGATACAGATCTGGACCGACGTCGACGGCGTCATGACCGCGGACCCGTCGGTCGTCCCCGACGCGCGGCCCCTGCCGCGGATCTCGTTCGCCGAGGCGTCCGAGCTGGCCTACTTCGGCGGCCGGGTGCTGCATCCCCGCACGGTGCTGCCCGCCGTCGAACGCGACATCCCCGTGCGGGTGCTGAACTCGCGGAAGCCCGAGGTCGAGGGCACCCTCATCGTCGCCGCGTGCCCGCCGTCGGGCCTCGTCGTCAAGTCGATCGTCTACAAGGAGGGCATCACCGTCGTCGACGTCCGGTCGACGCGGATGCTCATGGCCCACGGCTTCCTCGCCGCCATCTTCGAGGTCTTCGACCGCCTGGAGACCGCCGTCGACGTGGTGTCGACCTCCGAGGTCGCGGTGTCGCTGACCATCGACCGCACCGACCGGCTGGCCGACCTCGTGGGCGAGCTGCGGCGCATCGCCGAGGTCGAGCACACCGGCGGGCAGGCGATCGTCTGCCTGGTGGGCGAGGCGATCCGCGACACGCCGGGGGTGGCCGCCACCGCCTTCACCGCCCTGCGCGCCATCAACGTCCGCATGGTGTCGCAGGGCAGCGCCCGCACCAACTTCAGCCTCGTCATCGACGAACGGGACGTGCCCGACGCCGTGCGCGCCCTCCACGCCGCATTCTTCGAGACGCCGGTGGAACCTGCCGGCGCCTGAACGAACAGGCTCCGGGAAAGCGTGCCGCGGGGTCGGCCCGGCCCGGAGAGCGTCGCCTGCGGCTCCGCTCGCCGCCCAACCAACCCTGGCCAGGAGTCTTCGCTCACTGCCATGCCGGTCGACCTACCGCCAGTCGTCGATGACGAAGAGGCCGGCGCGGTGGTAGCCGGGCTCGTGGGGGCGGTGCATGCACACGCCCTGGATGACGGTGCGGAAGCCGGCCGCGCGCAGCGCCCGGTACGCCTCGACGCGGGCCAGGCTGACCCCGGCGTCGAGGTGGGCGAGGCGGCGGGACGCGGCGAGCCGGAGGCAGGCGGCCACGAGCCGCTCGAATCGGTCGGCCGCCCCCGGCCCCGGGCGGGCCGCCCCGAACTTCACGTAGCAGCGCCCCGCGCCGGCCTCGGTGCCGGCGCCGCAGTGGCAGACCGCGAAGCCGTCGGGGCGTCCGGGGTCGCCCAGCAGCACCGTGTCGCCCAGCGACTGGGCCTCGGCCGCCGTCACCTCGCGCTCGAGATCCAGCCCGTCGTAGAGCATCGCCGACAGCCGGCGGCAGGCGTCGCGCACGGCCGGCCGGTCGGCGGGCGCGATGCGGGAGTAGAGGCGGGCGTCGGCCGGTTCGGGGGCCTCGGACACGGGCTTGGTCATGACCGCGGTGAGGTAGCGGGGCCAGAACCCGAACTTCTGGTAGAGCCCCACGTGCTTCGGGCTGTGGGAAAACGTGAACAGCCCCGCGTGGGTGACGTCCCAGGCCGCGAACAGGTCGAGGGTCGGCTCGAGCAGGCGCGAAGCCACGCCGCGGTCCCAGTGGTCCGGGGCGACGGTCAGCGGACCGAAGCAGCCGACGCTGCCCCAGCGCGTGGCGAAGTTGGAGCCGACGACGTCGCCGTCGACGAGGGCGGCGAGCGCGGCCGCCGGGTCGGCCCGCCACCGCGACCGCACGAAGTTGCGGTCGGCCATGAACCGGGCGGGGTCGGCGGCGCCGAGGAAGGCGCCGAACGCCCGCTGCATGATGCGGGTGGCGGCGGGCAGGTCCGGCTCTCCGAGGGCCCGCACCTCGATCTCCGCCCGCCCGGCCCGTTGCCCGTCCGTCATTGCCGGTCTCCTCCCGCCGCATGCGCCCCCCCCCGGGCGCCAACCCGCTGGCGGTGTCCCGGCGAAGCCTGCGGTCCTCGCTCGTGTCGGCCTACACACGCCGCGCCCCGGCCCCGCGTTAGAATTGACACCTTGCGGTTCGAGGCAAGTCCCGGCGTCGTACGCGTCGGGTTCGCCGGGCCGTGGCTGCGGCCCATGATGACACTGTGACGGGCGGTTCCGCATTTCCCGGTGGCCGCGCGATGACGACGCCGCGACCGTCCGCAGTCCCCGGGCGCCGCGCGAAGATGACGCCGCGCCGGGCGGTTCCGCAGTCCCGGGAGGCCGCGCGATGACGACGCCGCGCCGGGCGGTTCCGCGGTCCCGGGAGGCCGCGCGAAGATGACACCGCGCCGGGCGGTTCCGCAGGTCCCCGGGGGGCCGCGCGATGACGACGCCGCGCCGGGCGGTCCCGCATTCTCCTGGTGGCCGCGCGCCGGGCGCGAGCGACCCTTCTCGCGAAAGCCGCGAGCTTGCCGGCGCAACGGGCCCCGACCATGACCGAGACCACTCTCCTCCGGCGCATGGCCGACTTCGACCTGACCGACACCCAGCGGCAGGTGCGGGCGGCGGTGCGCGAGTTCGCCGAGCGCGAGATTCTGCCGACCGTCGAGCAGAACGAGCGCGCCCGGCGCTATCCCCGGGATCTGATCGCCAGGCTGGCCCCGCTGGGCTACCTCGCGCCCCTCATTCCCGAGGAGTACGGCGGCTCGTTCAGCGACGTGGTGACCTACGGCATCGTCTGCGAGGAGCTGGCCCGCGTCGACTGGGTGGTCGCCTCCGCCGTGTCGGTGGCCAACTCGCTGGTCGGCAGCGTGATCCTCAAGTTCGGGACCCCGGCGCAACGGCAGCGGTGGCTCCCGCCGCTCGCGGCCGGCGAGATCCTGGCGTCGGCGTGCCTCACCGAGCCCGGCGGCGGCACCGATCTGGCCTCCCTGCGCACCCGTGCCCGCGACGTCGACGGCGGGTGGGCGCTCGACGGCAGCAAGGTCTTCATCTCCCACGCGGCCGAGGCCGGCGTCTTTCTCGTGCCCGCCACCGTCGATCCCGAGCAGGGGCACCGCGGGGTCACCATGTTCCTCGTCGAGCCGTCGGCGCCGGGCATCGCCATCGCCCCGTTGCCGATGCGCACCCTGCAGCGCGACAACATCGCCGAGGTCCACTTCTCGGACGTGCGGGTGGGCGGCGACGCCCTTCTCGGGGAGGTGGGCCGCGGCTTCCCGGTTCTCGGCTCGGCCCTCGACACGGGACGGTTCTCGGTGGCCGCCCGCTGCGTCGGGCAGGCGCAGCGCGCCATCGACCTCACCCTGCCCTACGCGCGCGAGCGGCGGGCGTTCGGGCAGGCGATCGGCGAGTTCCAGATGGTGCAGCAGAAGATAGCCGACATGATCTGCCGCACCGAGGCGGCGCGGGCGCTGGTCTACCGGCTCGGCCGGATGAAGGACGCGGGGGTGGAGCGGTGCTCGATGGAGGCGTCGATGGCCAAGCTCACCGCGAGCGAGGCGGCCACGCAGAACGCGCTCGACGCCATCCAGATCTTCGGGGGTTACGGGTTCTCGGCGGAGTACGAGGTCGGCCGGCTGCTGCTCGAGGCCAAGACCCTCGAGGTGGGCGAGGGGACCAGCGAGCTCCATCGCAAGCTGATCGCCGAGTTCAGCCTGGGGTTGCGCTGACCTCCACGCCGCGCGGGGCCGGCCGCGACCGGCCGCCCCGGCGAGGCCGGCGGCCGTCGTTTCGTGAATATCGGTCCTTCGTCTGCGTATGAGTCATGACGATGCGACACGAGGAGGCGGCGGCCCGGTCGTTGCCGAGAGCGCCGGCCCGGATGCCCCGGGCGGTTCGGCTGTTCCTCTCCGTCGCCGCCGCGGTGCTCGGGCTCGGGGCGGCGGTGGTGTGGCTGGGGCCGATCCTCGTCAGGCAGGTCGTCCGGCTGCTGAACTTCTCGGTGCAGGGATTCGTCTGGATCGTTGGCGGGCTCGAGCAGGGCCTCGACGCCTGGAGCCTCGCCGCGGAGATTGCGCGGGCGATCGGCGCCGGCCTGACCACGCCGGGGGTCGGGGCCGGCATCGTCCTCATCGAGATCGTCGGGGTCGCGGCGCTCTACGCGCTGCACCGGCTGCTGTCGAACGACAAAGGGGCGGGGCGATGATCAGGGGTACCGTCGGACGGAGCGCAATGCCGTTCGCCTCGCGGACCGGTCGGCCGCAGCGGGGCGCCTGCCTCGGGCTGGTCGGCGTGCTCGCGGTGGGAGCGCCGCTGCTCGCGCAGCCTGCCGGGACCGAGGGACTGCGGGACGAGGTGGAGGCCCAGTTCCGGGTGATCGCGACGAGCGGCGGCATCGGGTTGCTGCCGCGCGGCGACGACGGGGGCGTGGCGTTGATCGAGGTCCGGGGCGAGGCCGTCTACGTCGACGGCGACGGCCCGTTGAGCGTGCGGGGGCTGACCGACGCGCTCGGCGGCGCCGCCGCTCCACTGCTGCGGTTGCGGCGTCTCGACGTGGGTCGGCAGCGATCCGTCCTGGGGCTGCCGGCCGCGGCCGCCGCCGAGGAAGGCACGGCCGACGACGCTGATGACGAGGCCGTTACGGCCGACGGCGCTGATGACACCGCGGCCGACGGCGCTGATGACACCGCGGTCGGCGACGCTGATGACGCGGCCGCGCCCGACGAGGCCGCCGCGAACGCCGACGAGTTGGTCGCGGCCGACGATGCCGGGCTCCCGGCCGTCGAAGCCGGCGCCGAAACCGCGCCCGGGACGGCTCCGGCGGCCCCCCGCGCGCCTCCGGCCCCACCTGCGCCTCCGGCTCCACCCGAACCTCCGGTCCCACCTGCGCCTCCGGCTCCACCGGCCCCGCCCGCGCCTCCGGCTCCGCCTGCGCCTCCGGCTCCACCCGAACCTCCCGGGGCGGATCGGCAGCGCCGCACCGTGCGCGGCGACGTCGTGCGCTTCGGCGGGGAGGTCCACGTGCCCGCCGACGAGCGGTTGGCCGGCGAGGTCGTCCTGATCGGGGGCAGGCTGCGGGTGGACGGAGAGGTCACCCGCGACATCGTCGTGATCGGCGGGTCGGCGGAGTTCGGGCCCGAGGCCGTCGTCCGGCGCGACGTCACCATCGTCGGCGGCCGCGTGACCCGGCATCCCGACGCCCGTTTCGAGCGGGCGCTGAACGAGGTCGGCTTCGGAGGGCTCGACCTGAACCTGGGCGGTTTCGGGAACGGGTTCTGGTGGCCGCGCCCGACGACGTTCTACAGCTCGTCGAGCGACCTGATGGAGACGTTCATCCGGTTCGCGTTCCTCGGCCTCCTCGGGTCGGTGGTGCTGCTGGTCGCGTCCGGCAGTGCGCGCCGCGTGGCCGACCGGGTGACCCGCGAGCCCGTCAAGGCCGGCGTGGTCGGGCTCTGCGCCCAGCTTCTGTTCCTTCCCCTGTTGGTCATCGGGAGCGTGTTGCTCGTCATCACCCTCATCGGCATTCCGCTGCTGGCGCTGATGCCGCTGGTCCTGGTCGCGGCCCTGGCGGTCCTCCTGCTCGGATTCACCGGCGTCGTCCAGCTCGTCAGCCGGCTGTTCGCCCGGGGGCAGCGGTCCGAGCTCGCGCTGTTCTGGGTCGGCTTGGTCCTGTTGATGGCCCCCGCGTTCTTCGGCGACGCGCTGGACCTGGTCGGCGGGCCGTTCCGCTTCTTCGCGGTGATCCTCGGCGTCACCGGCTTCCTGGTCGAGTACCTGGCCTGGACCGCCGGCTCCGGGGCCGTCATCCTGAACTGGTTCGGCGGCGACCCGGCGGCCGCCGCGGGGCCGCGGCCGCCCATCCCGCCCCCGGCCTCGCCGTCGCCTCTGCCCCCGCCGCCC
>JAJEFC010000433.1 GCA_022820675.1 Vicinamibacteria bacterium | reverse complement strand
GCCGCGTCCTGACCGGCCGCGGGCGCCCCCTGCTCGGCGGCGGCCGTCACCGGTTCCGCTTCCGGCACGCTCGGGTCGGCCGCCGACGCCTCCGCGGCGGGCTCGGGAACCGGCTGCATCGCCTCCCACGCGTCGCGCAGGTAGCGGTAGAAGTCGCCGCGCGGGGGGAGAAAGGCGGTCATGTCGCCGCCCAGCGACCGCGCCGACTCGATGAGCAGGTCGCCGACGTGGCGGGTGTCGAACACCGGCCGCATCGTCGGCTGCATCAGGCCCCAGACCCCGCGGCGGGGGTTGCTGTCGCCCCACGACTCGAGGGACGTGTGCACCGGCAGCAGCAGGTCGGCCTGGGCGGTGGTCTCGTCCGGCAGGCTCGAGAGAGCGGCCACGAACGACACCTCGGCCAGGGCCCCCCGGAAATCCGCCGCGGCCGGCATCGCGAACACCGGGTTGACTTCGTGGACGATGGCCAGCTCTATCTCGCCCGCCCGCATCGCCTCGGCCAGCCCCTGCATCTCGGCGTAGGTCGCGGGGTCGGGGGTGGCCGCGGCACCGAAGTCGACCGTCGATCCGACGTTGCCGGCGACGTGGTTAAGCAGCGAGACGGCGACCTGGGCCGCCGTCGCGTTGGCGCCCGACACCCCCACCCCGCCGCCCACCGCGAGGGTCCGGCCGGGGCCGAGGGCGGGGTCCGAGAAGGCGCGCGCGAGCTCGCGGATGCGGTCGGGGGAAAGGCCGGCGGCGCCGCTCACGGCTTCGGGCGTCACCCCGTCGACGAGCTCGCCGATGCGGGCGGCCTCTTCCGACGGCACGCCCTGCGCCCGCTGCTCGCTCACGATGACCTGCGCCATCGCCGCGGCCACGAGGCCCTCGGTCTGGGGGGCGACGGCGTGCCAGGCGTCGGCGCCGGCCCCGGTCATCGAGAGGCGGGGCTCGATCTGCACGAACCGCGTGGTGCGGCCGTCGCGGACCCGGCGCGCCCCCGCGTGGTCGCGGGCGAACCCGGCCGGCGAGCCGAACGTCTCCAGGAAGTCCGCCCCGAACGAGACCACCATCTCGGCCCGGGCGAAATCGTAGTGGGGCACCTCCCGGCGCCCGAAGACGCGCTCGTTGGCGGCGCGGATTGCCTCGTAGCCGAACGGCTCGTAGCGGACCCACCGCGCCCCGAGGGCGGCCGACCAGCTCGAGACCAGCTCGCCCAACGTGCCGGTCAGCGGCGGCGTGATCAGCGCCACGCGGTCGCCGCGGCTCGCCTCGTAGAGCGCCTGCAACCGGTCGACGAGATCCTGCTGCGCCTCGTCCCACGCGACCGGCTCGAGCACTCTCCGCCCCGCCTCCGCGTCGGTCACGCGGCGGCGGTGGGGCCCGGTGATGCGGTCGGGGTTGTAGAGCCCCTGCAGCGAGGCCTGACCCCGCACGCAGAGCCCGCCGCGGTTGACGGGGTGCTCGGGGTTGCCCTCGACCTTGACGGCCCGGCCCTCCCGGGTGCGGACCCGGATGCCGCAGCCGGCCGGGCACTCCCCGCAGACGCTGGCGTACCACGTGGCGACGCCGGGGACGACGTCGTCGGGAGGCACCACGAACGGAATGATGCGCTCGGGAGGCACCGGGGAGCAGGCGGCGGCCGCCGCGGCCGGACCGGCGCTCCCCAGCACCTTGAGGAACGTCCGGCGGCCGACCCGGTCGACGAGCGACGACGAGGAGTCAGTCACTGCACCCTATCCCCTGCAGTCCATGCGCCCCACAACGGGCCGTCCAGGTGGACGGAACCGACGTTTCCGCACAGCCCGCGGCCAACCCGTCAGACCGGTGATGCCGCGCCGCGCTCGCCGGCGCCGACGCAACGCGGGGGTGCGGTCGCCGACCAGCCGCCGCGCCCGGTCCGGCGCCCCGCCGCGTCAGTAGTGACATGCCAGGCAATCCCGGGTCGCGCCCCGGTCCTCGTGACAGCTCACGCACCAGCCCATGCTGAGGCTCTCCACCTGCACCGCCGCCTCCATCCGTGCCACGTCGCCGTGGCAGGCCTCGCAGCCGACCCCGGCCCGGACGTGCGCCTTGTGCGTGAAGCGCACGTGGTCGGGCAGGTCGTGCACCCGGACCCAGGGGATGGGCTCCTCGTTCTCCCAGTACTCCAGGACCTTGAGAATCTCCGGCTGCTCGCTCAGCACCACCCGGTGGCACCCCGCGCAGCGCTGCACCGACGGGATGCCCGCCACCGGACCCCGCCGCGCGTAGGCGTGGCAGAACTGGCAGTCGATGCCGATCTCGGTGACGTGATGCGCGTGGCTGAAGTCTATGGGTTGCGCGGCCGGGTCCACTGCCGCCGACCCGTCCTCGGCCTCGTCGGCGACCCCGGCGAGCGGCTCCGGCGAGAGCTCCGCCTCGGCGGGCTCCGGCTCCTGGGCCACGAAGACGGTCAGGACCCCGGTCCCCAGGAAGATCGCGAACGCGGTCGCGAGTACGACGGCGGCCGGGCGGACGGTTGGCGATTGCAGAGTCATCTCCCGTCGCGGACCACCACGGGTCCGCCTTCCTTGTCTCCGGAGTCGGCGCGCGAGCTGTCTGGCAGGGTGGGCACCGTCGTGCGGGACAACCCGGTATCATACCCGAAATCAGGTACGCTGATCCGAAAGCACGCCGCGCCCCCTTGCGCCGGCAGGGGTCTCGCGCCGGCGGCGCTCGCGGGCGCGCCCGTCGGGTTCGCGCCATACGCTGATCCGAAAGCACGCCGCGCCCTTGCGCCGGCAGGGGTCTCGCACCGGCGGCGCTGACGGGTGCGCCCGTCAGGTTCGCGCCAAGCGCGCTCTCGCGTGCCCGAGGCCCGGCGCCGCGGGCATCGCCTGCCGGCGGCGTCCTCGCGTCGGGTTGCCCCGCCGGCACGTCGTCCCCTCGCCCTCGGTTTCGAGGCGGCGACGCCGGCACGTCAGATTCGTGAGATGGCTTGCCCCCCTGGGCTGTCAGGCTCCCGATTCTCGGCGTTCTCGGCTGTGCCCCCGGAACGCGCCGTCCCGGCCTCAGCAGTACGGTTTGCGGGCCGCGTCTCACTTTCTTGACGTGCACCCGGCGACGCCCGAGGCGTTGACCTCTCCCGGACCTCAGGGTAGAGTGAAGGGCTCATTTTGCATTCGTGCGCCCTTGCACGCGTGCGCTGAAGCAGGACAGGCGTCCGTGCCGTCGAACCGCGCGGACTTCTGGAAGGTTGGTCGGGCAAAGAGCGCAGCCGCGGGCGGCGCTCTCCGGGCCAGGAGTACCGCGCCGTGAACCGCGCGGGCTCCTGGAGGGTCGGTTGGGCGGAGAGCGGCGCAGCGAGTGCCGGTTTCCGGGCTACGGCAGGGAGGTAGAGAGAATGCGCATCGATATCCGCAGGGCCGTGTCGCTTGCGCTCGGCGGGCTGCTGGTGGCCGGAGTCGCCACCTGGAGCACCACCGCCGGGGCGCGTCAGGCCGGCATGGCCGACGGCGTCATCGCGGGCAGCGTGGCGAGCGCCAACGGCGCCGAGGCCGGCGTCTGGGTCATCGCCGAGACCGACGAGCTCGAAACCAAGTTCGCGAAGATCGTCGTGACCGACGACGACGGCAACTTCGTGCTTCCGCAGCTTCCGGACGCCACCTACGATGTCTGGGTGCGCGGCTACGGCCTCGTCGACTCCGAGAAGGTCCGGATCTCGACGGGCGAGGAGGGCGTGGAGCTCGCCGCCGTCGTCGCCCCGACCCCGCGCGACGCCGCCCAGTACTATCCCGGCAACTACTGGTACTCGCTGATCGAGCCGCCCGCCCCCGGCGAGTTCCCGGGCACCGGGAACAGCGGGAACGGCATCAACCCCGCCATGCGCACCCAGTCGCACTGGGTCGACAACATGAAGCAGGGCTGCCAGCTCTGCCACCAGCTCGGCAACACCGCGACCCGCGTCGTGCAGGAGCGCGACGAGTTCGACTCGACGGTGGCGGCGTGGGACCACCGGGTCACCACCGGCCAGCGCGGCAACCAGATGAGCAACGCCATGAACCGGTTCGGCCGCGAGCCGGCGCTGCAGATGTTCGCCGACTGGACCGACCGCATCGCCAACGGCGCGATCCCCGAGGCGCCCCCGCGGCCCGACGGCCTCGAGCAGAACGTCGTGGTGAAGCTGTGGGACTGGGGCGTGGACACCTCGTTCATCCACGACGAGATCGCCACCGACAAGCGGAACCCGCAGATCAACGGCAACGGACCGGTCTACGGCGTCTCGGCCGGGCACGGCACCATCACCTTCGTCGACCCGGTGGCCAACAGCGCGACCGAGCTGACGATTCCCGTGCGCCCCGATCCCGAGACCATGCCGACCCGCTTCCCCGACGTCCAGGTGCCGTCCTACTACTGGGGCGACCAGGAGCTCTGGGGCGTCGGCGCCCACGAGCGGTCGGACCCCCACAACCCGATGCTCGACCACAAGGGCCGCGTGTGGATGACCTCGACCGTGCGCCCGTTCCAGAACCCGGACTGGTGCCGTGACGGATCCGACAACCGGTACGCGCAGTACCACTCGATCGGCCGCGCCGGCCGGCACGCGTCGTACTACGATCCGTCGGCCGAGGGCGACGAGCAGTTCGTGCTCGTGGACACCTGCTTCGGCACCCACCACCTGCAGTTCGGCGAGGACGAGGACGACACCCTGTGGTTCAGCGGCGACGGCAACGTCATCGGCTGGCTGAACACCCGCCTCTACGACGAGACCGGCGACGAGCAGGGCTCGCAGGGCTGGTGCCCGACGGTGCTCGACACCAACGGCGACGGCGTCATCACCAAGCCGTGGAACGAGCCGCGGGAAGACAACCCCGACCCCGCCCTCGACACCCGCGTCGCCGGCTTCGGCTACGGCATCATCGCGAGCCCTGTCGACCACGCGGTCTGGATCACCCGGACCGGGCCGTTCCCCGGCTCGATCGTCCGTCTCGACCGCGGCGACAACCCGCCCGAGACGTGCATCGCCGAGATGTACCAGCCGCCGTCCATCGAGAACGCCGACCTCGACCCGATGGAGACCGGGTTCGCGCCCCGCGGCATCGACGTCGACCGCAACGGGGTCATCTGGGCCGCCCTCTCGGGCAGCAGCCACATGGCGAGCTTCGACCGCAGCAAGTGCGCGGTGACCAGCGGCCCGGACGCCACCGGCCAGCACTGCCCCGAGGGGTGGACGCTGTATCCGGTGCCGGGCCCGCAGATGCAGGGCGTGGAGGGACGCGTCGGCGCCGACTTCCACTATTACAGTTGGGTCGACCAGTTCAACACGCTGGGAATGGGCGAGAACATCCCCATCGCCAACGGCTCGACGTCGGACTCCCTCCTCGCCCTCGATCCGGACAGCGGCGAGTGGGTGGTCCTGCGGGTGCCGTATCCGATGGCCTTCTACTCGCGCGGCCTCGACGGCCGGATCGACGACGCCGACGCGGGCTGGAAGGGACGCGGGCTGTGGGCCAACTACGGCTCGAACTACATCTGGCACACCGAGGGCGGCCAGGGGACCAAGAGCAAGATCGTGCACTTCCAGTTGCGTCCCGAGCCGCTCGCGCGATAGCCGGGTAGCGTGAGATGCCCGTGGCCGCCGCCGGCAATCGCCGACGGCGGCGCGGGTTGGAAGCCCGAGGCGGCGGGGACCGATGCGGTCCCCGCCGCCCGCTCTCCTGCTCAGCCGGCGGCGGTCCCACCCGGACAGTGACGTACCACACCCATCGCATCTCGGTCGACGCCGGCAGCGCCGCGCCGCTCCCCGGCGAATCGCGCGCGTGATCGCCTCCGCTGCAGGTACATGGCGCCGGTCGGGGCCGAAGCGGCAGTCCCGTGGGACGGTGACGAGAATCACCTTGCCATGTGTTCAGGCGCACAAGGCCGCAATAGGCGGGCGCGCCTGAGCGCAGTTGGCAACCCGATGTCGATCACTCTCCTTGCGCCGGCACTGCCGAGCCTGCACCCCGCGCAGGTCCACCGGGGGCCGTCCAGCGGCGCCGGCGCACCCGTGGGGCGGTGGGCGCGCTCGACCAATACTCGGACCGGATGAACATCTCCTGACGGGATGAACGTCTCCATTACTGAATGAACATCTTCCTCGTGCCCGTCGATCGGACCCGCCACGAGCTCTACTGCGAGCCGAACGACGCCGACCATCCCCCCGGCGCCGTCACCGGCAAGCTGCTGCGGCGCGCCCGCGAGGTGCTCGCGGAAGAGCAGGAGGCGCGCCGCGACCGCCGCACCGCGCGGGCGGCCGGCGCAGAGGCAGCCGGCTGGGGGGCGCGGCTGCGCACCGCCCTCACGCGAGGCCTCGCCGCCTGGATCTCGCAGCACCGGCTGCTGTGGCACATGCGCCACGTGCGAGAGGGCGTCCTCGTCCACTCCGGCGACCTGGACGCGGAGCGGGCGCTGGCCATCGCCCGGGGCCGATTGCAGCGCCAGAGCGACCACCACCGGTTCTGGATGGTCATCGACGGGATTGCCACCGCGATCTTCGGACCGCTGTTCTTCTTCGTCCCGGGGCCGAACCTCATCTCGTGGTACTTCGCCGCGAAGATGGCCGGGCACTGGCTGGCGTTCCGGGGCGCGCGCCGCGGGGTGTCCGGCGTCGAGTGGTCGTCGCGGGTCAGCCCGGCCCTCGACGAGGTGCGGAAGGCCCTGGCCCTCCCGGCCGGCGAACGCCGTCCCCGCCTGCGAGAGCTCTCGCGCGAGCTGCACCTGGAGCACCTCGCCACTTTCGTCGAGCGCACGACGCAGGCCTGACCAGGCAACGACCCCGCGACCCGCCGCGACCCGTCGCCGCCCCCGCCGATTGGTGTAACCTTCGTCGGGTGGGAAAGCAAATGCCCGACACGCGCGTGTCAACTACGGGTCGAGAACACTCGTGCTGGCCTCCGGAGCTGTTCTCGAACGATCACCTGAGCGACGCGGAGTTGCAGCAACTCCAGGAGGGTGACTTCCTGGAGGCCATCGAAAATGCCCGGCGGAGTCGCACACACCCGCCATTCGGTTGCTCGGCACCGCGGCAGCCGTATGGATAGGCTTGCCTGTCTTGAAGCTTCGTGACCTGGCGGAGCGTCTCGACTGTCGGCTCGAGGGCGACGGCGACGTCGAAATTCGCCGTGTCGCGGGCATCGAGACGGCCGACGCCGGCGACCTCACGTTCTTCGTCAACCCCCGGTACACGACGGCTCTGCGATCGACGCGAGCGGCGGCGGTGATCCTCACCGACGATGCGCCGGCCGCGCCGTGCCCGATGCTGCGCACCGCGGAGCCGTATCTCGCGTTCGCCAGGGCGGTCGAGCTGTTCACGGACGCCACCCCGCCGGAACCGGGCGTCGATCCGGCGAGCCGCGTCGCGGCCGACGCGACGCTCGGAGAAGGCGTCTCCGTCGGCCCCTTCGTGTCCATCGGCCCGGGCGCCGTCGTCGGGCCGCGCACCGTCATCCATCCCCACGTGACCGTCGGCGCCGGGGTGACCATCGGCGCCGACTGCGTGATTCACGCCCAGGCGGCGCTGCGCGAGCGCGTGGTGCTCGGCGACCGGGTGGTCGTGCAGAACGGCGCGGTCATCGGCAGCGACGGCTTCGGCTTCGCCCGCCGCCCCGACGGGACCCACCAGAAGATCCCGCAGCACGGCGGCGTCGTCATCGAGGACGACGTCGAGATCGGGGCGCTGGTGGCGATAGACCGGCCCGCCCTCGGCGAGACCCGCATCGCGGCGGGGGCCAAGATCGACAACCTGGTCCAGCTCGGGCACGGCGTCAGGATCGGCCGCAATGCGCTGCTGGCCGCCCAGGTGGGCATCGCCGGCAGCACCGTCTTGGAAGACGACGTGACGCTCGCCGGTCAGGTGGGCGTGAACGGCCACATCACCATCGGGAAGGGGGCCCGCGCCACCGGCCAGACCGGGATCACCAACGACGTGCCGCCGGGGTCGTTCGTGTCCGGACTGCCCGCCGTCGAGAACCGCGCCTGGCGGAAAGCGGCGAGCTCGTTCGTGCAGCTCCCCGCCCTGCGCAAGCGCATCGCGGCCCTCGAGCGCCGTTGCGCCGAGCTGGAAGAGCGGGGACGGCCCCATCGGCGGGGCGGAAAGGCGGGCGAATGAACCGGCTGTTGCACTTACTTTCGCCTTTTTTATGCTACGATGGCGTCATGGACGGTTCGAACCGGTCTGGCCCCTTTGGAAGCCCGTCCGATGACCAGATCGACCGGCCTGGGCAACGGTGTCCGGCGGATCCCGCAGACCTCGTCGGCGTGGCCGCCCACCCATCGATGGCCGCACCGACCCGCGCCGGCAACGGCGTCTGATGGCGACCGCAAGACGCCGGGACGACCGTGATGGAGACCGTCGCCTCGAACCGGCCGGACTCGGCGTGGAAGGCCAGCCTGGGCCTTTCCACCCGCCGGCCGCCTGAACTCTACGAAGCGTCGGAACAGGTCGGGAGCGCGCCCCATGCCGGCGCGCTGCGTACGGCGTTCGACGACCTGGGCCTGTCGGCGGTCTTCTGCGTCGAACACGTGCCGACCGTCGCGATCCTGGTCGGCGAGTACGAGCGGGGGCCCGCCGCGACCCTGCACGCCGCGCTCTGGAACCAGGGTCTCGCGAGCCTGCTCGCCGTCGTTTCCGGAGAGACCGTCCGCCTCTTTTCGTTGAGTCGATCTCCACGCTCCGGGGACGACGACTTCGACCGGTGTTGCCTCGTCGACGAACTGAACGCCGTCACCGACGCGCTCACGCTCCGGAACCTCGCCTACGCCGCCGAGTCCGGCCGCCTCTGGGAGCAGGAGGCGTACCGCGAGTACTTCGACCCGCGGGAACGCGTCGACCGCGTTCTTCTCGACAACCTCACCGAGTCGCATCGCCTGCTCTGCGATTCCGAGCTGCCGACCGAGGCGGCGCAGGCGCTGCTCGTGCAGACGACGTTCATCGCCTATCTCGAGGATCGGGAGATCATCGACGCGGAGTACCTTCGGGACGCCGCCAGCTCAGACGCCGAGACGTTCGAAGCGCTGCTGGACGCCGGGGACGGCGAGGGGCTGGAACGCCTCTTCCAGACCCTGCGGAAGGACTTCAACGGCGACCTGTTCGTCGCGCCCTGCTCGTTCGAGACGGACGAACGCGGTCCGCGCCTCGACGCATCTCACCTGACGGTCCTGGCCCGTTTTCGGGCTGGCCACGAGGAGATGCACGGGCGAACCGGACAGTACCGACTCTGGAAGTACAACTTCAAGTACATCCCCATCGAGCTGATCAGCGCCGTCCACGACCGGTTCCTCGCCGAGCGGGGCCCCGAGAGTCACGCCAGAGGCGCGTACTACACGCCGATGTTCCTCGCGGACACCGTCGTCTCCCAGGTCTGGGACGGGCTGCCGGCGGGGACTCGGGACAGCGGGCGTTTTCTCGACCCGGCCTGCGGCTCGGGCATCTTCCTGGTGCGTGTGTTCCAGCGCCTCTGCGAACATCGACGCAAGACCCGGCGCGGCCGGACGACGATTCCCTGGAGCGAACTGCTCGACCTCCTCTCGAGGGTGCGGGGCTGGGACGTGGACGGCGGCGCCGTCCGCGTAGCCGTCTTCTCGCTGTACGTCGCGTTGCTCGAAGAGGTCAGGCCGCCGGACATCCGCAAGCTCATGGCACGCGGCAGGGTCCTCCCCCCGCTCCACGGGAAGACGCTGCACCGCGGCGACTTCTTCGCGGTCGCGCCCGACGATGCGCAGGCCGATGTCGTCGTCGGCAACCCGCCGTGGTCGAGCCGCCGCGGCGAGCGCCATTCCGCCCTGGCGTGGTGCAAGGCGGAAGGGTTGCCCGCGCCGGGCGGAGAGCAGGCGTGGCCCTTCGCCTGGAAGACGCTGCGACATCTGCGGGACGACGGCGTCGCCGCCTTGCTGCTGCCGGCCATGGGCTTCCTGCACAACCATGCCCGGCCGGCCGTGGAGGCGCGCAAGCGCCTGCTGCGCGAGGCGCGCGTCTCCAGCGTCGTCAACTTCGCCGACATGCGGTTCCAGTTGTTCGACAGGGCCGTACGCCCTACCGCGCTGATCATTTTCGGTTGGCCGCAAGCGGAAGCCCCCTACCGGTTCGACTACCTGACACCCAAGGCCGACCTGAACCTGAAATCCCGCCGCCTGATCACGATCGGCAGCGGTGACCGCCGCCGGCTCGATTCCCGCCAGGTCGACGCCGACCCGTTCGTCTTCAAGAAGCGCCTGTGGATGACCGAGCCTGAGGGACGGCTGTTCAACTACCTGTCGCGGTTTCCCCGCCTCGGCGACTTGGCGGTTGAGTTCGGAACGCTCGCGCGCAAGAAAAAGTCCGCGCAGAACCGTTGGGTCGTCGGGCAGGGCTTCCAGCCGGAGGCCGTCGAGCGAATCGACCGCGCGGGTCAGGAACTCAGACACAGCAGCATCGTTGCTACGACTCCCTATCTGCCGGTGGACGAGTTCCGCATTCCGGTCCTCGATTCCACGGGATTGCAGCCGTGGAGGGACGGCTTCGTTCGCAGAGACGGTTTCGAGGCGGGATTCTCGGGACCTCGCGTACTGGTTCCCCACGGGATCGCTGTCGGCCCCGGCGGGCCGCGGATGCGCGCCGCTTACGTCGAGGACCCGCTGACATTCCGGCACATCGTACAGGCCATCACGGTCCCACCGGGCGACGAGCGCCGCGGCCGGCTGCTCGCGGGGCTGTTCAACAGCAGAATGATGCTGTGGTTCGCGTTTCATGGCACGTCGTCGTTCGGCGCGGATCGTCCCAAGGTCCAACAGGCGGAACTCCTGCGCCTCCCGTTTCCTGCGCCGGAGAACCTGCCGGATCCGGAGCGGTCGCAACGGGCGGCGGATGCGCTTGTCACCGTGATTGACCAGCAGGTTGGGCCGGCCGGTCAGCCCCCCGTGCCGCGACCGGATGAACGCACAGTGCTCGAGAAGATCGATGCTCTGACGTACGAGTTCTTCTGCCTGTCCGAGGCCGAGAGAATCCTCGTCGAAGACACGGTGCAGCACACGATTCCCTCCGCGCAACCGAACCGCGGCAGCCTGCCGGAGATCTGGAATTCATCGACCACGTCCGCCCGGCGTGCCTATGCCCGCACGCTCGTCGACAACCTCATGGACTGGCTCGACGACGGCTGCACCATCGGCACCCGCCTCGTGGCCCGCAACGACGACCTGGCCGTTCTCCGGCTGACGTTGCGGGACGGGCGCAACGCGTTCGACTACGCTGAGGACGACGACACGCCGGTCGGGGAGGCATTGTCCGGCCTCGCCCGCCGCATCGAGCAACCGCTTCCAGGCAACTTCCAGTCGACGCCGGACTTCCGGGTGTTCCTCGACCGCGATCTCTTCCTCGTCAAGCCCGCCGCCAAGCGGTTCTGGCTCCGATCCGCAGCCGTGGCCGACGCCCACGCCATCGCGCTCGACCTGCAGGGCTTCGTCGGACGCCGGCATGACGATCGTCCGGGTCCGGATTGATGGTCGCCGGCGACCCCACCACGTGGGCCGGCCGGTTCCGGTCATTCGACGTGCGATTTCTGAAGCGCGTCGCGGCCGTCTGGCCCAAGTGCATCGGCAGATTGCCGAAGCAGCCGGACGAGGACCCCATCACCATCAAGGAGGACCCCATCACCATCAATCTGGTGGATCTTCTGAACAGGGATCGCGAGACTCACCGCTGGTTCCACTACATCGAATTCCAGTACGAGCCCGTCACACGCACCGCGGAAGGTGCTGCGTACAGCACCGGCCGCATCGACATGGCCGTCATCCTGAACCAGGATCGTGACATCTACCTCGCGTACGAGTGCAAGCGGCTGAACCTCGTGCGCCAGGATGGCCGGAGGTCGCTGGCCGGCAACTACGTCAAGGATGGGCTGTCACGCTTCGTCGTTGAACAGTACGCGAAGGGCCTTCCTCTTGCGTGCATGCTCGGCTATGTCCTCGACGGCGACCTGGAGTACGCGGAATCGAGCGTCCGATCGAGAATCGCCGAGCTGTGCGAGGAGGTCGGCTTGGTCGCCGAACCGCGTGATGCCGCGCCCATCGGCGAGTCGAAACGCTTCTTCAGCCGCCATCGCCGACCCTCGGGCAGCGATATCGAGGTTCGACACGCCCTGTTCCCGGTCGGGCCGGGACTCCGGACAGCAGTGCAAGCTGCGGAGCCGGGCCGCGGGAGGCGCAGGCGGACGTAGCGGAACGCAGTCGCTCGCACGCACCCTGCTGCCCCTCTGCAAGCGGGTGGCAGCCATCGAGCGCCGCTGCGCGGAGATGGAGCAGCGAGGCTGGCCCCGGGGGAAGAGCCGCCGAACCGGCCGGAACGGGAAGGGGCGGAAGGGCGGGCGTCCAACTGGCGTCGGCACCGGTGATACGATGGTCTCGGGGCCTGCACGGGCGGAGCGCACCCATGGGAGAGATTGTCGCCAAGGTCGAACTGGAGAACGCTCGCGACCGCGCCCTCGTCGACCACGGTCACGGCCAGGAGTCGCAGGTCCGACGATCGAGCGTCGACGCCATCGTCGATACGGGGGCGGTCATGCTGGTCCTCCCCCAGAACGTCGTGGAGCGCCTGGGCCTGGAGGCACAGCGCACCGTCGTCGTCACCTACGCCGATGAACGCAAGGAGGAACGGCCGCTGGCCGGGCCGGTGACCGTCCGGGTCGGCAACCGGTTCATGAACACCGACTGCGTGGTCGGCCCACCTCTGAGCGAGCCGCTGCTCGGCCAGATCGTTCTGGAAGCGCTCGACCTGATCGCCGACTGCGCAAACCGCACGCTGACGCCGCGGTTTCCCGACTATCCGCTGCTCAAGCTGAAGTAGAACCTCAGGGGCGGCCGGACGTGGGTTCCATCCTCGGACCCCGACACGCCTACGTTGCGGTTGCCCCCGCCGCCGTCACCCTCTCGGGGCCACGCGGCCCATCGCTGGATGCCGACGCCCCCCGCCCTTCGCGATTCCGGCCTGGGACCTGCCTGGACGCGCGTCCGGCTGTGCCATAATTCGGCCCATGCTCCAGACGATTCTCCCCGCGGCTTGGCGGCGGCGCGGCGGCTCGGGCGCGCTCTTCCCGACGCCCGGCCGGATGCTCCTCGTCGTGCTGGCCGGCCTGCTCGCCGTCTCGTCCACCCTGGACGGCGCGGTCCGGCCGACCCCGCTCGACTACGAGATGCACACGCTGGACAACGGCCTGCGGGTGATCCTCTCCGAGGACCACTCCACGCCCATCGTCCACCTGCAGATGGTCTACCACGTGGGGTCGAAGAACGAGCGGCCGGGCCGCACCGGGTTCGCCCACCTGTTCGAGCACATGATGTTCAAGGGCTCGAAGAACGTGCTCCCCGACTCGCACCTGACGATGATCTCCCGGGTGGGAGGCGACGGGAACGCCTACACGACCGAGGACGCCACGACGTACCTCCAGACGGTGCCGTCCCAGTACCTGCCCCTGGTCCTGTGGCTGGAGGCGGACCGCATGGCCACGCTGCGCATCGACCAGCGGACGTTCGAGGCGGAGCGGGAGGTCGTCAAGGAGGAGCGCCGCTGGCGCTACGAGGACGCGCCGTTCGGCCTGCTGTCGGAGATCCTGTACGACCAGGCCTATACGGTGCACCCGTACAAGCACTCGGTCATCGGCAGCATGGAAGACCTCGAGGCCGCCTCCATCGAGGACGTTCAGGAGTTCTACGACACGTACTACGTGCCCGAGAACGCGACCCTGGTGCTGGTGGGCGACTTCGACCCCGTGCAGGCCCTGGCCCACATCAAGCTGTACTTCGGCCGGGTGCCGAAGGCGAAGCACCCGGTGCCCCGCGACATTCCCCGCGAGCCGCCGTCCACCGCCGAGCGCCGGGTGACCCTGACGCAGACCGAGAACTGGCCCCTGCCAGCGGTCATCGTGGCCCATCACATCACCTACGACGGGCACCCCGACGCGTATCCGCTGCACATCGCGACCAAGGTGCTCTCGGACGGAGAGAGCTCGCGCATCTACCGCCGGCTCGTCTACGAGGACCAGCTCGCGGTGTCCGCGGCCGGCGACGGCCTGCTCATCGAGGATCCGAACCTCTTCTACGCCGTGTCCATCGTCCAGCCGGGCCGCACGCCGGCCGAGTCGGAGGCGGCGCTCATCGAGGAGCTGGACCGGCTGAAGACGGAGCTGATCACGGAACGGGAGCTGCAGCAGGCCAAGAACCAGTTCGCCCGCGACTACGTGTTCGGCCGCCTCACCATCGAGCAGAAGGCCTCGCACCTGGTCCACGCGGCGGTGGCGCACGACGACATCACCACCGTCGACGGCGAGTTCGACGTCTTCATGGACGTCACCCGCGAGGACGTGCAGCGGGTGGCCCGGACCTACTTCACCGAGGAGAACCGGCTGGTGCTGACGATTCTGCCCGCCCCGCCGCCCGGGCGCTCCTTCTTCCGGCCCGGAGACGACCAATGAGACGGGGTCCACTCTTGACGTCCGGGGCGGGAGCTGTCAGCCTGGCACGCCCATCGGCGCCCAACGGATCCTGTGGGCACCCAACCAACCCTTCAGGAGCGGTTTCACGGCGCGGGCTCCCGGCCCGCCAATCCTCGCCCTTCGGTTCCGCTTGGCGCCCAATCAACCCTCCGGGAGCCGGCGCCGTTCTGCGGGGCGGGCTCCTGCTCTTCTGCCTGTCGATGATCGCCGCGGCCGCGGCCGGCCAGCCGCCGGCGGACTGGCCGCGGGAGAGCCCGCCGCCCCCGCTGCCGTGGCGCCAGGCGACGTTCCCCCCCTACGAGGTGCGGACCCTGGACAACGGCCTGCGGGTGGTGGTGGTGATGCACCACGAGCAGCCGGCCGTCAACCTGCGGCTGCTCATCGGGGCCGGATCGGCGTACGACCCGGCCGGCAAGCCGGGGGTCGCGACGTTCACGGGCGCGCTGCTCGACCAGGGTACGACGAGCCGGAGCGCCACCGAGGTCGCCGACGCCATCGACTCGATCGGCGGCATCCTCGGCGCCGGGGCGGGCACGGACCTGACCTTCGTCAACGCCCTCGTCATGACCGACAGCTTCGAGTTCGGGCTGGACATGGTCGCCGACACCGTGCGGAACCCGGCGTTCGCGCCGGCCGAGATCGAGCGCGAGCGGCAGCAGGTGCTGTCGGGATTCCAGGTCAGCTACGACGACCCGGAGTACCTGTCGGGGGTGGTGCTCTCGCGGCTGATCTACGGGTCCCATCCGTACGGGCAGCCGTCGAACGGCACGCCGGAGTCGGTGCGGCGGATCGCGCGCGACGATCTCGTCGACTTCCACGCCGCCCACTACGCGCCGAACAACGCCCTGCTCGCCATCGTCGGCGACGTCGACGCCGAGTCGGCCTTCGCGGCGGCGGAACGGACGTTCGGCGACTGGGCGCCCCGGACCGAGGCGGCGGCGCCGCCCGTCGGCGAGATACCCGAGCCCACCCGCCGGATCGTCGTCATCGACAAGCCGGGCTCGCTGCAGACGGCCATCCGGGTCGGGCACGCCGCCCTGGAGCGCGCCAGCCCCGACCACCTGCCGTTCGACGTCGCCATCAAGATCCTCGGCGGCGAGGGGGGGAACCGGCTCGGGAGCGTGCTGAGGACGGAACGGTCCCTCACCTACTCCGCCTCGGCCGAGATCGGCAGCCGCCGCTACGGCGGCGACTTCATCGGGAAGACCGACACCCGGACCGAGGCCACGGTCGAGGCGTTGCGGCTGATGGTCGGCGAGGTGGGCCGCCTGCGGCGGGAGCGGGTGAGCCGGCGCGAGCTCGAGAACGCCCAGGCGTACCTGGCCGGGAACTTCCCCCTGACCATCGAGACCCCCAACGCCATCGCCTCCCAGGTGCTCGAGGCGCTGGTGTACGGCCTCGATCTCGACGACCTCCCGAACTACCCGAACCGGATCAACGCGGTCACGGTGGAGGACATCCGGCGGGTGGCCCGCACCTACCTGCGTCCCGACCGCCTCGCGATCGTGCTCGTGGGCGAGGCCCGCGCGTTCGTGAACGACCTCCGGCGGGCCGGGTTCGGCGACGTCGAGGTGCTCTCGGTGGCCGAGCTGGACCTGTCCAGCCCCGACTTCCGGCGTTGACCGGCCGCGAGGAGGGCGAAGCCGCGAGCAGCCCGCGGCGCTCACCCGCCATGCCGGCGCCCAGGGTGATGCTCTCGTGCGGCGAGCCGTCGGGCGACCTGTACGCGGGCGCCCTGGTCCGCGAGATCCGCCGGTCGAGCCCCGGCGCGGAGGTCTTCGGGCTGGGGGGCAGGCAGCTCGCGGCGGCGGGGGGGCGCCTGACCGCCGACTACGCGGGGCTCGCGGCCACCGGACTGACCGAGGCGTTGTCGGTGCTGCCGCAAACCTGGCGGACGTACCGGCGCCTCGTGCAGGCGGCGCGGGCGGAACGCCCCGACGTGTTCGTGGCCATCGACTTTCCCGAGGTCAACTTCCGCATCGGCGCGGCCGTCGCGGCCCTCGGCATCCCCGTCGTCTACTACATCGGCCCGCAGGCGTGGGCATGGCGGAGCGGCCGGTTCCGCACCATGCGGCGGTTCGTGACCCGGGCCCTCGTCATCTTCCCGTTCGAGACGCGGCTGTACCGCGAGGCGGGGATCCCGGTCTCGTTCGTCGGGCACCCCCTGCTCGACCTGGCGCCGGCCGCCGCGGGCCGGGAGACGTTCCGTCGGGATCACGGGCTCGAGGCGAAGGCGCCGGTGGTGGCGCTGCTCCCCGGCAGCCGCCCCAACGAGCTGCGCCGCATCCTGCCGGACATGGCCGGGGCGGCCCGGCGCATCCGCGACCGCGTCCCGTCGGTCCAGTTCCTCGTCGCGCGCGCCCCCGGCCTGTCCGATTCCCTGTTCGAGCCGCTGGCGGCGCTGCGGGGCGCGGGGGCGCCGCCGCGGGTCGTCGAGTCGCAGACCGATGCGGTGCTCGCCGCGGCCGACGTCGTGCTCACCGCGTCGGGCACCGCCACCATCCAGACCGCGATACACGAACGCCCGATGGTGGTCGTCTACCGGCTCTCGCCGCTGACGTACTGGATGGCGCGGCGGTTCATCAAGGTGAGCGCGTTCGGCATGGTCAACCTGGTGGCGGGACGGGCCGTCGTGCCCGAGTACGCCCAGGCCGCGTTCACGCCGGCGGCGGTGGCGGACGACGCGGTGCGCTTCCTGACGGACGAGGCGCACGCCGCCCGCACCCGGCAGGCCCTGCGCGAGGTGCGCGAGAGACTGGGAGGACCCGGGGCGAGCCGCCGCGCGGCCGAGCACGTGCTGGCCGTTGCGGCCGGGGGATGAGGGTCGTCGGCGGGCGCGGGCCGGCGCAAGCCGGAGGAAGGGCATCCGCCGCGACGCCGGGCACGTCCTCGCGGTCGCGACCGGGGGGATGAGGGGTCCTCGGCAGGGAGGCGGATCGGCGCAAGCCGGAGGAAGGCCAACCGCCGCGACGCCGGGCACGTCCTCGCGGTCGCAGCCGGCAGGAGTCTGCGCCGTCGGCGACGCGGACTCCTGCCGGGTTGGTTCGGCGCCCAGCGGAACCGCCAGGCGACGATGAGCGGGCTGGCGCCCTCCCCGCCGGCGTCAGACCGGCCACCCACCCTGTAGCCGCTTCATGGCCGCCCACCCTATGGCCGCCCACTCTATAATTGAGGGATGCACCGACACGGACTTCGATGGCTGTCGTGCCGGCCGAGCGCCGCCGGCGGGGCCGGTGCAGACGCCGAGCGACGAGACCGGACCGTCTGCACGAACCGGATGCGATCGTGGACCACATGGGCCACGGCCCTGCTGGTGCTGCTGGCCGCGGCCAGCGGCGCCGCCCAGACGAACACCGCGGAGCTGCTGGGCGTCGTGGCGGACGAGAGCGGCGCGGTCCTGCCGGGCACCCTCGTGGTGGCCACCCATCCCGCGAGCGGGACGGTCATCGAGCGGGTCACCGACGGCGAAGGCAGGTTCTTCCTCCCCGGCCTCGCCACCGGCGAGTGGACCGTCACCGCCGAGCTGCCCGGCTTCCAGCGCTCGACCCAGACCGGCATCCGGCTCGAGGTCGGCCGCACCCTGGAGCTCGAGTTCACCCTGGCCATCGGGGCGGTCAGCGAGGAGGTGACGGTCGAGGTCAGCGCCCCCCTGCTCCAGACCACGACGGCCGAGATCAGCGACGTCATCGAGACCCGCGAGGTCGAGACGATCCCCCTGAACGGCCGGCAGTTCCTGCAGCTCGCCCAGCTCAGCGACGCGGTGGTCATCCCCCCCGGCGGCACCCGGGGCGGCGCCCTCCAGCAGGCCGGGCCGCTGCCCAACGTCGGGGGGCAGCGGGCCGGGCACAACATCTACATGCTCGACGGGTTCAAGGTCACCGACGAGCTCTTCAACAACCTCGTCATCAACCCGTCGGTCGACTCCATCCAGGAGTTCAAGATCCAGAAGTCGATGTACCCGCCCGAGTTCGGGGGGAAGGCGTCGGCCCTCATCAACGTGGCGACCCGGTCGGGCGCGAACAACTTCCACGGGAGCCTGTTCGAGTTCATGCGCGACGAGCGCTTCGACGCCCACAACTACTTCGACGACCGCAGCCTGCCGGTGCCCCCCCTCGACCAGGACCAGTACGGCGGCACCCTCGGCGGCCCCATCGTGCGCGACCGCACGTTCTTCTTCGCGAGCTACGAGCGGCAGGACACGCGGCGGTCGATCACCAAGACCTTCTCGGTGCCCGACGCGGCCGTGCGCGCAGGGGACTTCTCGGGCTGGGGCCCGATCTGCGACCCGCTGACCATCGACGCCGCGACCGGCGCGTGCAGCGCGTTCCCCGGCAACCGGATTCCGGCGGACCGGCTCGACCCCATCGCCGGCGAGTTCCTCGCGAACGTGCCCCTGCCGACGGCCGACGGGCGGTTCCAGAACCTGACCTCGGTCGAGCCGCAGGACAAGGACGTGCACCAGTTCAGCGTGCGCGTCGACCACCGCCCGGCCGAGGCCGACCACCTCTTCCTGCGGGTCAGCACCTTCGACGCCGACGAGATCCAGCCGTTCGGCACCGGCGTCCAGCAGGAGTCCCTCGTGCCCGGGTTCGGCCGCACCCTCGACACCACGACCCGCAACGTCGGGGTGAGCTACACCAAGGCCATCGGCCGGAACAAGCTGAACGAGCTCCGCTTCGGCTACATGTCGGTGAACGGCGGGCAGCACAGCCAGAACGCGGGGGTCGACTTCGCCGACCGGGTTGGCCTCCTCGGGGTCAGCCGGAACCCCCGCGACGTCGGGTTCCCCCAGATCTCGACGGCGGGGCTGTTCAGCACCATGGGCGACCCCACGACGTTCGTGTCGCGGAGCAACGAGCACTTCGAGGTCTACGACAACTTCCTTATCGACCAGGGCAACCACCGCTACAAGTTCGGCGGCTACCTGTTCCACCTGCGGTTCCGCCCCGTCAACGCCGACACCGCGCGGGGCGCCTTCACCTACACCGGGCAGTGGAGCGGCAACGCGATGGCCGACTTCCTCCTCGGATACCCGACGTCGGCGCGGGCCGGCATCGGCGGCGGCGACCAGGACTCGCGCACCACGTGGCTGCACCTCTACGCCCAGGACGACTGGCGGGCGCGCGACAACCTGACCATCAACTACGGGCTGCGCTACGAGTACAATGCCCAAATGCGGGACGTCGACAACCGCCTGTCGTCGATCGACCTGTCGGTGCCCGGCGGGCGCTTCGTCGTCGCCAGCGACGACGCCGGCAACATCTCGCCCGCGGCCGAGGCGCTGCTGCCGCTGATGCCGATTCCCTGGGTGACGTCGACCGAGATCGGGTGGGACCGCAGCCTCCTGCGCCCGAGCCGGGTCCGCCTCGCCCCCCGGGCCGGGTTCGCGCTGCTCCTCGGCGACCAGCGCTCGGTGGTGCTGCGCGGCGGCTACGGCGTCTTCCTGAACCAGTGGGCCTACAGCGTGCAG
>JAJEFC010000183.1 GCA_022820675.1 Vicinamibacteria bacterium | reverse complement strand
CGACCGCCGCCACCGCCTGCCGCCGCCACCGCCGGTCGAGCCCCGCGCTGAGCACGTGGTTCAGGCCGTCGTAGCGGTGCGCGATGGCGTCGAACATCCCCGCGATGCGCCCGGGGGTCTTGTCGAGGGGAACCGCCCCGTCCCCGCCCGCCCGGCGCGCCGGGTCCCCCGTCATCCCGTCCATGGGGGATAGAGGGCGTGGGGGACGCCCAGCGCGTCGAGGATCTTCCCCGCCATGAAGTCGGCGAGGTCGTCGAGGGTGCGGGGGCCCTGGTAGAACGCCGGCATCGCGGGCAGCACCGTGGCCCCCGCCTCGGCCGAGGCCACGAGGTTGCGGAGCTGCGGCAGGCTCATGGGGGTCTCGCGGGGCACGATCACGAGGGGGCGGCGCTCCTTGAGCATGACGTCGGCGGCGCGCTCGATGAGGCTGCGCGACAGCCCGTGCGCCACCCCGGCCAGGGTCTTCATGGAGCAGGGCACGATGGCCATCCCCGCGCAGGCGTAGCTGCCGCTGGCGATCGACGCCCCGAGATTGCGGTTGCTGTGGACGACGAGGGTGCCGGCCCGCACGTCCTCGCCGTAGCGGTCGGCCAGGTAGTCGATCAGCCTGTCGCACGAGGCGGCCTCGCCGAGCTCGTCGTGCAGCAGGCGCCGGCCGAAGTCCGAGACCACCAGCTCCACCCGGAAGCCGCCGGCGAGGAGGGCGGCCACCGTGCGCACCGCGTACAGGGCCCCGCTCGCCCCGGTGATGCCCACCGAGACGCAACGCCCGCGTTCACCCGGCATGGAGGGCCACGGCCGTCGCGGCCAGGTAGAAGAGACCCACGTACCCGTTCAGGTCGAACGCCTGCTTCACGCGCGAGAGGTCGTCGGCCCGCACCAGCGACTGCTCCCACGCGAGGAGCGCCGCGACCCCGCCGACCCCCGCGAGATACCAGGCGCCGAGGGGGGCGGCCAGGGCCACCGCGGCCATCGCCGCCACCGTCCCGACGTGCAGCCAGCGGGCCATCACCAGCGACCGGCCCACGCCGAAGCGGACGGGGATGGAGCGCAGGCCGTTCGCGCGGTCGAACTCCACGTCCTGGCAGGCGTACAGGATGTCGAAGCCCGCGACCCACGTGCCGATGGCGAGGGCCAGCAGCCAGGGCTCCCATCCGGCGCCCCCGCCCGCGGCGAGCCAGCCGCCGACCGGGGCGACGGCGAGGGCCAGCCCCAGGTACATCTGGGTCCACGTGGTGAACCGCTTCGCCAGCGAGTACCAGAACACGATGGCGAGGGCGAGGGGCGACAGCACCAGACAGATCCACCCGAGCTGCGTCGTCACGAGGACGAAGGCGACCGAGGACACCGCCACCAGCCCGATGGCGTCCCCCCGCGAGAGCACCCCGCGCGGCAGCTCGCGGTCGGCGGTCCTGGGGTTGAGGGCGTCGTAACGCGCGTCGACCAGCCGGTTGAACCCCATCGCGGCGGTGCGCGCGGTCACCATCGCCGCGACGATCCAGCCGACGCGGGCGAGCGTCAACGGATGCTGCTCGGCCGCGAGGAGGGCGCCGACGAGGGCGAACGGGATCGCGAAGACCGAATGGCCGAACCGGACCAGCGAGAAGCACGATCGGACGTAGCGCAGGGCCGAGGCCGTCATGTCGAGTCGTTCAGGACAGTGACCGATACCAGGTTGCCGACTGCGCCCCAGGCAGCCGGTCCCTACGGGATGGCGCGCTCGGCGCGTGGCGACGCCATTGCCGTCACCGTCCCTGGATGACGGAGGGCGCGCCGCGGACGCGCATGAAAGGCGCGGCGTCGTCAGCGGGCGGCGTCGAGCCGCACGATGCGGTCCGGCGTGACCCCGCCCAGGAGGTATTCTTCCACATCGCCCACGCCGGGGGGAATGCGCACCCCGATGAGGTCGGCGCGGAGGCCGGGCGCGACGGCTCCGAGCTCGTCGTCGAACCCGAGCGCTTCCGCCCCGTGGAGCGTGGCGCACGCCAGCAGGCGGCGGGCCGGCGCCGCCGGGGCGAGGCGGCGCATCAGGGCGAGCTCGGCGAACAGGTTGAGGTCGGAGACGCTCGCCAGGCTGTCGGTGCCGACCGCGAGCCGCACCCCCGCCCGCAGGAACCGCCCGATCGGCGGGTGGCCCACGCCCGTCCAGGCGTTGCTGCGCGGGCAGGTCACCAGGGACGCGCCCCGTTCGGCCAATCGGCGCAGCTCCGGGTCGGTGAGCTGCACCCCGTGGACCGCCACGAGCCCCTCGCGCAGCCAGCCCAGCCGGTCGAGGTACTCCACCGGCCCGCACCCCGGCGGCTCCCAGGCGGCGTCCCAGCGCCCGATCCGTTCGAGCAGCCGGCGCCAGGGGCCCTGCCCGGTGCGCAGGAACTCGAGCTCCTCCGGGGACTCCGCGAGGTGGACGGACCGGGGACCGTCGAAGCGCCGCCGGGCCGCCGCGTCGAGGGCCGCGAAAGCGGCGGGGCCGACCGAGTAGGGGGCGTGCGCGGCCAGCCCCACCCGCAGGCCGCCGGCCGGCTCGAGGGAGAGGAGGTCGTCCGCCGCGGCGTCCACGGCGGCGTCCGCCGCGGCGTCGGGAAACGCGAGGACCTCCCTGAAGAGGCGCGCCGGCATGCCGGCCTCGGCCAGGATCGCCGCCGCCGCCGTCGTGTTGCCGATGTCCCCGACGAGCCCCGTGCCCGACGCCCGCGCCTCGGCGACGGCCCCCCGGATGGCCTCCGGATCCGGCGCCCCCGCCTCGGCCCGGCGCCCGAGGAGGCGGTCGACCCACCCCGGCATCGACGCGGCCGGCGGCACCGCGCCCCGCAACCCCGACAGCTCCAGGTGAGTGTGGGCGTTGACCAGGGCCGGCAGGATCGCGGTGCGCCCCAGGTCGACGACCGGCCCCGACGCCGAAGCGTCGGCCGTCCCGACTGCCTCGATGCGGCCGTCGCGCACGTCGATCCGCCCCCGGCGCACCGGCGGCCCCACGATCGGCAGCACCCAGTCGGCGACGTAGCGCTTCATGCGGGAGGGCGACCCTGCGGGTCACGTCGGGGCCATCGTCGGCGCGAACCCTGCGATACGCCGCCGGGGACTCCCGGGCGGCGCGGCGCGGGTCAGGCCGGCCGCGGGCTCGACGCCGCCC
>JAJEFC010000107.1 GCA_022820675.1 Vicinamibacteria bacterium | reverse complement strand
GCGGCCCCGGCGGTGGCGGCGGTCGGGGCGGGGGCGGGGGCGGTTTCGGCCGCGGCGGCTTCACCGGCGTGCGCTGGGGCGACCGGTCCTGGGACGCCCTGTACGAGACGGGCGGCACCGTGGTGGACGACGGCTGGACGGCCGAGATGGCCATCCCGTTCAAGAGCCTGCGGTACCCGAGCAACCCCACCCATCGCTGGGGGTTCCAGATTGCCCGACGCATCCGCGGCAAGGACGAGACCGTCGTCTGGTCGCCGATGTCGCGCGACGTGTCGGGCCTGCTGCCCCAGATGGGCGTGCTCGACGGCCTCAGCGACCTTTCCACCAGCCGCAACCTCGAGATCCTGCCCACCGCCACCGCCATCCGGGTCGACAGCCTCGACCGCAGCTCGGGCGGACTCACCGAGGCGGCGCAGCCGGAGGGCGGCGTCAACCTCAAGTACGGCGTGACGTCCAACCTGACCCTCGACGTCACCTACAACCCCGACTTCTCGCAGATCGAGTCCGACCGGCCGCAGATCGAGGTGAACCAGCGGTTCCCGCTGTTCTACCCCGAGATGCGCCCGTTCTTCCTCGAGGGGCAGGAGATCTTCAACATGCCGGGGCCGGTGAACTTCGTGCACACCCGCACGATCGTCGACCCCCGCTACGGCGGCAAGCTCACCGGCAAGGTCGGCAACACGACGATGGGCGTGCTCGTCGCCAACGACGAGGCGCCGGGCAACCTCGGCGACGCCTACCGGGACAGCGACTTCCGGTACGGGAAGACCGCCGACGTCGTCATCGGGCGGGTGCGCTACGACCTCTACGCCGAGTCGCACATCGGGGCCATCGTCACCGACCGCGAGTTCCTCGGCGGGTACAGCCGGCTGGGCGGGCTCGACGGCAACTTCCGGCTGAACGACGCGACGTCCATCGGGTTCCGGGCGATCACGTCGCAGAACCGCGACTGCGGGACGTGGGACGCGGCGGGCTGCGGGGAGGCGTTCGACGACACGGCCGGGAACATGTTCGACGTCGGCCTCCGCAGCGACGGCCGCAACCTGACCTACTTCTTGGCCGGCTACACCATCGACCCGGAGTTCGACACCGCCGTCGGCTTCGTCCGCCGGCGCGACATCAAGGCCGGCGTCGGCAACGTCGGCTACCGCTGGTGGCCCGAGAGCTGGCTCATCAACTGGGGGCCGTCGTTCAACTACACCCGGAACTGGAACTTCGAGAACGTCCTCGAGGATGAGATGGCCAACGCCGGCGTGAACTTCTCGTTCGCCAAGAACATCCGGGTGAACGCCGGCTACAGCCGCGACATGGAGCGGTTCGGCGGCATCAACTTCGACAAGGAGTACTACTCGCTCGGGGGCAACGTCAGCACGCTCCGGGAGTTCACGGTCGGCGGGTTCTTCAGCTACGGCGACCAGGTGCGCTACGACCTCGCCAACCCCGCCAACTCGTTCCTGGGGACCGGCGGCCGCGGCGGCGTCTTCATGTCCATCCGGCCGTTCAGCCGGCTGCAGTCGCAGATCAACATCAACACCAGCAACCTGATCGATCCGTTCTCCGACACCGAGATCTTCGACGTCAAGATCTACCGGGCGCTGACCACGTTCCAGTTCACGGACCGACTCCTGCTGCGGAACATCCTGGAGTACAACACGTTCCAGCGCACCATGGGGGCGAACGTGCTCTTCACGTACCGCATCAACTCCGGGACGGTGTTCTTCATCGGCTACGACGACCGGTACCAGCAGGGCGACCTGATATTCGACAGCGCCAACAGCCAGTACGCGTACCTGGGCAATCCCGTGTTCTACACGACGGACCTCATGCGGACCAACCGCGCGTTCTTCACCAAGATCTCGTACCTGTTCCGCTACTGATCACGCACCCGGCGCCGCGGAGGCGGTTCCTCCGCGGCGCCGGGACGCCTCTCCCGAGCACCGTTGCGCCCCCTGACCTGCAACCCGCGCGCGTGTCCCCCTGCCGTCCGGCAAGCGCCCGGCGGCGGTCGCCGTTCGCGGCCGCCGCGCGGCCTGACGAGGAACGGGGCCGGCCGGAGCGGGCCGAATGGCGTCTTGATGACCGATGCCATGTATGCTGTTTAGTGAGCTCCGCCGACGATGACTCAATCACGCGTCCTCGCCCGCGTCACCCGATTCGCCCTCATCGGCTGGGCCGTCGCCGCCTCCGCGTCCGCCCAGGGCCTGGGGACGCTGACGGGGACCGTGACGACCCCCGCCGGCATACCGGTCGAGGGCCTGCGGCTGACCTTCACCCTGACGGACACGGTGGTGACGGCGGTGACCGACGACGACGGCGACTACCGGCTCGAGGGGCTGGAGCCCGGGCTCTACGACCCCACCATCGACGATCCGGAGCAGGCGGTGGAACCCTCGTTCCCGGTCACGGTGGTCGCCGACATCACGATTCGCCGCGACTTCACGCTGCGCAGCGCCGCCGACGTCCAGGTCCGGCTGCGGGGGGGGGACCGCCTGCTCGGGGCGGGCCCCGGGCTCACCACGGCGGTGGAGAACCTCGACGCGTTCGAGGCCCGCGACCGCTCGCTCGCGACCTTCCTGCGGCGGGTGCCCGGCGTGAGCGCGAGCCGGGCGGGGGGCGTGGGCCAGCCGACCGCGGTGCGGTTGCGCGGCGCGCCCGTCGGCGATCGCTTTCTCCTGACCGACGGCTTGCCGCTCCCCGGATTCGGGGCGGAGCTCGATGCGTCGACGCACCTGGAGTGGGCGCGGTTCGAGGCGGTCCGCGGCACGGCGTCGACCCTGCACGGGGGGCTCGGGGGCGGCGTCCAGCGGCGGACGAAGATCGCCGGCGACCCTCGGGCGAGGGGCGTGTCGGTGGGCGTCGAGACCGGGGACCTGGGCTGGCGGCAGTTCGAGGCGGCCACCACCGGCAGCCGGGGCGACTACGACTGGAGCATCGCGGGCCAGCGCCTCGAGACCGCCAACGAGCAGCCGAACAGCGCGTTCAGGCGGACCGGGGTGGCCGGCACCCTCGGCCTCGCGCGCGAGAGCCTGTCGGTGGACTTCACGTTCCGCGGCGAGATGGCCGCGGTCGGGCGGTCGGGACCCACGTCGCTCCTGCGCGCGGACATGGATGCCTCGGAAGAGCGCACCCGGCTGATGTCGGGGGTGACGCTGGGGCTGCGCCGGGGCAACAGTCTGCACGAGGGACGCCTCGTCGTGTCGCGGACCGAGCGGCACAACCTGAACCCGCTGGACTCCCGCGCCGTCAGCCTGTTTCCGGTCGACCGCGTCGGCATGCAGCTCGAGCTGCCCGACTTCGCGCTCGCGGACGGACTGCGGGACGACCTGCAGACCGCCGAGCTCGCGTACGAGTGGTCGTTCCGGGCCGACGAGTTCCACACGCTGGTCATCGGGGGCGGGGCGGAGGTGCAGGCCGGCCGGTTCGGCGACCCGCTCGCCGCTCCCATGGAGGATCCCCTGGTCGACCCCACGGCGGACCCCGTGGACGACGCCATGGACGATGCCGTGAGGGGCCCCGCGGGGTTCGACCAGCAGCGGCTCAACCTGGTCGCGTACGGCGAGGACCGCATGCAGGTCTTCGACAACCTCACGGTCACCGCCGGGGGGCGCTTCGAGCGCTACGGGCCCTACCCGATCTCGGTGGTGCCGCGCGCGTCGGCCCGCTACGACCTCGGGCCCGGCGTCTTCGTGCACGGCAGCGCCGGCACGGGGGCGGCGGCGCCGACGCTGGCGCAGCGGTTCAGGGACACCTTGTGGTTCCGCGGGAATCCCGAGCTGCAGATTGCCCGGAGCCGGGCGTTCGACGGCGGCCTGACCGCCGCGCTGTGGGGAGGGCGGGCCGAGGTCGACCTCACGGGGTTCCGGAACACCTATGAGGACCTCGTCGTGTGGGGCGGCGTGGACATTCCCGCCCTCGACTCGCTGCCCGAGTACCGCCGGCTGAGGCTGTCGGCGCGGAGGCAGCTCGTCGAGGACGTGCGGGCCGGGCTCCGCGACCCCCTGGTGGCGACGGCGACCTTCGATCAGGCGCGGACGAGCTACGTCAACCTGCCGTCGGGCCGGGCCCAGGGGGTGGAGGCGTCGTTCACCGCGACGCCGGTGTCGGGGCTCGAGCTCGTCGCGGCCTACACCTTCACCGACAGCCTCGTCACCCGCGGCACCGGGCGCATCGCGGCCGGAGACTGGCTGCCGGGCGTGCCGAGGGACAAGGCCGTGTTCACCGCGGCCGTCGACGTCGGCCCCGTTTCGGCCGGCGGCACGATGACCTGGGTCGGGGAGCGGCAAACCGACGCCGACTTCTTCAGCGAGGTGTTCGGTCTCGACACGCTCGCCGCCTACCGGCGCTGGGACGCGTACGCCCAGGTGCGCCTCGGCGACCGGATCAGCGTGTCGGTCGTCGGCGAGAACCTGACCGACGAACGGTACGAGGACTGGGCCGGGTTCCCCGCGCTCGGCCGGTTCGTCCGGGCGGGCGTGCAGGTGGGGTTCTAGGAGTCACGCCGTGGAACGGTGCGGACTGCTGGAAGGTTGGTTGGGCGCCAAGCGGAGCCGGAGGCGACGATTGGCGGGGCAGGAGTCTGCGCCGTGAAACGGTGCGGACTGCTGGAGGATTGGTTGGGCGCCAAGCGGAGCCGGAGGCGACGATTGGCGGGCTAGGGAAGATGCTGCAGAGATTCCGGCCCATCGTCCTGCTGGCGGCCGGCGTTTCGCTGGCCTCGTGCCAGGAGACTCCGCTCGCGCCGACGGACGTGGCGCCGCGGCACGATCCGGTCGTGATCTCCCTGGCGCCCGAGCCGCTCTACGCCGTCGCGTCGAGCGGCGTGAGCTTCGTGGCGGACGGCGAGGTGCGGGAATACGCGTACCGCACCTCGTTCGATCTCATCCTGCGGGCCCATTCCGACAACGAGATCGGCGTCATGCTGACGTCCGACAGCGTCGTGCTGCAGCAGTTGCAGAGCGTGCCGGTGGAAGGCCCCGGCGGCGGCGTCGACCGCGAGACCTATCGGTTCGAGGCGCGGTCGGGCGAAGACCGGATAGAGGCGAACGAAGAGACGTCGCGCGCGTTCGACGTGTGGTATACCCTGCCCAACGGCGGGCGGGAGGCCCTCATCGCGGTGAGCCTGGACTTCGTGGACGACAACGGCACCCCCTTTTCCCAGGTCCACCAGGTGGCGGTGGAGCCGCTGCCGGGGCCGTGACCACGGCGGGCGCCGCCGTCGGAACCCGGTGTCGCAGGCGTTCGTAGACGGTAGCGAAGGAAACGCAGCAGCCGATCCGGTTCCTTCCTTCGATGTGTCCCGTCGACCAGACAGCAGGAGAGGTCTCGTGAGAAACCATCGATTCGGTCGTCTCTGTGGCGTCGTCCTGGCCGTGCTTCTGGCCGCGGCCGGATCCGGGGTCGTCCACGCGCAGGAGGTCGAACGGTTCATCAAGGTGACCGACGGCGCCGGCGACCCGGTCACCGACCTCGGCTCGGGCGACTTCAGGGTCGAGCACGGCGGCCGGCGTGTCGACGAGGTTCGCGCGGAGCTCGTCGACCAGCCGTTGCGGGTGGCCCTGATCGTCGACGACGCGGACGGCGCGGGGCCGTTCTTCCGGTACCTCCGCGACTACCTGCCCGAGTTCGTGAGGGCCCTGCCCGAGGACAGCGAGGTCGGGCTGATCCTGCTGTCGGGCCGCCCGCGCACCGTCGTCGACTACACCGACGGCCGGGACGAGGTGATCGAGACGCTCGGCGAGTTCTTCGTGGAGGAAGATCGCGCGGCGGGGTTCTTCGCCGGTCTGGAAGAGACCGTGGACCGCTGGGACGACGACCTGCGGTGGCCGATCCTCGCGATGGTCGCGACGGACGGGCCGGCGCAGAACCCGCCCACGGACGGCCGCTACCAGTCCGTCATGCGGCGCGTGTTCGAGCGCGGGGCGATCGTCAACTCGCTGATCATGATGCTCCCGACGCGGGCGTCCGGGGGCGGCTACCAGACCGCGGTCGCGAACAACGCGGCGCAGGTGACCGGCGGCTGGCACGACACGGTCGCCGGCCCCAGCCAGATCATCGGCGACAAGCTCCAGGAGATGGCGGCCGAGATCAGGCGGCAGTACGAGGAGACGCGTTACCAGTACGCGGTCTCCTACGAGGTGCCGGGGGGCGCCGACCCCGACGCCAGCGCCTCGGCCGCCGTCGGACGGTCGGGCGTGGGGCTGAGCATCTCGGCCAGCGGCCGGCCCCGCGCCGCCGCGCCGGCCGTCGCCGACGCGTCCGAGGTGGGGAACAGCCGCGAGGAGCTGTTCAACCAGGGCGAGGCGGAGTTCGCGGCCGGCAACAGCGCGGCGGCGGCCGAGTGGTTCCAGCGGGCCCACGAGCGCGACCGGCGCTGGGTCCTGCCGCTGTTCAGGCTGGGGCTCGTCTCGCTCAACCTGGGCGACATCGAGGGGGCCAAGGAGTGGCTGCAGCAGGCCGTCGACGCGGACGGCAACTCGGCCGAGGGTCAGCAGGCGGCCGCGATACTGGCTTCGCTGCCGTAGCCCGCCACTCGTCGCCTGCGTCTGCGCCGCCCTCGACCGGCCGGGAGTCTGCGCTCTGCTACCGCGCAGACTCCCGGCCGTTTCCTGTATGCTGATCGTCCCGTTCCAGTCTGTTTGGAGGTTCACGTGCACCGATTCATCTGCGGACTCGCACTCGGCCTGACCATCACGGCCGGCGCCGCTTCCGCCCAGGACGTCCACCTCGATCGGCTCACCCTGCCCGAGGGGTTCTCCATCGAGGTCTATGCGGCCGACGTGCCCAACGCCCGGTCGATGGCCCGCTCGCCGGGCGGCACCCTCTTCGTCAGCACCCGCTCGCGCGGCGACGTCTACGCCGTCGTCGACGCCGACCGGGATCACCGCGCCGACGAGGTGCACGTCCTCGACACCGGCCTGAACATGCCCAACGGCGTCGCCTTCCGCGACGGCTCGCTCTACGTCGCCGAGGTGAACCGCGTTCTCCGCTACGACGGCATCGAGTCGCGGCTCGACGACCCGCCCGAGCCCGTGGTCGTCGACGACGAGTTCCCGACCGACCGGGCGCACGGCTGGAAGTTCATCCGCTTCGGGCCCGACGGCAAGCTCTACATCCCGGTGGGCGCGCCGTGCAACATCTGCGACAACACCGACCAGGACATCCGCTACGCCACCATCACCCGCATGAACGCGGACGGCAGCGAGCAGGAGGTCTTCGCCCACGGCGTGCGGAACACCGTCGGCTTCGACTGGCATCCCGACACCGGCGAGCTGTGGTTCACCAACAACGGCCGCGACTGGCTGGGCGACGAGAGCCCCGGCGACACGCTGCACCACGCCCCCCGAATCGACATGCACTTCGGCTATCCCTTCTGCCACGAGGGCGACATCGCCGACCCCGAGTTCGGCGACCGGCGGAGCTGCGACGAGTTCACGCCGCCGGCCCGGGTCCTCGGGCCCCACGTGGCGTCGCTCGGCATGCGGTTCTACACCGGCTCGATGTTCCCGGCCGAGTACCAGGGGAAGATCTTCATCGCCGAGCACGGCTCGTGGAACCGCACCGACGAGGCCGGGCACACCGGCTACCGCATCACCCTGGCGACCCTCGACGGCGACGAGGTCACCGACTACTCGGTCTTCGCCGAGGGCTGGCTGAACCCCGACAACAGCTCGTGGGGCCGCCCCGTCGACGTCGAGGTCCTGCCCGACGGCTCGCTGCTGGTGACCGACGACCGGGCGGGGGCCATCTACCGCATCACCTACGAGGGGTGATGCAGGGCGTACACGGCAGGGCCGGGAGGATGGCGCTCAGCGAGGTCCGGCGAACGGCCGCATCGTCCGCCACGGGTGGCCCGGGGCGTACGTCAGGGGGCGGCAGGATGACGCTCTCGCAGACGGGCGTCGGCGCGGCGGAACGGCGCGGACGCCTGGAGGGTCGGTCGAGCGGCATCCAGGACCTCGGGGATCTGGACGGACGGGGCGCGCTGCCGGCGCACCCTCGTCCTGCCCGCCGGCAGCGGAGCCGCGAGGCGATGCTCTCCGGCTTCCTGCGGTCGATGCTCGCCGGCGTCCTCGTCCTCGCGACGGGGGCGCCCGCCGCCGCGCAGCCCACGCCCGAGCTGATACGCGCCCGCACCGAGCGCGAGTGGACGATCAAGGCCGACAAGATGCGGCGGCACCTGCTGCCCATCATGCGCCGCCACGAGATCGACCTCTGGATCATTCTCAGCCGCGAGAATGCCCCCGACCCCGTCCTCGAGCTCTTCGGCGGCTACGGCATCACCGGCTGGTACGGCCACCGCAACGCCTACCTGTTCTTCGACGCGGGTGCCGACGCCGGCCTCGAGACCGCCGCCATCGGCACCCACCTGAGCGGCCACCTCCGCCGCTTCTACGACACGCGGACCCTCTACGGCGAGGAGGGGCTGATGCCCCACCTGCGCGAGTACCTCGACGCGCGGGCCCCCCGGCGCATCGCCGTCAACCAGTCGCGCACCATCAGCATGGCCGACGGCCTGACGGCCGAGCTCAAGGACTACCTGCTCGAGACCCTCGGCCCCGACCGCGCCGGCCGCCTCGTGTCGTCCGAGCCCCTCGTCGTCGACTACGCCTCGACCCACACCGAGGCCGAGCACGAGGTGCAGCGCGAGGCCAGCACCGCCACGTTCGACATCCTGCGCCGCGCGTTCTCGGGCGACGTCATCACTCCCGGCCGCACCACCCTGATGGACGTGCGGTACTGGATCACGGCCGAGTGGAAGCGCCTCGGGTTCGAGTTCAACTTCCCCGGCTCGCTCGACCTGCAGCGCCCCGGCGGCGTCACCCTCGACGACGCGGACGACCCCACCATCGAGCGTGGCGACCTCCTGCACGTCGACTTCGGGGTCCGCACCTCGGGCATCGTCGCCGACCAGCAGAAGATGGCCTACGTGCTCCGCGAGGGCGAGACGGCGCCGCCCGAGGGCCTCGTGCGGGCGTTCGAGGCCTCGTCCCGCGCGGCCGAGCTGATCCTCGAAGAGATGCGCGTCGGCCGCACCGGCATCGCCATCAAGCAGGCGGCCGAGCGCCGCGCCGCCGAGGCCGGCATCGACCTGCTCGTCTACTCGCACGTCCAGGGCTACTGGGTCCACGACGCCGGCATGTGGGCCATCTTCGACTGGCCGGAGCGCTACGGCGACCACCCGCGGATCACGCTCAAGGACGGTGACTGGGTCTCGCTGGAGTTCGCGATCACCGCCGCCGTGCCCGAGTGGGGCGGGCAGGCGGTCTCGATCATGCGGGAGGAGGACACGCTGATCACGGCGGGGGCGCCGCCCGAGTACCTGTCCGGGCCGCAGGCGGGCCTGTGGGTGATCGAGTGACGATCCCGGGCCGCATCGAAGGTCGACGTTCGATGACCGCAACCGGAGGCGGACCGTGAGCTCCCTGAGACCCCTTGACCGCCACATCAGGGAAGACCTGAATCGGCGACTGACGCTCATCGGCAAGGAGCTCGGGGCGGACGTGGTCACGATAGTGAGCCCTATTCTGCCCGGGCTTGAGCTTCGCCTTCGTGATGCCATCGATGCACTGCCCGAACGCCAAGGGCCGGTCGTCGTTATCCTGGACACTCCGGGTGGTGTCGTCGAAGTCGTAGAGCGAATGGTCACCGTCCTGCGCGCGATCTACGCCCACGTCACGGTGATCGTGCCTGACCAGGCCATGTCAGCCGGGACCATTCTGGCCTTGAGCGCGGACCGGATTCTGATGGACCACCTGTCCTGTCTCGGGCCGATCGACCCACAGATCGAGAAGGACGGAAAACTGGTGCCGGCCCTGTCGTACCTGCAGCAATTCGAACGCCTGAACATGAAGGCGCAAGAGGGACAACTCACGACAGCCGAGTACGCGCTCCTGAGCAAGTTGGACCTTGGTGAGCTCTACCAGTTCGAACAAGCGCGCGAGTTGTCGATTGAACTGCTCATCAAGTGGCTGTCTCAGTACAAGTTCAAGCATTGGACGAAGACGGAGACGCGCGGGATCGAGGTCACACCGGAGATGAGGATTGGCCGTGCCGAGCAGATCGCGGCGCTGCTGAACGAAACCGGGCGATGGCACTCTCATGGCCGTGCCATCGACATGCGAACATTGCAGGGAGAAGTCGGCCTGAAGATTGACGATATTCGAGAGACCGAGTTCCACAAGTGCGTCAGGGACTACTTCGAGCTGTTGAAGGACTACATGCAACGAGAACAACTGTTTTCCTTCGTCCACACCAGGGAGTATTTCTGACATGGTGACGAGAGTTCGCCGGTCGCCTCTGAGAGAAAAAGTGGTTGAGCGGAATGTGAAAGTGAACGAGGCCACCATCGCTGCGCATGAGCGGCTGGAACGGGAACTCAAGAAGCTCGGTGTCGACACGAAGCCGCGCTTCGAGCTCGAGCCCCCGTTGGGGTCGAGCCGGACCCGACTTCACAGCCGGAACGGCTAGCGCTGGCTCTTGGAGAGCGATCCCTGGAGAGTTGGTGGCGGTAACGCGGACCCTCATTCACGCCGGCCGGCGGCCACCGCTTTGTGCAGTCTGACCGAGGTACCGCGCGCAGGGCGCGGTGTCGGCAGGCCGGGATCCCCCCGGGATCTCCCCTTGGAGCTCCCCCCGCGGCCAGCCGGGCCGAATCTTCGAGGAGATGCGGGCGCGACGGGTTGCACGGGACGGCGGGACGCGGGTATGATGGCCGATACGGGGCTCGCGCCCGCGGCCTCGCACACCGACGATGCGGTGAGGTGGCCGAGAGGCTGAAGGCGGCGGTTTGCTAAACCGTTGAAGGGGCATAAACCTCTTCCCAGGGTTCGAATCCCTGCATCACCGCCACTTTCTCGTTCCTGCAGCGGGCGGTTGTCGGACGACCAGTGATGGTGCCGGCTCAGCACCACGCCGGCCGATTCCCGCCCGACGAGCACCTCGACTGGCGGGCTCTGAATCTCGGCGAACGGGCGCGCCCGCACGACGTTCTTCCGCCTCCGGGTCGCCAATTCGCCCTTCAGCAGTCTCTGCAGCAGCTCGACGGCGAGGTTCCTCCGGACGCCGGGTGATGGGCGGTGGCCCGGGCCGACCAGCTTCAGCATTCGAGCAGCGTCCCGCCGTGCAGCAGTTCCAGAAACTCGGTGTAGGGCATGACGTCGATGCCGCCGACGCGTCGGCGGTCGTTCTCGGCGGTGACGACGATCGCCCGGCGCGGGGCGAACTCCTCCACGAAGGCGGTCATCGGGCGCAGGTCGCCGCCGCGCACGCGGGCCTTCGCCTCGACCGCGACCTCGCCCTCGTTCAGCACGAAGTCCACCTCCAGCCCGCTCTTGGTCCGCCAGAACTCGACGGGCCACGACTGCTCCCGGTAGCCGCGGGCGGCGATGATCTCGAGCAGGAGGAAGTGCTCGAACGCCCGGCCGAACTCCGTGCCGCGGCGTCCGTGAGGACCCTGCGGCAGACGTGGCCGGCCACGCCCACGTCGAACAGATAGAACCTCGGCGCGGCGGAGATGCTCTGGCGGCCGGGGCGGTGGTGGAAGGGGCGGATCAGATAGCCGACCAGCGTGTCCTGCAGTATCTCGAAGTACGTGCGCACGGTCTTGGCGTCGACGCCGCAGTCGCGGGCGATGGCCGCGTAGTTCAGCAACTCGCCGTGACAGAAGCGCAACGCCTCGAAGAACCGGGTGAAGGCGGCGGCGTTGCGGGTGAGCGCCTCGTTGAAGACCTCTTGCGTCAGATAGTCCCGCACGTAGGCCGCCAGCGACCGCCGGTACTGCGGCCGGGTGTAGACGCCCGGCAGCAGGCCGCGGTTCAGGGCGCGCAGCAGGTCGAAGTCGGGTATTTCCCGCCAGGTGAGCGGGAACATCTCGAAGCGCCAGGCGCGCCCGCCGAGCAGGTTGACGCCGGCGCGCTTGAGCTTCCGGGCGCTCGACCCGCACAGCACAAAGGACAGGCGGCGGGACTCGATCAGCCGGTGCACCTCGTCGAGGAGCCCCGGCGCCTTCTGGATTTCGTCGATGACGACCGGGTGCGCGAGGACCTCCGGGGCGGCCGCGTCCAGTTGCTCGCCGAGCCGGGACGGGCGCGCGCTCAGGGCGAGCCGGGTGTCGAAGTCCAGCAGGTCGATGTGCACGCCGGCCGGAAACCGCTCGCGGAGGAAGGTCGACTTCCCGGTCTGCCGGGCGCCCCACAGAAAGGCGGACTGGCCCGCCGGCAAGTCCATGGTGAGGGTTCTGGCGAAGCTCATGCGGGAGCTGGCTCCTGATTGGCTCGACCAATCAGGAACATATTCCTGATCGGTCGCCCGATCAAGCCGCCCGCCCGATGCAACGCGACGGCCAACCGCTTCAAGCCGCCACCGTACATCGGCGTCACCAGCGTGCAGCGGCTCCGAGTCACGCCATCCAACCGGTGGACAGCACCTCTGCCTGCTCCAGCACCGTCCGCGTCGCGGACTCCTGCTTGTCCGGCGGGTAGCCGTGCTTTCGCAGGATGCGCTTGACGAGGCGGCGCAGGTTGGCCCGGACATTCTCGCGGAGTGTCCAGTCGATGGTGACGTTGCCCCGCACGGTCTCCACGAGCTCTCGTGCGATGTCGCGCAGCGTCTCGTCGCCGAGCACCTGCACGGCGCTGTCGTTGACGCCGAGCGCGTCGTAGAACGCGAGCTCGTCGTCCGACAGCCCGAGCCGCTCGCCACGGGCGCTCGCCGCGCGCATCTCGCGGGCGAGGCCGATCAACTCCTCGATCACCTGCGCCGCTTCGACCGCGCGGTTCTGGTAGCGGCGGATCGTCTGCTCCAGCATCTCGGCGAACGAGCGCGCCTGCACGACGTTCTTCCGCCTCCGGGTCGCCAGCTCGCCCTTCAGCAACCTCTCCAGCAGCTCGACGGCGAGGTTCCTCCGGCCCATGCCGCGTACTTCACGCAGGAACTCCTCGGACAGGATGGACACGTCCGGCTTCTTCAGTCCGGCCGCGGCGAAGATGTCCACGACGCCGTCCGGGGCCACGGCCCGGGAGACGATCTGCCGCACGGCGTGATCCAGCTCCTCGTCGGACTTCGCGTCGGGGCCGACGCGCTTCGACAGCGCCGCGCGGACATGCTGGAACAGGGACACGTCGTCGCGAATGCGGATCGTCTCGGGATGCGGCACCGCCAGCGCGAACGCCTGCGACAGCTCTCGCACGACCCGCAGGCAGCGGGCCTTGCCGTCCTCCTGGGCGAGGACATGCTCCAGCGCGGCCGGCAGGAGCTGGAGCCGCTCGGCCGGCGAGCCGTCCGTCCACGCCGACCGGTCGAAGCCGTGGAACAGGCCGCAGCAGACCTCGTACTTCTCCAGCATGGCCCGGACCGCCCGCTCCTTGTCGAGCGCGGTCTCGCCGGTGCCGCCGCTCTCGGTGTAGGTGGCCAGCGCCCGCTTCAGCTCGTGGGCGAGGCCCAGGTAGTCGACGACGAGCCCGCCCGGCTTGTCCCGGAACACCCGGTTGACCCGGGCGATGGCCTGCATCAGGCCGTGGCCGCGCATGGGCTTGTCCACGTACATCGTGTGAAGGCTGGGGGCGTCGAAGCCGGTCAGCCACATGTCGCGCACGAGCACCATGCGGAGCGGGTCGGCCGGGTCGCGGAACCGTTTCGCCAGCGCCTCGCGGCGGGCCTTGTTGCCGATGTGCCGCTGCCAGTCGGGCGGGTCCGACGCCTTGCCGGTCATCACGACCTTCAGCGCGCCGCGGCTGTCGTCGTCGCGCCATGCCGGGCGCAGGCGGACGAGCTCGCGGTAGAGGTCGATGCAGATGCGCCGGCTCATGCAGACCACCATCGCCTTGCCGTCCATCGCCTCCCGGCGCTGCTCGAAGTGCTCCACGATGTCACGGGCGACCAGCGCGACGCGCTTCTCGGCGCCGACAATCGCCTCGAGCTGCGCCCACTTCGTCTTCAGCTTCTCGCGGCGGTCGACCTCCTCGCCCTCGGTCACTTCCTCGAAACCGGCATCGATCGCCGGCTTCTCGGTCTCGTCGAGAGCCAGCTTCGCCAGACGGCTCTCGTAGTAGATCGGCACGGTCGCCCCGTCCTCGACCGCCCGCTGGATGTCGTAGACGCTGATGTGGTCGCCGAACACGGCGCGGGTGCTCGCGTCGGCCAGCTCGATGGGCGTCCCGGTGAAGCCGATGAACGAGGCGTTGGGCAGCGCGTCCCGCATGTGGCGGGCGTAGCCGTCGATGAAGTCGTACTGGCTGCGGTGCGCCTCGTCGGCGATCACCACGATGTTGCGGCGGCTCGACAACAGCGGATGCCGGTCGCCCGGCTGGTTCCTGCGAGGAACAGCCCCCTCGCGCTCGCCGGGCGCGGGCGCGTCGGGGAAGAACTTCTGGATCGTCGTGAACACCACGCCGCCCGATTCGACCGCGAGCTTCGCCCGCAGGTCGGCGCGGCTCTCGGCCTGGACGGGCGGCAGCCCGAGCAAGTCGGCGCACCGCGAGAAGGTGGTGAACAGTTGGTCGTCGAGGTCGTTGCGGTCGGTCAGCACGACGACGGTGGGATTCTCCATCGCCAGGTCGCGCATGATGCAACCGGCGTAGAACGCCATCGTCAGGCTCTTGCCCGATCCCTGGGTGTGCCAGACCACGCCGATCCGCCGGTCGCCGCGGGCGCCGGCCGGCTGGCGGCGCGACTCGTAGCGGCCGGCCGGGTCGCGCTCTGCGACCGCCTGCTGTAACGCTGCCGCCCGCAGCGTCTCGGCGAGCGCGGTCTGCACGGCGTGGAATTGGTGGTACCCGGCCATCTTCTTGTCCAGGGCGCCACTGCCGTCGTCCTCGAACACGATGAAGTCGCGGACTAGCGCGAGCAGCCGGCGCCGGTTGAAGACGCCCTCGAGCAGCACCTGGAGCTGCGGCAGGCTCCGGTCGGCCAGCGTCTCGCCCGCAATCGTGCGCCACGGCTTGAACCACTCCTGCCCGGCCGTCAGCGCGCCGATGCGCGCCTCCAGTCCGTCCGATACGACGAGCGCGGCGTTGAACGCGAACAGCGACGGGATCTCCGCCTTGTAGGTCTGAAGCTGCTGGAACGCCGACCGGATGGTCGCGTTCTCGTCGGCGGGGTTCTTCAGCTCGATGACGGCGAGCGGCAGTCCGTTGACGAACAGCACGAGGTCGGGCCGCCGTTCGTGCTTGTTCTCGACGACGGTGAACTGGTTGACGGCGAGCCAGTCGTTGTTGTCGGGGTCGTCGAAGTCGAGCACGCGAACCTGCGCGCCACGGACCCGGCCTTCGGCGTCGAGGTGCTCCACCGTCACGCCGGCAACGAGCATCCGGTGGAAGTCTCGGTTCCGGGCCTCCAGCGTCGCCCCGGCCGGTCGGGTCAGTCGGCGCAGAGCGTCTTCGACCGCAGCGTCGGGCAGGTCCGGATTGAGTCGGGCGAGCGCGGATCGCAACCGGGTTGTCAGCACCACCTCGCCGTAATCGGCGCGTTCCGCGGCCGGCGTGTCCGGCGCGATGTCCGGGCCGAGAAGGACCGCCCAGTCGAGCGATGTCAGCCAGTCCACCGCGGCCGCTTCGACGGTCGATTCAGATACGGACCCAGCGCTCACGCCGCCAACTCCTCACGCGCTCCCTCTCGGTCCGACCACGGGATGGGTCGCACGTCATAGCTGCGCATGGCGCCCAGCACACTCGCCGAGACCGGCCGTTCTGAGTCATTCAGAATCGCATAGGCGCGGGAGTCGGGAGCACGCACCTCCCGGGTGTCGATCCAGGAGAACGCCACCGACTGCGCGGTGTCACGACCTGGGCGATTGATGGCGCGCAGCACGCGCTCCGGCTGGTCTCTCGACTTCGGTATCACGAAGTCGAACCGGTGGTCATAGCCGCTCTTGCCGGTGAACTTCGCGTTGGGCGTGTATCGGATCTCCGCGAAATCCAGCCAGGCCACCACGTCCTCGTGGAACACGGGCTGGCGATCGCCCGACGACGCCAGGTAAAAGAGATCGTTCACGGCGAGCATTGCCTGGATCAGATTGTGCTTTCGCAGCGCGAAGTTGTCGCTCGACGCCCGCACCTCGAGGGCGGTCTTGTTGATCTGCACGCCGAAGCCGTTGAGCGTCGTGTCGAGCAAGGCCCGCCGCCGGCCGCCGTCGATTCTGCAGCCGGACTGTTCCAGGTCCTCGATGATGTAGCCGTCGTCCGTCAGCACGAACCCCCCGTCGGCGCGCCTGGCGTAGATCTGAAGGCAGTCGTTGTGGCGATCCAGGTACGGTGTGGTGATTTCGATCCACTCATCGACCTGGCGCAGGGTCGTCTTGTCACGCAGCCAGGTCCGGTACTGATCCAGCAACGCCTGCACTTCCCCCATCATGTGAACAACCCCCGTTGGATGATCGGCGCCTCGACGACACGGCAGAACTGCATGAAATCCTGAAGGGTCCGCCAGGGATCCTCCAAATCGACGAACCGATCCGTCGGCGGACCGTACGCCCACTTGTCGCCGAAGCCCTCGCGGTAGAGGTGAAGATGTGGCGAACCGACCTCCTCCCCATCCGGGTTGCGATGCGGCCTGGCGCCCAAGTCCAGTCGCACAAGGACTACTGTCTGCCGCCCGCGGTTCTGGTACGTGTTCTTGGCGAGATCGATCCGTGACCGTCGCAGATCCAGAAGGAACGGCTCACGCCGGTCCGTCGACACCAGCGGAATCGTGATTGCTCCGCCCAAGTCGGGATAGTGCCACTCCTCCTCGCCAACCCGGCGCTTCTCCAACGCGATGAGCGCGTCCGCTTCCGCCTGGGTGAGACCCGAATCAGCCATCGTCACGCTCGTCGCGAAGGACGCCTTCAACGTGTGGATTCAGCAACCTCCACCGCTGGCCCGTGCGCTCGAGATCGCCCGCCAGCACGACTAGTGCGCGATCCCTGTGGGCCTGAACCGCCCGCTCGTAGTCCGCCTGCTCCAGCACGGCCACGACCGACTGCCGTTGGCCGTCGATCTTGGCCTGCAGGCTGATGGTTCCGTCGTCGCCCGCCTCTCCGCGCTTCAGGCGTCGAATGAAGCCGTGGAGTCGCACGTCCAGCCGCGGCGCACGGTCACGGAGCAAACGCGCCGCTTCGCGCAGCAGCGCCGCATCCGCCCGGCCGAAACGGGTGACGGTTCCGGTTGCCGCAACCGGCCGAGTCCGCGCCCACGAGACGTCCACGTCCAGCGTCCGGAACGGTTCGATGATCCGAACCAGAGCCTCGCACAAATTGGCGCTCACGCCGCTGGCGACCGTCTCCTCGAACGCGCCGTCATCACCGGCGGACGCCCGTTCCGTCGCTTGCCGCGCCGCGGTGACGGCCTCGACCAGCCGCCGCGTCATCCGGCGTTCGATGGGCGCGTACCAATCATCCGGGTCCGGGAACAACGCCGGCATCGGTGGCGGCACGACCGGCGTCAGCAGCGTCACCACGAAGCTGCCCTGGTCCGTCTGCCCAAGCCGCATCTGCCTCAGCAGATCCGCCGCCTCCCGGTTCGCCCCGGCTCGGTAGACCGGTTGCGGCTCGCGAAGTGAGCACGCCACCGACAGCAGGAGATCGCGGGCGCCGCCGATGAGGTCGACGCCGTCGTTCAAGGTCACGCTGCCGTCGTCGCTCTCCGCGGCGCGAACGCGGACCACGTCCCGGTCCGCCGTCGCCAAAGAGCGATAGACGCTCAACTCGTCCTGCCCGCTGACACCGGCGAACGTGTCGATCAGCGTCGCCACGACGCTCGCGTAGTCGCCCAGGCACTGCGTGCGCGGAACGATGATCTCCGGGCGCGACTCACCGGCGTAGACGTCCGAGTGCTCGCCATACGGCTCGTACCGACGCCAACCCGCCGCGCGGGCGTACGCCGACAGCGCCGCCGGCGAAACCGCCGACAGCGAACCCCGGTCGCGAATGCTGACTCGCATCAGATGTCTCCGCTGCGCGATCGTTCCATGAGGTCTGGAGCGTCGCCATGTCGAACACGTCGCCTTCCGGAACCGCCGGAATGTCATGCGATTGCTCCGATGAGCTTCTCGACGTCGCGAACTCGCAACTCGCCGGAAACCAGCTTCGGAAGCAGCGTATTCCGTACATCTGCGAGCAGCTCAACTGCGGATGCATTGGCCTGGATTCGGGCGCGCAGTGAATCTGCGAGATGTCCAAAACGTTCCGTCAACCGCCTTGGCGGCAGGGCGAACGGGAAGGACGCGACCGCATCTTTGGAGAGATGCAAGACCGTCGTTCCCGTAGTGCGCGCGAGGGCGTGCGTTACGAAATTCTCGGTTCCGGTGACGTAGTGGACGAACGCGCGTCCAGGTGCGGCGTTCTTCGGTCGCACGATCAAGACGTCCAACGAAGCCACCAGCGTTCGAAATGATGATGTCTCGCCGACGACGGCGGACCGCCCCACCACCTCCGCTGCCTGCGTCACGTCCGTGCACGCCACAATCACCTCGCCGGGCTGGACTACCTGCTCACTCTTGTACGCGCCGCCGAAAGACTTCAGACCCTCAGTACGATATCCACCACCGCGAGCGAAGGACTTCAGTGTCACGAGCGCGGTGTCCGACGCAACCAGTTCGCGGCGTCTGTACGATCGTCCCTTCGTGATGGTCGCGACGTTGTCCAACCGTGTTGATTCCCAGCCCTCTGGAATCTCCCCCAGCTCCGAAACCACCAGCCGGTCTGGGAACAGGTCGGCGATGTCCTTCGGCAGCCCGGTGTCGCGGCCATCCATCTTGGCCCGCACTGGGTCGAAATCGACGAACCAGGACCGGAACAGCGCCCGGACCATCGCTTCCAGCGTCGCGTTCATCCGACGGTTCAGCTCGATCTTGTCGTCCAGCGTCCCGAGGACGTACGCGATGGCACGCTGCTCGGGAATCGGCGGTGCGACGAATGGGCAGGCAGACAGTATCGCCGTGTTCAGATTCGGCATGGTCGCGCCATGAGCATGGCGGACGATCCATTCGCGAACGGCGGGGTGCCCCAGATAGTACGAGGCGTATCTGGGGTCCGCGCCGTTCTCGCCTAGGCGTACGCGAAGGCAACCGGTCCCGCACAGCCACCCGTCCTCATGGGGTCCGATGAGCGCTCGCTTCTCGACATCACCGCGGCGGCTGTAGACGATATCGCCCTCGCGGACCAAGTAGCGCCGCAAGCGATTGGCGTCACTGTCTCCAACGCGTGCGATTCCGTCCGCGATGACGCGATTGTCACCGAGGTTCTGAGGCATGATGGACGGTGTACCGACGGGTCGGTAGTCGGAAGCGTGGAGTTGGCTGCCGAACGGTCCGGTCTGGATGTTGCCGCCACCGCGCTCGCAGGCAGCCCCTAGTGTTGACCGCTCCCATCCACGTGGCAGAGCACCAAAAGGGTCTCCGCTGCTCCCGTCGGTGGCGCGTGAGCGGTCTTTCTCTGGCAACGCTACCCGTTGCTCCGCCACTATCTCTCGGAAACGTTCACCGATCCGCCTGGTGTCCACGACATCCACCGCGTACGGCAGGTCCGAGTCCTCGAACGCGGCTTCGAGTGCGGACAGGCTGCGTGCCGGGATTTCGCCGTCACCCTCGAGAGCGAGGTCCAGGTCGGACGAGTCCTTCGTCGCCCACGTGGCGCGGCTCCCGAAGACCCAGACCCGCACGCCGCCCGGCAGATGTCGAGCTAGCACGTCGTGGACGGTGTCCAGGTGGTCGGCGCGGATGTCAATCGGGGTCGTCAAGGGAGTCGTTCCTCTGCTGAAGCTGGTCCCGGAGGAATCTGGCCTCCCGGAGGAAATCCGTCAGGCTCTCGAAGACCATCTGCGCCTTGCCTGCGTTGTAGGTGTGACTGGTCGTGCCGCGAAGCGTCCGGTACTGGTCCCAGATGGACACGTCCGACTGTACCAACCCGCGGCGGAAGGCCTCGCGCATGATGGCCTTGAAGCTCATCTCGTCGAACTCGGCGGGATTCGGGGAGACCTGTTCGAGATGGCGCTTCGCCATCTTGAGGGACGGCTCGTAGGTGAACTCGAAGGGCCTGGATTGCGGCTGCCCGAAGGTGCAGCTTGAGAGCGGGATCGCGCGACGCAAGGTCAGAGGCGTGGTAGGCCAGTGCCTCCTGCAACTGGGCAATCGCATCATCGAGCGGTGTCAGGTCGAGTCTCATGACGTGATGCGCGTTCTCCGGGCAGCGGTCAGTGAGACACCCGGTTGAGGACCAGCGCGTCAACGATGGTCGCCGGCTCTCTGCCGCGGGCAGCAGGTTCCCAATCGTATCCGTGTTGTCCCTCGCAGTCCTCGACGCCGGTGTTCAGCGCGATGCGCACGAAGGAGATCTGCTTGGCCGAGAGGTCCTCGAAACCATCCTCGTAGCCGTTGACGACCACCCGCAGGTCACCGGGGTGGGTCTGGAGCACCTCGATCAGTTGGCTGACGGTCATCGGCCCTCCTCGCAGGGTGGCAAGCCACGGCGCCTCCAGATGGCCGTGTCAATCTGCGGCAGACACGGCCACGACGGCGGTGGTGCAGCGCGGCGCCGGCACGGGTTCGCGGTGTTCGCGCAGGCTCTCGATGTGGAAGACGATGGCCGCACGCATCTCGGCGATCACCTCGTCCCGGGTGGCGCCCATTGCGACACAGCCGGGCAGGTCCGGCGCGAAGGCCGAGAAGTTCCGTGGTGTCTGTTCGATGACGACGGAGTACTCCATGGCTTGCTCCGTGCTTCCTCACTCGTCCAAGCCGGCCTTCTTCACGATGCTGCGCCAGGTGCCGGGCGCGAGGTCGTCGCGGGGATGCGGGCGACGGCGGAACGTGTTGCGGGCGGCCTGACGCGCCATTTCGAGCTCGTACTCGATATCGGCGACGGGGTGTAACGCTCGCCGCTCGAACTGCTCGAGGATCTCTCGCTCCTCGGGGCTCAACTTCTGGCTCACGGCGCTCGCGGTCATTCGTCAGCTCCGAACCCCAGCGCCTTCAGGTTCTCGGCGATGGCGGCGTCGAGCCGCGCCCCCTCGGCCTGCTGCAGCTGCAGCTCGGCCACGAGCCGCCGCATCTTGGCCTCGAACGGCTCCCCGTCGTCCGGCTGCGGCTCCGCGCCCACGTAGCGCCCCGGCGTCAGGACGTGCCCGTGCCGGCGCACCTCGTCGAGCGGGGCGCTCTTGCAGAAGCCGGCGAGGTCTTCGTAGACATCCGCACCGTCGCGCCACGCGTGGTAGGCGCCGGCGATGCGGGCGATGTCGTCGTCGGTCAGCTCGCGATGGGTGCGGTCGACCATCCGTCCGAGCTTGCGGGCGTCGATGAACAGCACCTCGCCGCGGCGCGGGCGGCGGCGGGCCACGAACCAGAGGCAGGCGGGAATCTGGGTCGAGTAGAAGAGCTGGCCCGGCAGGGCGACCATGCTGTCCACGAGGTCGGCCTCGATCAGGTTCTTCCGAATCTCGCCCTCGCCCGACTGGCTCGACGACATCGACCCGTTGGCGAGCACGAAGCCGGCGACGCCGGCCGGCGCGAGGTGGTGCACCATGTGCTGCACCCAGGCGAAGTTGGCGTTGCCCTTGGGCGGCACGCCGTAGCGCCAGCGCTTGTCGTCGGCCAGCCGCTCGCCGCCCCAGTCCGACACGTTGAACGGGGGGTTGGCGAGGATGAAGTCGGCCTTCAGGTCTGGGTGACGGTCGTCGTGGAAACTGTCGCCGTGGCCGATCTGCCCCTCGATGCCGCGGATGGCGAGGTTCATCTTCGCCAGCCGCCACGTCGTGTAGTTCGACTCCTGGCCGTAGATGCTGATGTCGGCCCGGGCCTTCCCGCCGTTCCCGTTGCCGCTGGCGTGGGCGCGGATGAAGGCCACCGACTGCACGAACATGCCCGACGAGCCGCAGCAGGGGTCGTAGACCCGGCCGCGGTACGGCTCGAGCATCTCGACGAGCACCTTGACGACGCAGCGCGGGGTGTAGAACTCGCCGCCCTTCTTGCCCTCGGCGCTCGCGAACTGCGAGAGGAAGTACTCGTAGACGCGGCCGAGCACGTCGCGCGAGCGGGCGTCCTCGTCGCCCACCTGGATGTTGCTGACGAGGTCGATCAACTGCCCGAGCCGGCGCTTGTCCAGCGCGGGCCGGGCGTAGTCGCGCGGCAGCACGTCCTCGAGCGCGGGGTTGTCGCGCTCGATCGCCGCCATCGCCTGATCGACGGTCAGGCCGACGGTCGACTGTCTCGCCTGGGCCTTCAGGTGCGTCCAGCGCGCCTCCGGCGGCACCCAGAAGATGTTCTCGGCGGTGTACTCGTCGCGGTCCTCGGCCGCGTCTTCCCCGAGCTCGGCCAGCACCGTGGCATGGCGCTCCTCGAAGGCGTCGGAGATGTACTTCAGGAAGATCAGGCCGAGCACGACGTGCTTGTACTCGGCGGCGTCCATCGAGCCCCGCAGGGCGTCGGCCATCGCCCACAGCTCGGCTTCATGGCCGACCGTGGCCCCGTTCGGGGCCACCGCCGCCTCACCTGCCCGCTTCCCCGACCGCCGTCGCGCCATGTCGTGACCTCCGTCGCACGAACCCGGACAGGAGCGGCTATCCGGTTCCGCACCCGATAGCGTACAACCGGCCGGCGGTCTGCCGGCCAAATAGTCGGCGTCGTTGCCGTCTGGTCACCGCTCCCGCTCAGGCCTTTCGACCAGTCGGCCGGCCAGGTACTTGTGAATGACGCTGGATAGCAGCGTCTGGCAGGGAATGCCCTCTTCCCTGGCGAGCGTGTGGGCGAGTTCGAAATCGCGTTCCGTCACACGGAGATTGACACGCCGGGTTTTGTGGAACGTGTTCCGGGCGGCCTGACGCGCCGTTTCGAGCTCGTGCTCGACATCGGCGACGGAGTGTAGCGCTTGGCGCTCGAAATGGTCGAGGATCTCTCGCTCCTCGGGGCTCAGCTTCTCGCTCACGTCCGATGTCTCCTGCGATAGTCGCGCGTCGCGCGTCGGCTCGGTATGATCGTCTTCAGAAAGCGCGTGCCGTCCGCTTCGGTCACGAAGGGGACGAGATGAACGTAGCCCTCGATCTCCACCACGTATATCCGTTGTCCCGGGTATCGGCGGCGATTCGGATGCTCCACCACGTCCAGGAGGCCTCCGTGTTCGATGGCAGAAACGGCCCTCTCGAACGAGAGTCCTCGTTCGTCGATGAGCTGCCGGTTCTTGGACGTGTTCCAGTCAAAGCTGCTCAAGTCGTGATCATCGCACGGTGTGTGCATTTCGGAAACGGCCGGTGCGTGTGCGTTTTCGCGCAGTGGCCCTCGCGGTCAGTCGTCGCTTCCGAACGTCAGCACCTTCAGCCTTTCGGCGATGGCCGCATCCAGCCGCGGCCGTCGTCGCCGGCGGCCAGAGAGCCCCTCATTCGTGCCCGGAGGCGGCCACCGCCTCGTGCAGCCGGGCGAGTTCGGGTGCGCCGGGCGCAGCCTGCTCTCCGCTCGGCGCCGCGCGGATCAGGTCCCTCATGCAACAGATGTCCTCCGCGTACTCGGCGAGCCGCCGCCGGTGGCTCGCGCGGTTCTTGGTGCACACGAGGGTGAACGGTCTGCCGCGTCGCTCGGTCACGTGCTCGATGTCCAGCCCGCGGCGGTCGATGGTCTGGTGCAGATGGGCGCGCAGGTCCTTGCGCAACGGGAACCTCGCGACCCGGGCGGCGGGATCCTTGCAGAAGTCCCGAAGTCTCCGGCAGTGCTCGCACCGGCACCCCGTGGCGGCGTCGATGGTCCAGTCGCGTGGCTCCTGCGGAGGTGTCGCGCTGCGCGCCAGGAGGAAGTCCGCCGCGTGGCGCCACAGCAGCGCGAAGGCGCCGGTGCCGGCCGCCCCATCCTCGCCGCGGAGCCTGGCGAGGACGGCGGGAAGCGTCCGGTCGGGCGTGACGACCTCCGGCCGGCCGGCGACGGCCTCGGCCGCCGCCGCGGCCTCGGCTGTCGACCCCCGGCGCCAGGCGAGGGTGAAGAGGTCGTCGACGGCCTCCGCCCCGAACCGTTCGGGCGCCTGCATCATCGGCTCGAACGAACGCCGCCGCGGTTCTGGCGGCAGCGCCGCGGGCAACGTCCGCAGAACTGCGCGAACGGCAGCCTGCAGCGCACGGTTCCAGTCCGCTGGCGATGACTCGCCGCGCGTCTCGTCGAGGCACCGGACGAGCGCCAGCGTGGCGGTCGGCCGACGCCGAAGATGGGCCGCCGCGAGCTCGGTCAGGAACTGGCGGGCGGCGGACGGTCCGACCATGTCCACGACGAGCGCCAACGGTTCGTTCTCGCTGCCGTCGTAGCGCTTCAGAACCACCTTCATCAGGAAGCGTGCGGCCCGACTTTCGTCTCCGGTCGAGTGCAGCAGGCGCAGCATCAGAGCCCGGGCCTGCGCGTCCTCGTCGTAGGGGCGGGTGGGCCAACTGTCGATCAGCCGCCCCAGGAGCTCCCGGCCGCGTCCGCCCCCCGTGTCCGGAAGCCGGTCGAGCTCGTCGGCGACCCAGGCGACGGCCCCCGCGATGTCGCCCCGCGCCACAATCTCCAGCGCCTTCGATCGGGGCCACAGGACGAGGGCGGCGCGGCGATAGGCGCGCTCGACGCTCACGCCCTCGTTGCCCGACGCTTCGTGCACGCGCTGCTCGTCCGGCGTCGCATCGTCGAGGGCGTCGCGCGGGAGCAGCTCCCCCGGAAGCAGCTCGACCTCGCCCAACGGCGGCCGCCGGCCGTCGGGACGCGCCCAGCCGTCCAGCCATTCGCGGCTGTCGACCACGTCTCCCATCTCCCACTCTTCTTCGTCCTCGCCGTCACCCCAGTCCCAGCCGCGGCCGGTGTAGTCCGCGCCGCCGTACTGCTCGATGTGAACCACGGCCGCGTGCACATCGCACTCCGCGCGTTCCGCGGCCCGGGTGAGAACCCTCGCCACCGCCGCGTCGGTGTTCTTCAGCCCGTCGAACGACAGCCCGGCCTCGCTGTACTGGTGATCGAGCAGCCAGACCAGCTTGTCGGTCCCGCCCCGGGCCCTCCACTCGGTCAGCCGCTCCGCAAGATCACGGACCTGTGCCGTGTAGTCCGGGGCTTCCCGGGGCGACTCGTCGTCACCGGGGCGCAGGCACAGGTTGAACACGAGCGCCAGGCGGTGGCCTTCGGTCACCGGCCTGATTTCGTGGGTGCAGTCGGCATAGAAGGCCGCGAAGGTCAGCTCCGACGGTTCGCCGGTGGTCATGTCGATGGTGCGCTCGCTGTCCCGGTGGCGGACGACGAGCTCGCCGCCGGCGCCCGCCGTGGGCAGCGAGACGGACAGGGTGGCAATCATGCCGTCGGCTTTCTCGGTGTCGCGGTGGGGCGCGAAGAAGCCGCCCGGTTCGTAGATCAGCAGGCGGTGGAGTCGAGCGTCGACCCGGTCGGGGGCGCAGCCGAGGCCGACCGCCGCCGCCTCGAGGATGCCGGCGAGCGTCTCCGGCCACGCGGCGCCCGCCAGGCGCACGCGCTCGGGCCCGATCTGCCAGCAGTTGCGAACGGACCTGTCGACGACCGTCTCGGTGCCCTTGCCGTAGGGCGCAGGCTCCGCCGCCTCTATCAGCGCTCGAATCTGGGCTTCGGGCACCGGGAACGACAAGGCGCCCGCCCCCTTCACCCGCAGCCGCGGCATGGCCGCCAACAACCGGCCGTGGACGCAGAAGTCGCCCGGTCGGTCGATCGACCGCAGGAGCTTCTCGATGGCGTCCGCCACGCGGGTCTGCGCCTCCGCGGCTTCGCCGAGCGTCCCGTCCGTGTCCGAAGGAGCCTCTGTCGGTCTCATCTCCTTGACCTGGGTGTATCGGAGCTACCTGACGGTGAAGATCTCCGGCTCGATCGGGTTCTTCCGAATCTCGCCCTCGCCTTGGCTGGACGACATCGAGCCGTTGGCTCGCGTCCCCGACCGCCGTTGCGTCATGTCGTGACTTCCGTGGCACGAACCGCCATCCGGTCTCGCCACCCGTTAGCGTACAACCGACCGGCGGTCTGCCTCACCTGCGCCCTTCTGGCGGCCGGCGGCTGCGGTGCGTCGGCAGCGACGGCAACCGGAGGTCCGAGGACTCCCGTCGGCGACGCCCGTCGCCGGACGGGCAGGCTCCGGAAGCCCGTGGGTGCCGCCAGCGGCAGGGAGGTGCTTGACGCTCACGTATTGACCACAACGGCCCTTGATGATCACTTTCGGCCGGAAAGTGATCGTCAACGGTGAGCGTGCGGCGACTACGGGGCTTCCCGAACAGCTCGGTCGGGGCCGTCCCGGGACCGCCATACGCAGGCCCTCGGCCTGCGCATCATCTTCCGTCCGTCGAGCTCTGTTTCACACTGCTCTTCACATCCGGTACACTGCTCTGAGCAACCCTTGGTCGGAGGACAGATCGACTTGGCGCACGCGACCGAGACTCCCTTGAAGGGGCCCCCGCCGGCCGAGATTCCCTTGGACGCGGCACCGTTGGTGCGCGTCATCGCGCAGGTGCGCTATCCGCTGATCGCGTCTGTGGAGAACCGCAGCTTCATCGGCCCCTTCCAGGAGGCGATCCGCAACGACTATCCGACGCTGAGGCCGGAGGAGAGCCGCAGCGTTGTGCTCGGACCGGAGGGCCCGCTCAGCACGAGGTCCGACGTGTCGTGGCGGTTCAGTGACGAGAGCGGGGCCTGGCGGGTGACGCTCGCGCCGGATTTCCTCGCGATCGAGACGTGGCGGTACACGAGCCGCGACGACTTCCTCGACCGGTTCCGCCGAGTACTGACCGAGCTTCACGAGCACGTCAACCCGCGGACCGTCGATCGCCTCGGCGTTCGGTACATCGACAGGATCCTCGGCGAGGACCTCCGTGCCTTGCCGCAGCTCGTGCGGCCCGAGGTCGCTGGAATCCTGGCGACGCCCCTGGCCGGGGACGCGCACGAACTGGTTTCGCAGGCCCTGTTCCGGCTGCCCGGGAGCAACGGCCAACTCAGGGCGCGGTGGGGACGCGTGCCCGCGCGCAGTACGGTTGACCCGGCCGCGGTCGATCCCGTCGAAGAGCCGAGCTGGATTCTCGACATCGATGCCTTCCGGCAGGAATCCAGCGCATTCGATGTGGAGTCGATCGGTTCACGCGCGAGGACGCTCGCCGAACGCATCTACAGCTTCTTCCGCTGGGTCGTCACCGACGAATTCCATCGCCGCTACGGAGGAGTGTCGTGAACCTGCAATACTCGTCCAGGGCCTCCCGCGCCCCGCGGCGCGGGGCGGACACGAACGCATCCACTGGATACGGGCTTCGCGGGTCGCTGACACCCATCGCGGTCATCATCGCGGCCTGGCAACCGCTGGCCGACGGCACTTCGTCCACTGCTTCGATGGGCGTGTGGCCGGAACCGTTCGCGTGGGACGGCCAACGGACAGCGGGTCGTGATTCCTGGACTGAGCCTGCGGAGACGGACCGAACCACGGCGACTGCGTCGGATGTCACGAGCCGCGCGGTTTCGGAGTTGCGCCGCATTTCGGGATTGACGTGGGAGCAGCTCGGGCAGCTCTTCGGGGTATCGCGGCGCAGCGTGCATTTCTGGGCCAGCGGCAGAGCGATGAATGCCGCGAACGAGCAGCACCTCCTCAAGGTGCTCGACATCATGCGGCAAGCCGACCAGGGAGACGCCAGGAGCAACCGCGCCGCGCTGCTCATGGTGTCCAAGGGGCACGCACCGTTCGACCTCTTGATGTCGCGGGCGTTCGACGAGGCGAGTGCGCGGCTCGGTCGCCGACAGCGGGGTCGGCGCGTCGAGCTGGGCGAGCTCGATGCGCAGGACCGGGTCGAGCGCACACCGCCCTCGCCCGAGAACCTGATCGACGCGATGAACGACCAGGTCCATCGGGATGCCGGAAGCGGTCGCGCCGCCGGCGCCACGAGGAACATGCGGCGTGAATCGACAGGATGAGGCTCATCGACGGGGTGGTTCAGACGCTCGATGATCTGACCGGTCGCGAGTACGTCGAGAGCGACCCGCTCGACCTCGATCACCTGTCGCCCGGCTCGGGACGCGGGCCGGGCGTCTGAGCGGTCCGTTCCTCGCATGATGGGAGCCGCCGGACCGACCACACGAAGTCGAACGAGACCGGTCGAGATGTCGCGAAAGCGGTCGCCGAGCCGCGGTGAGAGACCCGGCCGCGCGGGCCCAAGTCGCGCGAAGGGAGTGTGCCGTGAGAGCCGTCAAGATCGGTGGCATCGTGCTGGTCGGCTACGTGCTGATCGTCGTGGCCTTCGAGTCGCTGATCGGCTACTTGCAGCCCGAGGCGGGGGACACGCTGGTGTTGACCACGGTGAACGAGGACGGCGCCGCCATCGACCGGGTGCTGCAGTCGCTGCACAGCGACGGGCAGCTCTACGTGGCGGTCAATCACTGGCCCCGCGCCTGGTACCGCCGCGCCCTGGCGAATCCCCGGGTGCAGGTGACGCGCAACGGCGCGACGCGAGACTACAGGGCCGTTCCGGTGACGGGAGGGGAGTATGCGCGCATCGCGAGCGAATACCCACGCCCGCTCGCGTTCCTCCTCCTGACGGGCTTTCCGCCTCGCCATTTCGTACGACTGGACGAGGCGGGTGCCGACGCGCAACCTTGAGATGCGGTGGAGCACGGCACGTCTGGATCTGGCGCCGATCGGGATGCCCGATTCCAGCTCGTTGCTGCACGTCTTCCGCGACCCCGACGTGCGCCGCTACCTGCTCGACGGCGAGTCGGTGTCCGCCGACTGGGTGGCGGCGGAGGTCCGGGCGAGCGAGCAACGGTTCGCGAGCGGCGGGGGCGGGCTGTGGGCCTTGCGGCCGCGTTCCGAGCCGTCGGTCATCGGCTTCGTCGGCTTCCGCGAATTCTTCGAGCCTCCCGAGCCGCAGTTGCTCTATGGACTGCTGCCCGCCTTCTGGGGGCGGGGTCTCGCCACCGAGGCGGCAGCCGCCGCCTGCCGATTCGCCTTCGACACACTGGGTTGGAAGGAGGTCCGGGCTGCCATCGACGTGCCGAACACCGCGTCCGGCGCGGTGCTCGCGCGTCTCGGCTTCCGACTCGCGCGCACGACCGACGACGGCACCGCGTTCTACGTCCTCGAAGCGCCGCCGCCCGGCTCATCACCAGCGGTCGGGGAAAGCGCGAACGGATGAGGGCGTCCGACTCGGGGCACGATCGACGACGGTACCGCGTTCTACGTCCTCGAAGCGCCGCCGCCCGGCTCACCACCAGCGGTCGGGGAAAGGGCCAACGGATGAGCGCGACCGATCGCCTCGCCGTCCTCGGCGCCGCGCTCGCCCACGCGCCGGCCACGGCGGCGGCGTGGTAGGCACGCACCCGGGCCCGGACCGTCGAGAGGGCAGGGAGATGCTGCCTGCCTCGACGGCATGATCCCGCCGGCGGCCGGCGGGTACACTGGCGCCAGGAGGTCAGGCGTGGTCAGGATGGTGTGCTGGAACATCAACCGCAGTGCCGATGCGTTCACCGAGCTCAGCGAGATGGACGACGTGGACGTCGCCCTGTTGCAGGAGGTGGGCAGGGGGGCGGCCGGGCGCATCGCGGACGCCACCGGTGAACGGGTGCCGTGGAACTGGAATCGGTCGAGCACCTGGCCCGCGGTGGTTCGACTGTCGGACCGGGTCCGGGTCGACCTGTTCGAACCCGTTGCCGCCGAGCGTGAGGGCATGCCGGCGAACGCGATCGCGGTCAGCGATGCGCGCACGCTGGCCGCCGCGCGCGTCACGCCGCTGCATGGCGGGAGACCGGCCCTCGAGTCGTTCCTGGTGTTCTCGATGCACGCACGCTGGCTGTACCCGCATCCGCAGGCGGAGCGCGCCCGGCCGCGCGGCGGGCGCGCCGTCTACGCCTACACGGACGGCTCCGCGCACCGCATCGTCTCCGACATCTCGGCGTTCATCACCCACACGAATCCCTCGTCGCACCGCCTGCTGGCGGCGGGCGACCTCGGCACGATCTACCGGCCGGCGGACAACAGCAGAATGGAGCATCCCGCCCGCGCACGGACCATCTTCGACAGGATGCAGGCGCTGGGCCTGGAGCTCATGGGACCCCAGTGGCCGGATGCCGACAGACGGGCGGATCCCCTCCCGCATGGCATGCCGAAGGACACGAGGAACGTCCCCACCTGTCTTGCCGGCCAGCAGCGGCGCCGCATGCTCGACGAGGACATCATCAGCGGATACCAGTACGACTACGTGTTCGCCTCCCGGGGGTTCCACGAGGGGGTGCGCGTGCACGCCATGAACGATGCCGCGGGATTCGGACCGAGCGACCACTGCCGGATACGGATCGACGTGGAGTAGCGTCGGGCGTCACGTATGCCTCACTTTCAACGACTCCGGGCTTCGAGGAGCTGGAGAGGTTTCTCACTGGTCGACAAGCGGCAGGGGATTCGAGGTGGAGCGTGCGCATCGTGAGTTGGTGCAGTCGACGGCGGCGGGCAGGCTGTCGCGCGACGCATCGACTGACCGGAGCCAGGCCGGAGGCGAACTGGGGCGCCAGCGCAGTCGACGGCGGCGGGCAGGCTGTTGCGGCGGCGGCGCGGGTCGACTAACCTGCGCGTGATGAAGGTGCTGCTCCGGCGGCTTGCGTTCGTCATCGGAGCGGTGGCGGCGACCGGCGGTCTCGCCGCCGCGGTGTTGTCGGGCACCGCGCAACGCGACGGGCCGGGGCCGCGCGTCGACGCGCTCTTCGCGTCGTGGACGGGACCGCGCACCCCGGGCTGCGCGGTGTCGGTCATGCGGGGCGGCGAGCTGGTGTTCGCCAGGGGGTACGGCGCCGCCAACCTCGAGTACGACGTCCCGATCACGCCGTCGACGGTGTTCCACGTCGCCTCGGTGTCGAAGCAGTTCACCGCGCTGGCCGTCGCGCTGCTGGTGGCCGACGGCGAGGTCTCCTGGGACGACGACATCCGGCGCCACGTCCCCGAGCTGCCCGACTTCGGCTCGCCGATCACGCTGCGGCACCTCGCCCACCACACGAGCGGCGTCCGCGACCAGTGGGCCATGCTGCAAATGGCAGGCTGGCGCTGGGGCGGCGACGTCATCCGGCAGTCGGACGTGCTCGACCTGCTGTCGCGCCAGACCGCGCTCAACTTCGCCCCCGGCAGTGACTACCTCTACAGCAACTCGGGGTACACGCTGCTGGCGGTCGTCGTCGAACGGGTGTCGGGGCAGACGCTGCGCGCGTTCACGAGCGCGCGGCTGTTCGGTCCGCTCGGCATGACGCGCACCGTGTTTCGCGACGACCACACCATGCTGGTCCGGGACCGCGCGTACGCCTACACGCGCGACGGCTTCGGACGCTATCGGCTCAGCATCCCCGACTTCGCCATCGTCGGGGCCAGCAGCCTGTTCACGACGGTCGAGGACCTCGCCCGCTGGAACGGCAACTTCAGCAGCGGGGAGGTCGGCGGCCGCGACGTGCTCCGGCAGCTTCAGGCGCGCGGCGCGCTCGACGACGGCGCGCGCCTGTCGTACGCGTTCGGGCTGGTGCACGGGGCCCACCGCGGCCGGCCTACCATCGGCCACGGCGGCACCGACGCCGGCTACCGCAGCGAGTTCCTCCGCTTTCCCGACGAGGACCTCGCGGTCGCGGTGCTCTGCAACACCGACCGCGCCGCTCCGGGACGCCTGGCGCGCGACGTCGCCGACGTGTTCCTGCGGCCGCCGTCGCCCGGTGCGGCCGCCCCGGTGCAGGAGGCGAGTCCGCCGTCTGCTCCGCGGCGCCCCTCCGTGCCGGCGGCCGAACGCGGCGAGACCGGCGTCGAGCCGGCCGATCCGGTCAGTCTGGCCGGCTACTACCTTCGTGCGGGGAACGACGTGCCGCTGAGGGTCATCGCCCGCGGCGACGATCTCGTCCTGGTGGGGGCCGGCGCCGAGCAGTCGCTACGCCCGGCGGGCGGGGGCCGGTTCCTTCTCGGCGGGACGACCGAGGTGACGTTCACCCCCGGCGACGGCGAACAGCCGACGACACTGCGCGTCGGCGATCCGCCCCGTCCCGTCTATCGCCGTGCGGTGCCCGTCAGCCCCTCGGCGGAGGCGCTCGCGGCCTACGCCGGGTCGTACTACAGCGACGACCTCGCCGTGGGGTACACCTTCCGGGTGGATGCGGGCCGGCTCGTCCTGTGGAACCGCAAGCTGGGCCGCATTCCGCTCGCGCCGACGTTCGCCCACGGCTTCTACGCCCGGGGCTGGTACTTCACCTTCCGCCGCGACGACGCGGGCGCGGTCTCCGGGTTCACCGTGAGCACCTCGCGCGCCTGGAACATCGCCTTCGGCAGTTCAGACCCGCCGTCGCCACGTCCCCGGGTTTCGGGATTGGTGCAGGACCGCGATGACTTCGATCCATCCAGGTAGGACCCTGTAGAAGACCGAGAACGGGAACTTCCGCACCAGAGCGCGGCGGACGGTCGGCTCCACGGCCGGGTACGATTCGGGTCGCTCCGAGATCCGGCCGAAGGCCGTGTCGACTGCCTCCTCGAACGACGCGAGTACGTGCGGGGCCTCGTCGAGGTACCACCGCTCGGCGACCGCCAGATCCTGCACCGCGGCAGACGTCAGCCGAACTGGCAGGGTCACGTCCTGTCGGGGAAGACGCGCTTGCGGACCGCTTCCCAGGGCAACGAACGCTTCTCCGGCAGGATGTCGTCGAGCGCCGCCAGTCGGTCGCGAATCAGGTCCCGCTGCCAGTCGGGGACGGGAATCTCCCCTGGGACCAGACTGTCCCAGAGCTCGACCACGAGCTCGATGCGCTCGTGTGCCGGGAGATTCATTGCTTCTTGCTGGATCTCGGACTTGGCCAACATCGTCTCAGCATATCCGTTTCGTTCGCCCGTGTGGTGAACGGATCGGAACGTGATTCCGACTTAGCGGTCTCGACAGCACCCGCGGCTTGCGACCTCGGTTGTTGCGTCGTCGCTCACGCACTACACTGCAACCTTGCACGGTCCGCGGACGCCAGCTCGTGCTCGCCTGAGCGACCGAGGGCCTCCACGCCAGCCCAGGAGTATCCTGATGAAGACACCCCGCAACCCGCTTCGGCCGGCGTCCCGCATCGCCGCGGCCGCCGCCGCGCTTGCACTCGTCCTGGCTCCCGCGCCCGGGCTCCACGCGCAGCAGTCGCTCGCGGACGACCCCGGCGTCGCCGATGCCCTGCATCTGCTCGACACCTGGATGGACGCGGCCCAGGCCTACGGGGGCATCCCCGGCGCCTCCCTCTCGGTGGTGCGCGACCAGGAGCTCGTGTGGGCGAAGGGCTACGGGTACGCGCATGTCGAGCCCGAGGAGCCCGCGACGGCGTCGACGATGTACTCCATCTGCTCCATCTCCAAGCTCTTCACCGCGGTCGGCGTGCTGCAGCTACGCGACCAGGGCAAGGTCGGGCTCGACGACCCGGTGGCGAAGCACCTCGACTGGTACGAGATCCGGGACGACGATCCCGAGGCGGGACGGGTCACCGTCGAGGGGCTGCTCACCCACACCTCGGGGCTCCCGCGCGAGGCCAAGGCGTCGTACTGGACCGGCCCCGACTATCCCTTCCCGACCCACGAGGAGATCGTCAGCCGGCTGTCCACCCAGTCGATGCTGTATCCTCCGCGCACCTACTATCAGTACTCGAACCTGGGGCTCACCCTGGCCGGCGAGATCGTGGCGGCGGCGTCGGGGCAGACCTACGACGACTACGTCCGCGCAAACATCCTCGACCCGCTGGGGATGACGAGCACCTTCACCGACCACGAGGACCGCTTCCGGGGCAACCGGCTGGCGAGCGGCTACACCGCGCGGGGGCGCGACGGCGAGCGCAGGCTGGTCCCCGAGTACCAGGTGCGCGGCATCAGCCCCGCCGCCGGGTTCATCTCGACGGTCGAGGACCTCGCGCGCTTCGCCTCGTGGCAGTTCCGCGTGCTCGACGGCGATGATGCCCTGCTCGACCGCAACAACCTGCGCGAGATGCACCGGGTGCACTGGCTCGAGCCCGACGGCGAGACCACCTACGGGCTGGGCTTCTCGGTGTGGAAGTCGGACGGCGACACCTTCGTGGGTCACGGCGGCTCCTGCCCGGGCTACCGCAGCCACCTGTTGCTGCGCCCCCAGGACGAGGTCGCCACCGCGTTCATGACCAACGGCCAGGGCGTGAACTCGCGCCGGTTCGCGCAGACCGCCTACGACATCGTCGCGCCCGCCCTGCGCGAGGCGGCCGGGAAGTCGGACGGCAAGGCTGCCGACGGTGAGGTCCCCGCGCGCGCCGAGGACGGCGCGGCGACGGCCCGGGAGACCCTTGAGCGCTTCACCGGCACCTACCAGCGGCCCCTCGGGGGAGAGAGCGCGGTGCTCGTGCGGGAAGGCGACCTGCACGTGCTGTCGCTGCCGACCGATAACCCGCTGAACGCCCTGACCCGGCTCCGCCATGTCGAGGACGGCACCTTCCGGCGTGTGCGCGACAACGGCGACCTGGGCGAGGCGTTCGTCTTCGAGGAGATGCCCGACGGCCGGATGCTGATGTGGCGCAACGAGAACTACAGCATCCGCGCGGCGGGAATGTGAGCCACACGGAACTGGTCGCGAAGGGGCCAGGCCGGTCGGTCGACTCAGACGCGCTGTCGCCGCCTACGCTGCTTCGGCCAGCGTCGTTTCGCCGCCGGCGCGGCGCTGGCGCTCTTCCTGCTTCCGCCTGCCGGCGCGAGCGGCTATCTGACGGTGAAGGTCCCCGCCACGGTGCGGCCGCCGTCCGCGCGCCGACGGCGGACCGAGGGGACGTCGCCGACGGTGAAGTCGAACGCGCCGGTCCGGATGGGCGTGAAGCTGAACTGGGCGGTGCCGCCGACGTCGAACTCGATGGCGCGGAACGTCTGCGCCTGCAGGTGCACCTCGATGCCGTTGATGGTGACGATGCGCAGGTGCGAGCTGCGCAGCAGGTCGTCGACCTCGAGCCGCCACGGCTCGGCGCCGTCGCTGGTGACGTTCAGCCGGTAGTACTCGCCCGTGACCAGGTCGAACGCGCCGGTGGACAACCGCGGTCCGTCCGGGCCCGACGCGATCTCCAGGTGAATGTCGAGCGGCGGCCCGGCGGCCAGGTTGCCGCCCACCTGGGCGTGCGCGGCGTGCGCGGCGAGGGCCAGTGCGAGGGCGCAGGTTGTGACGACGACAGTCCGCGGCAGCATGCTGTGGTTATACCCGAATCCCGTCGGGCGAGCCAGCGGTTTCGACGCGGGCAAGAGGGCGCGGGGACCAACCGCGACTGGGTGAGGCCGACGAGACCGGATGCGCGCGAGCGGCTGTGCCGGAAGCCGATTCAGGGCCGTACTCCCCCGCATCCGGCGTCGCGCGTTAGCCCGTTGGCGGGATGGCACCCCCGTGGCTCGTCGCGGGAATCCAGCGATGGGGACGAGCCACCGGCCAGGCCCGACGCGGGCCGGCGCGATTGGATTCGAGCCACCCGCTGCCACCCGCCCGGCTCGACGCGGGCCGGTGGTAGACTGGGCGCACCATGCAAGCAGCCATCCGAGCCCTCGTCGTCGTCGTGTGCCTGCTGCTCATCCCGGTGACCGCGGTCCTCACCGCCGCCGCCAAGCAACGCTTCGCCGACGGCCCGAACCGGCTGTTCTCGGGCGGGCCCCTCGAGGCGGGCGAGCTCTACGCCGGCCCCGAGCCGGACTGGAGCTTCGTCGCGGACATCCCGACCATCGAGCTGCAGTTGATGGACCCGCCACGGTCGCGGCTCATCTGGGTGCAGGAGCACGACGGCAAGCTCTACGTCTGGTCGGGCTACATGGGCACGATGGTGGGCCGGATGTGGAAGAAGTGGCCGATCCAGGCCGAGCGTGACGGGCGCGCGGTGCTGCGCATCGACGGCACGCGCTACGAGCGGCAGCTCGTGCGCATCGAGTCGGGCGATGTCCTCGACGGCATCACCGGCGCGATCAGGGCGAAGTACCCGTCCCAGCTCACCCGGGCCGGGGTGGAGGCCGGCGACTCGTGGCTGTTCGAGGCGGCGCCGCGGTAGGTGTCCGCCCCGCAAGTCGGCACGGACTCGTGGAGGGGTTGAAAGAATGGGAACCGCAGGCGACGATTTCCGGGCCGCCGTCACCGGTGAGCCCATGAAGTACTTCTACGTGGGTGTCGCGGGGGCGCTCGTGGTGACCGTCCTCGCGGTGCTGTTCGTGCCGGGCGTGGACGACTTCGTGGAACGGACGTTCCAGGGCTACGTCGGCCGCGCGGCCCGCTGATTGGGGGTCCGGCCGCCGCTCGTAATGGAGGGAAGACATGCGCAGCAGAATCATCGCCGGGTGGTCGGTCGTCGCGTTGGTGGTCGCCGTCGGGCTGTCCGGCTCGGGGCACGGCCCGGCCGTCGTCGCCTCCGAGGCGCAGGACGGCGTGCCCAAGTTCGAGGTCGACGCGTCGTGGCCCAACATGCCGAACGACTGGGTGACCGGCCAGGTGTCGTCGGTGACGGTCGACTCGAACGACGTCATCTGGGTGCTGCACCGGCCCCGCACGGTGGGCGAGGACCAGGGCACGCCGGCCCCGCCGGTCATCGCGTTCGAGAAGGACGGGACGTTCGTCCGCGCCTGGGGCGGCGACGCCGAGGGTTACGACTGGCCCGCCAACGAGCACGGCATCCACGTCGACCCCGACGGCAACGTCTGGGTGGGCGGCAACAGCGCCGCGCCCGAGTCGGACGACATGCTGCTGAAGTTCACACCGGAGGGCGAGCTGCTGCTGCAGATCGGCGGGCGCGCCCGGAGCGGCGGCAACGCCGACACCGCGAGCCCGATGCGGCCGGCGGAGTCGTTCGTGCACGAGGGCGAGGTGTTCGTGGCCGACGGCTACGGCAACCGGCGCGTCGTGGTGTTCGACGCCGAGACCGGCGAGTACAAGCGCATGTGGGGGGCGTTCGCCAACGAGCCGATCGACACGTCCGTGTCGACCGGCGAGCCCGACGACCGCGGGGGCCCGTCGCAGTTCGGCATCGTGCACGGCATCGAGGTCTCGGCCGACGGGCTGGTCTACGTGGCCGACCGGGGCAACAGCCGGGTGCAGGTGTTCGACCTCGACGGCACCTACCGCACGCAGGGCTTCGTCAACCCGGGGGACGAGAGCGCCTCGACGGTGGCGGGCCTCGCGTTCTCGCCCGACGCCGAGCAGCGGTTCATGTACTCGGCCGACCAGGGCAACTCGCATATCCACGTCATCGATCGGGCCACCCTCGAGGTGCTCGACACCTTCGGCGCCAACGGCCCGGCGCCGGGCGAGTTCCAGGCCCTGCACCATCTCGACACCGACAGCGACGGCAACCTCTACACGGCCGAGGCCCAGCGCGGCCGCCGTGCGCAGAAGCTCACGTACACGGGCATGTCGGCGCCATGAGGGTGATGCACCGGACACCGCGGAGGCCTGTCTGCCGGGCGGTGCCGAGGGCGTTCGCAGCGGTGGCGCCATGCGGGTGACGTCCTGGGCGGCGCGGGTCGCGGCGGCGGGCAGCGTCGCCGTCGTCCTCGCGCCGCTCGGCTACCGCATCGGCGCGCCGCTGGGGCTGGCCTTCCTGCTGCTGGCCGCCGGCTTCCTCGCGGCCGCCGTCAGCGGGCTTCTCCTCGTGCTGCGGATGGTGCGGCGGACGGGGCTTGGCGACCGCGAGGCCGCCGCCGCCCTCGCCGCGATCGTCGTCGTGGGCGCCTTTCCCCTGGCGGCGCTGCTCTCGGGCGGGGGCGCGCCGCCCATCCACGACATCACCACCGACACCGAGAACCCGCCGGCGTTCGTCGCCGCGGTCCCGCTGAACGCGCCGGGCCGCACCGACTACGACCCGGCCGTCGCCGAGCAGCAGCGGGCTGCCTATCCCGACCTCGGCCCGGCGATGCTGCCGGTGCCGCCCGCCGCCGCCTTCGACCGGGCTCTCGCGGTGGTCGACGAGATGGGCTGGGAGCTTCTGGCCGACGATGCCGACGCCCTCCGCATCGAGGCGACGGACCGCACGTTCTGGTTCGGTTTCGAGGACGACGTCGTCGTCCGCGTCACCGCCGACGGCGGGACCGGCAGCCGCGTCGACGTCCGCTCGCTCTCCCGCGTCGGCGGCGGCGACCTCGGCGTCAACGCCCGCCGCGTGCGCGCGTTCGTGGCCGCGCTGAGCGAACCGGAGTGACACGACCCAATCGTGCCCCCGCACGTGCGGCGGCCAAGCCTCGCCGTCTCGGCATGAACGCCGTCTACCCAACGGTCCAACGGGTGGTCGTGCGCGAGTGGGAGCGAGTGAGCTCGTTGTTCCGCCGAATCGCGACATGAGTACGAGCGTGCTCGGCGCCGAGTCTCCGGGAATCAGGCGGCTTTCGTCCACTGCAGCCGTACCTTGAGCCTGTTCAAACGGTTCCACGGAAGGTGCCCGGCGTGCTGGAGGCCGCCGACGACGATCCCGGGCGCGATCTCCTGTTCTTCGGCGAATCGCAGCACCGTTGCCCGGTTGTACGAGCCGCCGTCAACGAAACGGCGCCAGGCCGCGCGCGGCAACAGGAAGTCGGCCGCCCAGTCGTTCGCTTCAGTTTCCTCGTCGTTGCCGTTGCCCGCGGCTCCGTCGACGAACACGTTCCTCTTGCCGTGCAGCAGGATGTGGGCGGCCTCGTGGAACAGGCTGAACCACAAGTGGTCGTCCGTCTTGTGCCGTGCGCTCAGCGCGATGGCCGGGTGGCGGGCGGAGGGCCACCAGGCCGCACCACTCAAGCGGGTTCGCGGTAGCGGCTCGACGAGCGACAAGGTCACGCCCGCCCGGTTGCAGAGCCGTCGCGCCTCTTCGAGCGATTCCGGCACCGGTGTGCGGGTCAGTCGACGCATCTCGCGAAGCGCCGCTCTGAACGCCGATGGGCGGTAGTCGGCGCACCGCTGACCGGCGGCGTCAATCTCTGCGAGTCGAAGCCAGGCGGCCAGAGCGAAGCTGTCACTCTCGAAGCTGGGCGAGTGGCGGTAGGCGACGTTCTTCGCCCCGTACTTGACGTGCCAGGCGTCTACCGACGCCACGCCGAAGAAGGACAGCAGCGCCGATGCCATGTCCTCGTCAGTTGCCGGCTTGATGCCCCGTCTCGCCAGTTCACGGAGCGGGAAGGACCTCGACCACGCTCCGGCCGCGGCCGATTCTTCGGCCGCGGCCGCGCGCGTCTGTTGCAGTCGGTAGTCCGTCTCGATGCCGAGCCAGATCCCGGCGTCCACGCCGAGCACCTTCTCGAACTGAAGGGCGGTCCGGGGCTCGATCGGCGCCTTGCCGGCGACGATCTCGCTGATGAGCTTCGCCGAGCGGCCGCACCGCCGCGCGAACTCGGCGGGCGTCATGCCCTGCGCGTCCAGACGCTCCTTCAGCACGTGGCCAGGCGGAACCGCGTAGTCCGGCTCGTACCGGTTGGTGGCCGCCGGCATGTCCCCCCTCCTCTCCCTAGACTCCTTGAACGGGCGTGGTCCTTACAGTTGAGTCAAGTTTAGTCGTGTCTTGTTCGCTGCCATGGGAGCACCACAGCATCGGCGACTGCGCGGGCCTACATGCCTCGTCGGTCTGAGGCGGAGCCTCCCTAGTGGTAGTCGGTTACCTCGATGACGGTGATCGCGGTCACGCCACCGGCCTCACCGCCTTCGGCGTCGTCCGGCGCGCCCGAGCTCCTGCGCGGCTCGAAGACGAGCCGGTGCGGGTGGACGAGGTCCAGGGCGTACTGCTCCTTCCGTTTGCCGGCAAGCCGGTGCCGACGTTCCGGAGGGCTCGTCGGCACCATCGACAACGTCCGGGCGTGCTTCAGGACCGCGAGCCGCATCGCGATCGTCTTCGCCATGCGGTCGCCGTAGCGTTTCCTGAGCTCACGTTCCGAGTTGAAGACCCTCGCCAGCCTGCGGGTCTTGAAGAAGATGCCCAAAGCGACTCATTTTGTTACGCAAATGGTAACGTCATGTGTCGATTCGGTCAAGGGTCTTCCCTCGTTCTCCACCCGGGATCGGCGAGGCGGCCGCCGGAGTCTGCGTCCGATCTAGAATCTGCGGAGGGCGTGGCCAACGGAGCCACGACGTGCCGGATCGGCGAGAACACCACGGAGCGGGCGGGCGACGGCGACACCGTCCGTCGAGAGCCACGGATTCCGGAAGTGCCCGGCCGGATACAGAGGAGCATGAAGCCATGAAGCGGGTTGCCATCTTCGTCGCCGCCGTCCTGTTCGCTGCCGCCCCGTTCACGACCGCCCAGGAGCCGGACGCCGGCGCCGGCGTGCCGCAGTTCGCGCCCGTCACCTGGGAGCGGCTGCTCGCGGCCGCCGACGAGCCGCACAACTGGCTCATGTACAGCGGCACCCTCGACAGCAAGCGCTTCAGCCGGCTCGACCAGGTCGACCGCTCGAACGTCGCCGACCTCGAGCTGAAGTGGGCCTACAGCATCCGCCAGCTCGACCGCACCGAGACGACCCCGCTCGTCGTCGACGGGGTGATGTTCATCACCGAGTCGCCCAGCAACCTGACCGCAGTCGACGCGACCACCGGGCGCCCGTACTGGCGCTACGAGCACCCGCTGCCCGACGACCTGCGCATCTGCTGCGGGCGCAACAACCGCGGCGTCGCCATCCTCGGCGACACCCTCTACATGAGCACCCTCGACGCCCACCTCGTGGCCATCGACGCGCGCAGCGGCAACCTCGTGTGGGACGCCGAGGTCGCCGACTACCGGGGCGGCTACAGCAAGACGGCGGCCCCCCTCATCGTCAAGGACCGGGTGGTGACGGGCATCGCCGGCGGCGAGTTCGGCATCCGCGGCTTCCTCGACGCCTACGACGCCGAGAGCGGCGAGCGCGAGTGGCGCACCTACACCATTCCCGGGCCCGACCATCCCGACAACCGGACGTGGCTGGGCGACTCGTGGCGGACGGGCGGGTCGCCGACCTGGATCACCGGCTCGTACGACCCCGAGCTGAACCTCGTCTACTGGGGCACCGGCAACCCCGGCCCCGACTACGGCAGCGAGATGCGGCTGGGCGACAACCTCTACGCCGACTCGGTGCTCGCCCTCGACGGCGACACCGGCGAGATGGCGTGGTACTTCCAGTTCACCCCCCACGACGTCCACGACTGGGACGCCATCCAGATTCCCGTCCTCGCCGACATCGAGATGGACGGCGAGCCGCGCCAGGCGATGCTGTGGGCCAACCACAACGGCTTCTACTACACCCTCGACCGCGCGACGGGCGAGTTCCTCCTCGGCAAGCCGTTCGCGCTGCAGACGTGGGCCGAGGGCCTCGACTCGACCGGCCGCCCCATCCGGGTGCCCGGCATGTTCCCCTCGGCCGACGGGACGGTGGTGGCCCCGACCGCGGGCGGCGCCACCAACTGGTGGTCGCCCGCGTTCAACCCCCGCACCGGCCTGCTCTACGTCAACTCGTTCGACGGCGAGGGCCGGTTCTTCCTGCGCGACGAGGACTACGTCGAGGGCGAGCGCTACACCGCGGGCGGCGTGCAGTCGCCGCAGCCGATGGACAACTACCGCAGCGCCATCCGCGCCATCGAGCCCGCCACCGGCGACATCCGCTGGGAGTTCGAGATGCAGCCGCGCGCCCGCTCGGGCGTGCTGACCACGGCCGGCGACCTCGTCTTCAGCGCCACCGTCGACGGCTACTTCTTCGCCCTCGACGCCGAGACCGGGGAGGAGCTGTGGCACATCCCCCTCGGCGGCCCCGTCAACGCCAACCCGATGACCTACGCCGTCGACGGCGCGCAGTACGTCACGATGTCGGTGGGGAACACCGTCTACACGTTCGGCCTGGACGAGTGACGATGCGCCTGGCGCGCGGCCGCCCTCGGTGTTGCAGGGCAGTTCGGGGACAGACTGGGCTCGAGCGGGCGGCTTCCGGCGACCGGTCGGCGGGACGAGGTGGGGAAGAACCGGGATCGGGCCGGGCGGCTTCCGGCGACCGGTCGGCGGGACGAGGGTCAGGATGCGGCTCGTCGAACCGCCTGGTGAAGGTCCCAGTCCGCCTGCAGCCTCATCCAGAACTGGGGGGACGTGTTCAGCAGCCGGGACAGGCGCAGGGCCGTGTCTGCGGTGATCCGGCGCTTGCCGAGCACGACCTCGTTGAGACGATTCGCAGAGATTCCGAGGCGCTCGGCGGCGGCGGCCTGCCGAAGGCCCAGCGGCTTTAGGAACTCCTCGAGCAACATCTCGCCGGGCGGGATGGCGGGTCCCGGCCAGTCGGGCTCTCTAATGATAGTCCTCGATGCCGACTTCGCAGGCATGGCCGTTCTCCCAGCGGAACGTGACGCGATACTGGTCGTTGATCCGTATGCTGTGCCGACCCGCCCGGGTACCCTTCAACGGCTCCAGGCGGTTTCCGGCGGGGATTCGCAGGTCGTCCAGCCGGGCCGCCACGTCGAGGGCCTTCAGCTTGCGTTGCGCGACCCGCCACAGGTCTCGCGGCAGGCGGCGCGCGTGACGCGTGTTGCGTTCGCGGAACAGGTCCACGGCGGTCTCATCGGCGAACGACTGAAATCATGCGCCCGGCGAGCTACACGTTACACGTGTATCGTGTAGCCCGTCCAGTCGTGCGGCCGTCATCGCATGGGGTTCGCGCTATCATGTGAGGGCTGCGGAGCGGGGCTCGGCCGGCGTTTCGCGCATTGCTCCGTTGGACGAGAGCGCCGGGCGGCGGGCGCCGAGAACACGGGCAGGACCGAGGCAGGGAGGGACATCTCATGACACGCGGCCATCTCGCGGGCGCGCTGGCGGTTCTGGTTGGCGGGGTGCTGGCGGCGGGGCCGGCCGGCGCCCAGGAGGCGCCGCGGACGGCGTGGGGGGCGCCGGACCTTCAGGGGGTGTGGGACTTCCGGACCATCACGCCGATGGAGCGGCCGAGGGACCTCGCGGACCAGGAGTTCCTGACCGAGGAAGAAGCGGCCGAGCGCGGCCAGGCGGCGGTGGCGCGCAACGAGAACCTCGCGAGCCGGGAGGCGCGGCGCACCGAGGTCGACCCGAGCGGGAACGTGGACCGCGGGGTCGACGGGGCCCCGGGGTCGTACAACAACTTCTGGTTCGACCGGGGGACGTCGGTCATCGCGACGCGGCGGACGTCGCTGGTCGTCGACCCGCCGGACGGCCGCATTCCCGCCCTCACGCCGGAGGCCGAGGCGGCGCGGGCGGCGGTGGCGGAGGCGCGGGCGAACACCGGCGCGCACGAGCCGACGCCGGGGGGATGGGTCGACGACCTGGGTCCGAACGGCCTGCAGGTGCGGTGCATCACCGGGTTCAACTCGGGGCCGCCGATGACCCCGGGGGGCTACAACAACAACTTCCAGCTCTTCCAGACGCCGGACACCGTGGTGCTCTACAACGAGATGAACCACAACCCCCGCGTCGTGCCCCTCGACGGCCGGCCCCACACCGGGCTGCGGCAGTGGGCCGGCGACTCGCGCGGCTACTGGGACGGCGACACCCTGGTGGTCGAGACGGTGAACTTCCTGCGCGAGACGAGCTTCATGCGGGGCGGCGCGAGCGCCGACCTGCGGCTGACGGAGCGCTTCACCCGCGAGGGGCCCGACCTGCTGCGCTACGTGGTGACCGTCGACGACCCGTCGACGTGGACCCGGCCGTGGACCTACGAGGTGCCGATGCAGCGGAACCCGGATCCCATCTTCGAGTACGCCTGCCACGAGGGGAACTACTCGATGGCGGTGATCCTGGAAGGCGCCCGCCGGCGCGACC
>JAJEFC010000387.1 GCA_022820675.1 Vicinamibacteria bacterium | reverse complement strand
CGCCGCACCACAAGTACCGTCGGACACCGGTCCCCTTCGCCGGTCCCTCACCACGATCAGCGCGTTGCCGGATCCAACCGCGCCCTGCCTCGCCGCCGCAGAACGGGTTGGGCAGCCGACGAAGAAGAGCCGCACCCAACTCAAAACGACGGGATGAGTTGCGGCGAAAGGCAGGGCCCTAATCGCCTGCGATGCATTAACCACAACTTGGTTGGCGTCGTCAGCTGCCACTTCTTCTAACGTGCGCAGGCGATCGAGCTCATTCTGTAGATTCGTGAAGAACCGGCGTTCGGTATCTTGAAGTTCAGAGAATAGTGTTGCCACTGAGCTATTGGCTACCATCTCCACTTGACTGACAAGGAGTTCAAGCTGTTGTCGAGTTCGAAATAGTGTGGCGTCTGCGGATCCCTCCAACGACGCGATGACATCCTCTGTGGCGTCCCTAATCTGCTGAACCATGCCAACAACTGTGAGTTCCGCGATTTGCGCTTGGGCAGAAGAGGATGGCAGCAGCAGCAGAGAGGAAATGACTAACAGGCTCACCGCGGTCCGGCAAGGCCGACCAGTAGGGGCAGGTGTTGAACGGCGACCTGTGGACTCGGCCCGCGTAGCTGCCCAACCGAACTGTTCCCGCTCACTCATTTGTCTGCTCCTTGGAGATCGTCTGCGGCGTCCGGTTGCCGTTGCACTTGACGACCGTGGGGCGCGCCCCGTTGGTGCGCCCGCACGGGTTACGGGTCCGATAACGGCTCGTCAGGTAACTTCGGCATCACGCTACTCGAGCGTCCTCACAACGCGGAAACTGGCAAGGCGCTAGCGAAATTCGATGCGTCTCCCGCGTCCCGGTTCGGTGTCGGGAACGAGGAAGCTGGGGTGGCTGCCCCAGTGGCCGTCGTGCAGCCGGCGGCGGCCACTGTTGCCGTCCACGCAGCGCGACTGTCCACTCCAACACGTTCCCGAGCAGGTCCGAGAGACCCAAGTCGTTGGGGTCGTGAGTGCTGACGGGACACCTGCCCTCGCGGCCTGTACGGCCCTGATAACACTCAGGCTGGGTACTCTCGGCCGCACCCGCCAGCTCCTCGGGAGTCGGCAGGCGGTACGGTGCGCGCGTGGTCCGACTCAGCCACGACAGATACGCCTGAGCGTCATCCCAGCTCACGCACGTCACGGGATGCCGATCGGTTTGCGGAAGGGGCGGGTTCCGCCAAGAGTAGTCGCCGTCGCCCGGGCCGCGACGTCCGCCGCTTGCCCCGCCGCGGGTCGCTGCCGTGAAAGCCCGGTCTTCGACGAGCGCCACCGGCAACACCACCATCTCCAGACGCGTTTCGCAGTCGCGAAACACGTGGCCGGGCCAGCGGTCGACGCGGCGGCGTTGCGCTTCGGCACATCGCCGAGTCCGCCGCCGCTCCACCGCCTCCCTGTCGAGCGGCACTTCGGTGGAATCGAGAAGCTCCAGTGGGTCGCGATAGAACTCGCCCTCCCGGCCCGCGGCCACGAGGTACTCGTTCAACGACGCGATGGTCGTATCCGTGCGGCCGGCCGCGTAGGCGATCTTTGCGTACTCGAAGTCGAAGCCGTCCTTCAACACGAGGTCGTGCTCCTCTTGGAGCGCGAGAATCTCGTTCATCGCCTCAAGGGCGCCGGCGGAATCGCCGGACGCGAGGAGCCGTTCCGCCCGCACGAAGTGGCGGTCAACGAGGACCTCAGGCGGCAGTTGGACGGTCCCGTCGCGGCCGGAGGCGCGGGTCCCCTGCCGGGTATTCGTTTCGGCACCGTTCTGCGGGTCGACTGCTTCGGCGGCAACGGTGGCGGAAGGCGGCGGACTGGGGTCGGTTTCCGTCGGCGTGGAAGCGGGCGCCGCCGCGACCGACGAGGCGGTGGGGGCGACGGCGGGAATCACCTCAAGCGGGGGCAGAGCTTCCCGCGCCGCCGGCGGCGGTGTACGGGCCGTTCGCAGAAGCTCCGCCTCCGCGCCGTTCAGGTACCCCGTCGGTGACACTCCGCGCGACCGCTGCCAGTCCCGAATAGCGGCGCGCGTTCGCGGGCCGAACAGGCCGTCCGGCGTGCCGGGGTCGAAGCCCTCGTTGCGGAGTCCCTGCTGAATCAGCCGCCGGGCAGGCCGGTCGGGGGCGAGCGTCGCTTCGCCAGCGGCCGGGCCCTGGGGGGCGGTGACCATCAGGGGCTCCCCGCCAGTAGCGCCAGGCGTTGCAGCCACGCCGGCGACTGCGAGCACGCACACGACGAGCGCCAGCGGCATGGCGGCGGCGGTGGGCATCGCTGGTCTCCTGCCCTCTCGGCGACCCGGCGGGAATGCCGTGTCGGCGAGAAGAGCGCGGTTCTCGCGCCGTTCTCGTCCTGGAGGGCCGGGCGCCGCCGAATTCAGGATCGGCTCGCCCGTCCGGATCTTCGCCACCCGATCTCATCTATTAAAGACGTCCGAGCGGCGGAAACCGAACGGATGGAGGCAAACATTTCAGATTCTTCGCCAGCTCCGGCGTCGCCGTGGACTTTCCGTTGCGCGACATTCCTGTACCATGAAGAGTCCGCCGAACCGGCGGCGTACTGGCCATCGACGACCGAGTCCAAAGAGGTCCAGCGTGGGTATTCTCGACGTGCTGCGGGCGGTCCCCGCGAGGCCGGCGGCAACCGAACGCGGCGACACCGACACGGTGAAGCGCATCGTGGCCGAGCTCGAGTCGCTGCCGGCCGGGCGCGCGCGCTTCCTCGCGGCCTTCGCCTACGTGCTGAGCCGGGTCGCGCACGCCGACTCGCGGATCACCGCGGACGAGACCGAGGCGATGCGCGAGATCGTGCGGAAGCTGGGCCACCTGCCCGAGGCGCAGGCGGTCCTGGTGGTCGAGATCGCCAAGCACCAGGCCCGGCTGTTCGGGGGAACGGAGAACTACCTCGTGACCCGCGAGTTCCGCGAGTTGGCCACCGACGAGCAACGCCTCGAGCTGCTCGACTGCGTCTTCGCGGTGGCGGCGTCGGACGGCGCCATCAGCACCATCGAGGAGTCGCAGGCGGGGCAGATCGCCCGGGAGCTCGGCTTCACGCAGCCGGAGTACGCGTCGGCGCTCGCGGCCCACGCGGAGCATCGGACGGTTCTGCGCTCGCTACGGGCGGCTCGGGTGCCGGCGTCGTGACCCCTGCCGGCGGCTCGGGCCCCGGCGTCGCGACCACCGCCCGCGCCCGCGGCTTGGCGTCGAGCAGCACCGCGATCCACCGCAGGTCGTCGGTGTTCTCGAACGCGATCTTGAAGGTCATCGTGATGGGCACTGCGAGCAGCAGGCCCATCGGCCCCCAAACCCACCCCCAGAACACCAGCGACAGGAACACCACCAGGACCGACATCCCGAGCTTGCGGCCCAGCAGCGTCGGCTCGAGGATGTTGCCGAAGGCGATGTTCAGCACCACGTAGCCGGCCGCGACGGTCAGCCCCCGGGCCAGATCGACCTGCACGAGGGCCAGCACCGAGGGGCCGACGGCGGCGACGATGGACCCGATGTTGGGAATGTAGTTGAAGAGGAACGCGACGAGCCCCCACATCAGGGGAAAGTCGACGCCGAGGGTCCACACCCAGGCGAACGCGAGGAACCCGGTGCCGAGGCTGACCACGGTCTTGACGGCGAGGTACTTCTGGACCTGCTGGGCCATCTGCTCCAGCCGCTCCAGGTTGCCCCCCCGATCGCCGAACGCCACGCGCAGCTTGTGCCGGAACCCGGCCGCCTCGACGAGGATGAAGATGACCGCGAGGAGGACGAGGAACGCGTCCTGCAGCAGGCCGGCCAGCGCCCCCAGGGTGCCCCCGAGCAGGTTGACCACCGCTTCGGGGTTGACGAGCTCGAACGGCCCCCGGTCGGCGAAGGGGAGGTTGACCTCTTCGGCCCACGCGCGGAGCTGACCGGCCAGCTCCTCGAACCGCTGCTGGTACTGCGAGTCGGCGACGACCTGGGCGAACTCGCCCACCGACTGCCCCACGACGACCCCGAGCACGCTGACGACCCCGGCGGCGGCGAGGACGGTGAGCATCACCGCGAGCCACGTCGGCACCCGGTTGCGCTGGAGCCATGCCATGACCGGCAGGCTGACGACGGCGATGAACAGCGCGCTGAGGAACGGGAGCAGGATCTCGCTGGCCTCGCGCAGCCCCGCCACCACGACGATGGTGCTGGCGGCGATCACCAGGGAGCGCATGGCCCGGCGCGGCAACAGCTCCTCGCGGCTCATCGGCGTTGCTCCGGCGCCTGTCTACAGCGCCGAGTCGCGCGGCTCTACCCTACGGCGCGAATTCGCGCGGCTCGAACGTGGTGAGCGCGAAGCGGTCGCGCTCGTCCACCCACTGCCGCGTCACGGCCAGCCCGGCGGCGGCCCCGAGCTCGCGCACGCTCTCGGTCTCGTACTTGTACGAGCTCTCGGTCCAGATCGACTCCCCTTCCGAGAAATCGACGGAGAATCCGGCGCCGGGAATCTCGACGGTCTGAGCCCGCAGGCTCTCGAGGTGCATCTCCATGCGCGACGCCGCCGCGTTCCAGACGGCGCGGTGCGCGAACGCATCGAGATCGAAGTCCGCCCCGAGCTCCCGGTTGAGGCGCGCGAGCACGTTCAGGTTGAACGCCGCCGTCACCCCCAGCGGGTCGTCGTAGGCGAGCTCCAGCTCCGCCTCCGGCTTGACGAGGTCGGTGCCGAGGAGGAAGCGGTCGCCCCGCCGCAACCCCGACCGCACCGCGCCGACGAAGGCCCGGCTCTCGGCGGGGTCGAGGTTGCCGATGTTCGACCCCAGGAACGCCGCGAGCACCGCGCCCTCGCCCCGCCGGCGCGCCGCGACCCGCTCGATCCCGTCCTCGTAGGTCGTCCGGTGGCCCGTCACCGGCAGGTCGGGCCAGCGGGACAGCGTCAGGGCGGCCAGGTCGAGCGCCGTCGCCGACACGTCGACGAGCTCGACCCGCACCGGAACGCGGGCCTCCATCAGGGGCTCGACGATCTGCGCGAGCTTCTCGCCGCTGCCCGCCCCCAGCTCGACGATCGTAACCGGCCCGGCGAGGCCGGCGCCAATCGCGCCGGCGTGGGCGGCCAGCAGCCGCTGCTCGGCCCGGGTGATCCGGTACTCGGGCAGGGCGCAGATCGCCTCGAAGAGCCGCGACCCCAGCGCGTCGTAGAGATACCGGGGCTGGAGCTGCTTCCGGGGGCGGCCCAGATCGCGCCGCACGTCGGCCGCGAGGCGGTCGCGGACCGCCACCGCCCCGGTCACCGCGGCAGGTCCTCCACGCAGCGGAAGCCGGCGTAGACGAACGGGTAGTGGGGCCGGAACCAGTTGCGCAGGCTGCGCCGGACGAGGCCGGTCGCGGTGGCCGGGGACGCCCCCTTGATCACGTAGTGCAGCCCGTCGAAGAAGTCGGCGGAGTACTCCGGGTACGAGGCCATGGGCGCGAAGCCGGGGAACCCGTCGAACACCGTGGAGGTCCACTCCCAGCCGTTGCCGACGAGGTCGTGCACGCCCCACGCGCTCGCGCCGGCGGGGAACGAGCCCACCGGCACCGGGTCCCATCCCCGGAAGCCGAAGTGGCCGCGGGTGCCGTCGGGCGGCTCGTCGCCCCACGGATGGGGCCGCTCGACGCCGTCGGGGGTCCCGTAGGCGGCGCGGTGGAACTCGGCCTCGGTCGGCAGGCGGGCCCCCCTCCAGCGCGCATAGGCGGCCGCCTCGGCCTGGGTGACCCACACCGGCCAGGCCGGCGGCAGCGGCACCGTCTCGAACATCCCCCGCCACCGCCAGGCGTCGCCCTCGCGCACCCAGAACGCGGGATGCCGGACCTCGGCGGCCTCTCTCCACGCCCAGTCCGTCTCCGTCCACCACCGCCGGTCGGCATAGCCGCCCGCCTCGACGAACTCGAGAAACGCGTGGTTGGTCACGTTGTGCCGGTCGATGGCGAACGCGGGCACGTCGACCGCGAGGGTCGGGAACTCGTTGTCCCAGCCGAAGGGGATCCCGTCCCGCTCCGCCCCCAGCGTGGCCCGGCCGGCGGGAACGGGGACCCGGTCGACGGCCGGCGGCGCCCCTCCGCCGACGACCTCGGCGTCCGCGGGGCGGCGCTTCAGGGCCGGCGGCAGCCGGTGCCACATGTACGCCAGGGTCTCCTGGTGCAGCTCCTCGTGCTCGATCAGGGTGAACACGGCCTGGCCGCGGTGCAGGACCGGGTGGCCCTCGCGCTCGACGTCGGCGTGCTCGATCGCGTCGACGATCATCCGGTCGGCCTCGGCGGCGTACTGCCGTACCGTCTCGCGGCTGGGCCAGGACGCGACCGCGGCCCCGTCCGCCGCGTCCTGATCCTCGGGGTCGATGCCGCGGGCGAAGAGCACCTCGAGCCCGGCGTCGACGCCCGGCCGCCCGAGCCCCCGCTTGATGAGGGTGTTCACGCTGAACGCGGGGATGTGCCCCTCGTAGAAGACCACCGGATGACGGAGGGGTATGGGCTGCTCGTAGTAGGCGTCCGGGCTCAACAGGTCGAAGAGGCCCGCGGTCCGGTCGCGGGTCTTCCGGAACCAGGTGATGCTGGCTTCCCTGTCGACCACCGGCTGACTTGCCCGATCCATGCGTAGATCCCCTCCCGGCCGGCGTCCCGACGAGCCCCGCGGCGAAGGCCCCGTCGCGTGCCGCCGGTGATCGTCCCGCGCGGCCGGGACGGTGCCCGAGGCCGCGACGCGCTCCGCAGCCCCGTGCGCCGAGCCCGGACTCCATCGCCGCGGCGCGCGGGGGCCCTTCTCCGCCCGCGAGCCCGGCACGGGCTTCCCGGGTGCGCCGCACGGCCGTGAAAGGCTACCACAGCACCCCGCGGCGGGAAGGCCCCGCGGCAAGCGGCCGGGGCGTGCGCGACCGGGGCGGCCCGACTCCGGCAGGTGTACGGGCTCATGCGCCCTGCACCGCGTACGGCGAGCCTTCCGTGGGCGAAGCATGATCTCGTCCGAGAGCCTGATACGGAAGATTCGACCGTCCGGTTCGACGAGCGGCAGGACCCGGAACACCGGTGTGGTAGCCTGAAACAACGACTCGGGGTCGCGCCGAAGCGTGTCGTGCAGGCGCCTCGGGCACCGATGGCGCGGGCCCCTGCGAAAGTGGCGGAATTGGTAGACGCGCCGGATTTAGGATCCGGTGGCCGAGAGGCCGTGGGGGTTCGAGTCCCCCCTTTCGCACCATGCCGGATCAGCCGCGCGCTCCGGTCGGGCCCCACGCCCCGGATGAAACGCCCATGAAGTCGGGAATCACCGAGCTGAGCGAGACGCGTCGGCGCCTCGACGTGGAAATCCCCGCGGCCGACGTCGACGCCGCGATCGACCGGCTGGCCCGGCGCCACCGCGGCCGCGCCCGCGTCCCCGGCTTCCGCCCCGGCAAGGTGCCGATGCACGTCGTGCGCCAGCGGTTCAAGGAGGACATCCTGCGCGACGCGGCGAACGACCTGGTGCCGGCCGCGGTGGAGACGGCGCTCGGGGAGCACGGGGTGAGCACCGTCGACACCCCCGACGTCCGCGAGATCTCCATCGACGAGGGCGAGCCGCTCACGTTCCACGCCCTCTTCGAGGTGATGCCGGCCATCACCGCGCTCGACTACGACGCGCTGACCCTGCGGCGGCGGCCGGTGGTCCCCGACGCGGGGGCCGAGGAACGCGCCCTCGAGCAGCTCCGGCTGCGGGCGAGCCGCGTCGTGCCGGTGACGGACCGCCCCCTCGAGACCGGCGACATCGCCATCCTCGACCTGACCCGGCGCGCCGCCGGCGACGACGGCGAGGCGGGCGGGTTCCGCGAGCCGCAACAGCGGGCGACCATCGAGCTGGGGGTCGAGGGCAACCCGCCGGGTCTCGACGACGAGCTCGTCGGCCTCGCCGCCGGCGACTCCAAGACGTTCGACCTGACCTACCCCGAGGGCTCGGCCCCGGCCGAGCTCGCGGGCCGGCGCGTCACCCACGAGGTGACGGTGCGCGAGCACCACCGGCGCGAGCTCCCCGACCTCGACGACGCGTTCGCGAAGTCGGTGGGCAGCTTCGAGTCGCTGGAGAAGCTGAAGGCCCGGATTGCCGACGACCTCAGGCGCGAGGCCGAGATCGAGACCCGGCGCGGCGTGCGGCGCGACCTCCTGCGGCAGCTCGCGGGGCGGCTCACGGCGGAGGTGCCCGACGCCCTCGTCGAGCGCGAGATCGCGCGGCGGCTGGAGCAGGTCGCGGGCGCGATGGCCCAGCAGGGCATGGACCCGCGGACCGCCAACGTCGACTGGAACGCCCTGCGGGAAGAGCAACGGGCGTCGTCCGTCGAGGCGGTGCGGGCCTCCCTGGTGCTCGACGAGGTGGCGCGGCGCGAGGACGTCAGCGTCGGCGACGAGGACGTCGAGCAGGAGCTCGCGCGCCACGCGGAACGGCTGGGCCAGACCCCCGCCGCGGTGCGGGCCCGGCTCGACCGCGACGGCGGCGTCGCCCGGCTGGCGGAGAGCCTGCGGCGCGAGAAGGCGATTGACTTGCTCTTGTCGCGTGCTACCATCGTGACCGCGTGAGCACGCGCTCCCGCTCCAGCCGCCATTTCCCCGACCGCCACGCGACCATCCGTGAGACCAATCGTGGGCACCGTATCGCGGCGTTGCCGCGCCCCGGCCGCCGCGCCGGAGAACCCGACACGAGGCGCGCAAACGACATGTCCGAGGTCCACAACCAGTTGATTCCCGTCGTCGTCGAGCAGACCAACCGGGGCGAGCGCGCCTACGACATCTACTCGCGCCTGCTGAAGGACAGCATCATCTTCATCGGCACCCCCATCGAGGACGCCATCGCGAACCTCGTCATCGCCCAGATGCTGTTCCTCGAGGCGGAGGACCCCGACCGCGACATCGTGCTGTACATCAACAGCCCGGGGGGGTCGATCTCGGCCGGGCTTGCCGTCTACGACACGATGCAGTTCATCAAGCCCGACGTCCAGACCTACTGCATCGGCCAGGCGGCGTCGATGGCCGCGGTGCTGCTGGCGGCGGGCGCCGCCGGCAAGCGCTACAGCCTGCCCAACTCCCGCATCATCATCCACCAGCCCCTCATGTCGGGGCTGGCCGGGCAGGCGAGCGACATCGACATCCACGCCAAGGAGATCATCCGCATGCGGACGCGGCTGAACGAGCTGCTGGTGCAGCACACCGGCCAGGACCTGGCGCGGATCGAGGAGGACACCGAGCGCGACTACATCATGACCGCGGACCAGAGCCGCGAATACGGTATCATTGACGAAGTGGTCAGACAGCGCGCCTAGGAGTCTGCGCCGTAGAACGGTGCAGACTCCTGGCAGGGTTGGTTGGGCGGTGAGCGGAGCCGTAGGCGACGCTCTCCGGGCTAGGAGTCCGCACGGTGGAACGGCGCGGATTCCTGCAGGGTCGGCCGGGCGCCGAGCGGAGCCGTCGGGCGACGATTGGCGGGCCGGCCGGCCGCGCGGCGCGGGCGCGCCGAGACGCCCCGCCCGCCAGGGCGTGACGAGGGCCGCACCGACGGCACGCGACCGAGGGAACCACCGCGTCAGGGGGAGTACCGGGCCGGTCGCGCGTCGCGGCGGCGTCCCCCGCGGGGCGGCCGCCGCCCACACGGGCGGATCGCCTCGCCCGGCCGGGCGTTGGGTGACAGATGGCCAAGAAAACCGGTGAGCCCGAGATTCTGCGCTGCTCGTTCTGCAACAAGGACCAGAACGACGTCCGCAAGCTGATCGCCGGACCGACCGTCTTCATCTGCGACGAGTGCGTCGAGGTCTGCAACGACATCATCGCCGACGACAGCCGGTTCGAGACCCGCGGCGGCCGGTCGTCGCTGCCGGTGCCGCAGGAGATCAAGAAGTTCCTCGACGAGTACGTCGTCGGCCAGGAGCAGACCAAGAAGAAGCTCTCGGTCGCCGTCTACAACCACTACAAGCGGGTCGAGATCCAGAAGCAGTCGCGCAGCCGGCAGGACACCGAGCTCACCAAGTCGAACATCCTGCTCATCGGCCCCACCGGCACCGGCAAGACCCTGCTCGCCCAGACCCTCGCCAAGCTCCTGTCGGTCCCCTTCACCATCGTCGACGCGACGACCCTGACCGAGGCCGGCTACGTCGGCGAGGATGTCGAGAACATCGTCCTCAAGCTGCTGCAGGCGGCGGGCGGCGACATCGAGAAGTGCCAGCAGGGCATCATCTACATCGACGAGATCGACAAGATCTGCCGCAAGGACGAGAACCCCTCGATCACCCGCGACGTCTCCGGCGAGGGCGTGCAGCAGGCGCTGCTGAAGATCCTCGAGGGCACGGTGGCCAACGTGCCTCCCCAGGGGGGCCGCAAGCACCCCCACCAGGAGTTCTTCCAGATCGACACCGGCAACGTGCTCTTCATCTGCGGGGGCGCGTTCGTGGGGCTCGACCAGACCATTCAGCGCCGCGTGGGCCGCAAGATGCTCGGCTTCGGGGCCGACATCAAGACCTCGCGCGAGCGCGACCTCGGCGCCACCCTCGAGCTCGTCGAGCCCGAGGACCTCATCCGCTTCGGGCTGATCCCCGAGTTCGTGGGGCGGCTGCCCGTCATCGGGGCCCTGCACGAGCTCGACAAGCCGGCCCTGATGCAGATTCTCACCCAGCCGCGCAACGCCATCACCCGCCAGTACGAGCGGCTGTTCGAGTACGAGAACGTCAAGCTCCAGTTCACCGAGGACGCCCTCGAGGCCATCGCCGAGTCGGCGCTCGATCGGAAGATCGGGGCGCGGGGACTGCGGATGATCATCGAGGACCTGATGCTCGACATCATGTACACCCTCCCGGGCCAGAAGAAGGTCCGCGAGTGCGTGATCACCCGTGAGGTCGTGCAGGCCAAGGGCGACCCGATCACCGTCATGGAAAAGGCTGGTTGATGGAAGTCTACGAAACGCTCCCGATCGTGCCGTTGCGCGACGTGGTCGTCTTCCCCCACATGATGATCCCGTTCGTCATCGGGCGGCCGTCGTCGACGCAGGCCCTCGAGCACGCCCTGATGAAGGACAAGCGCATCTTCCTCGCGGCGCAGCAGCTCGCGGTGGTCGACGACCCCAAGCCGACGGACATCTACCCGATGGGCTGCATCGCCAACATCGTGCAGAGCCTGAAGCTGCCCGACGGCAACATCAAGGTCCTCGTCGAGGGCCTCGAGCGGGCCCGCGCGGTGGAGTGGAAGGAAGACAAGGGGTTCTACCGCGTCGTCGCGAAGCTCGTGCCCAAGCCCGACGACACCAACGAGGAGATCGAGGGCGCGATGAGCCGCGTCGTCTCGCTGTTCGAGCAGTACGTGAAGCTGTCGAACAACCTCCACTACGACGCCATGATCGCCGCCGTGCGCGTCGACGACGCCGGCAAGCTCGCCGACACCATCGCCGCCCACCTCGGCGTGGGGGTCGAGGAGAAGCAGAACCTGCTCGAGATCGTCCAGCCCCTGGGGCGGCTGACGCGCATCGCGAGCCTCCTCGAGGCCGAGGTGGACAAGCTGCAGGTCGACCGCCGCATCCAGTCTCGCGTGAAGAAGCAGATGGAGAAGGCGCAGAAGGAGTACTACCTCAACGAGAAGATGAAGGCGATCCAGAAGGAGCTGGGCCGCAAGGAGGACAAGGGCAGCGAGCTCGACGAGCTGAAGAAGAAGATCGAGGACGCGCGCATGCCCAAGGAGGTCGAGGAGAAGGCCGCCCAGGAGCTGAAGCGGCTCGAGGGCATGCCCCCGATGTCGGCCGAGGCGACGGTCTCGCGCAACTACCTCGACTGGCTCATCGCGGTGCCTTGGCACAAGAAGTCGCGCGAGAGCCGCGACCTCAAGAAGGCCGAAGGGATTCTCAACACCGACCACTACGGCCTTGAGAAGATCAAGGACCGCATCCTCGAGTTCCTCGCCGTCCGCACCCTCGTCCGCAAGCCCAAGAGCACCATCCTCACGTTCACCGGCCCCCCGGGGGTCGGCAAGACCTCGCTCGCCAAGTCCATCGCCCGCGCCACCAACCGCAAGTTCGTCCGGCTGTCGGTGGGCGGGGTGCGCGACGAGGCCGAGATCCGCGGCCACCGCCGCACCTACATCGGGGCGTTCCCCGGCCAGATCATCCAGATGATCAAGAAGGCCGGCACCATGAACCCGGTGTTCCTGCTCGCCGAGGTCGACAAGATGTCGATGGACTTCCGGGGCGATCCTTCGGCCGCCCTCCTTGAGGTCCTCGACCCCGAGCAGAACCACACGTTCCTCGACCACTACCTCGACGTCGAGTACGACCTCTCGAACATCATGTTCGTGTGCACCGCCAACGTGCTGCACACCGTCCCCCAGGCCCTCCGCGACCGCATGGAGGTGCTGCAGCTCGCCGGCTACACCGAGCTCGAGAAGATCGAGATCGCCCGCACCTTCCTCGCCCCCAAGGCGGTGAAGGCGACGGGGCTCACCGACAAGAACATCCGGTTCAAGGACGAGGCGTTCGAGACCATCATCCGGCGCTACACCCGCGAGGCGGGGGTCCGCAGCCTCGAGCGCGAGGTCAACACCATCTGCCGCAAGGTGGCCCGCAAGGTCGTCGTCGAGGGCAAGCAGTTCTCGGAGGAGATAGCGGGCGAGCAGATCACCGGGTACCTCGGGGTCCCCCGCTACCGGCCGCAGGCGGCGGAGGAGAAGAACGAGGTCGGCATTGCGACGGGGCTGGCGTGGACCGAGGCGGGCGGCGAGCTGCTGCTCACCGAGTCGACCCTGATGCCCGGCAAGGGGCGGCTCACCCTGACCGGCAAGCTCGGCGACGTGATGCAGGAGTCGGCCCAGGCGGCCATGAGCTACGTGCGGTCGAAGGCCGAGGAGTTCGGCATCCAGAAGGACTTCCACCGGCGGACCGACGTCCACGTGCACGTCCCCGAGGGGTCGATCCCCAAGGACGGGCCCTCGGCCGGCATCACCCTCGCGACCGCGCTCGTGTCCAACCTCGCCAGCGTGCCCACGCGCCGCGACGTGGCGATGACCGGCGAGATCACCCTGCGGGGCAAGGTGCTGCCGATCGGCGGCGTCAAGGAGAAGGTGCTCGCCGCCCACCGGGCCGGCGTGAAGACCATCATCCTCCCCAAGGACAACGAGAAGGACCTCGCGGACATCCCCAAGCCGGTGCTCGACGTCCTCGAGCTGCACCTCGTCGAGTCGATGGACGAGGTGCTGAAGATCGCCCTCGCCGGGCCGCTGGTCTCGCTGCTCTCGGCCGCGGAAGACGTCGAATCGGCGACCGCCGCGGACGGCGGCGTGATGCACTAGTCAGGAATCTGGGCCGCAGAACGGCGTGGGGCGGCGCCCCGTTCGCGGCGGCCGAGGTTCGTTCACCCGAACGGCCGGGCCGCGCCCCCCCGGCGGATGAAGATCCACACCGCGGAATTCGTCAGGAGCGTCGGCGCCGACAGCCCGCTCCCCGACCCGCGGCTTCCCCAGGTCAGCCTGATCGGCCGGTCGAACGTCGGCAAGTCGACCCTGATCAACGCCCTCGCGCGCCGCAAGATCGCCCGCGCCGGCGGCGCCCCCGGCACGACCCGCCTTCTCAACGTCTACCGCATCGTCCTCGCCCGGCGCCGCGGCGAGCTGCTGCTCATCGACCTCCCCGGCTACGGCTACGCCCGCGGCGGGGCGGAGAGCACACGGGTCTTCGACCGGCTCACCGAGCGCTACTACCAACGCGGCCCCGAGCCGGACGCAAACCGTCCGGGACGGAGCGGCCCGCCCGAACCGCGGGCGCCCCGGGCGCCGATGGGGGCGATCCTGCTCGTCGACGTCCGCCACCCGGGACTCGAGAACGACCGCAACGCGTTCGGCTGGCTGAGGGATCTCGAGCTGCCCCTCGTCGTCGCCGCCACCAAGATCGACCGCCTCGCGCGCTCCGCCCGACAGGCGAAGCTGCGGGCGCACGAGAAGGCGCTGGCCCACCGGGTGCTGCCGGTCTCGGCGAAGCGCGGCGACGGCCTGCCCGAGCTGTGGACGGCGCTCATGGCACTCGCTGCCGGCGCGCCGCTCCCCGAGGCGGAAGGCCGGCCATCGCCGGCGGCGCCATGAGACTCAGCCGACCGCGACCCCCCGAGGCGGCAGGCCGGCCCATCACCGGCGGCGCCATGAGATCAGCGCACCGCGACCCCCGAGGCGCCAGGCCGGCCATCGCCGGCGGCGATACGAGATTCAGCCGACCGCGGCCGGCGCACAGACCGTCAGTACGTGCCCACCCCGTCGAGTACGGTAGGGGCGCGTCGCGCCAGGGCTGGCGACATAGTTGTGGCCGGCCGGATACAGCTCGCGAAAGGCATCGATCGCCACGGCCTCGACGTTGTCCGGGTTCATCTTGCACTCGACGAGATCGACGCGGTCACGGCCGCGCCGGATGACGAAGTCGACCTCGCGGTGCGACTTGTCCCGCCAGTAGAAGACCTGCGCATCCCCGAACCGGACGCGGAGAGTGTCCAGCACGAGGTGTTCCCACAACAGGCCCCGATCGTCGTCCCGGATGCTGTCCCATCCCTTCTCGCACGTCACGAAGCCGGTGTCGAAGGCATAGCACTTCGGGCGGCTGACGATCTCGCGCGCGCCGCCGCCGTGAAAGGGGCGGAGCAGATGCACGGCATGGGCGGTCGCCAGCGCCTCGACCCAGGACATGGCCGTCGGCCGGCTCACCTCGCTCCGCTTCGCCAGGCGGCCGTAGTCGAGCTGACCGCCGCTCTGGCGCATCAGCAGGCGGAACAGCGTCAGGAACCCGAGGCGGTTGCGGACCGCGAACAGCTCCAGGATGTCGCGCGCGTAGAATCCGTCGAGCCACTCGGTGAAGAACACCGGGTCGTTTTGCGGGGCGAGCAGGGGCTCGGGCAGCCCGCCGTGCAGCAGGCGGCGGTCCAGGTCCGGCGCCCCGAGCCAGTCCGCGCATTCCTCCCACAGGACGGGACACAGGTGGACCGACTGCTTCCGCCCGGTGAGCGCATCGCGGAACTTGCGGGTCGCGGCGAGCGTCGAGGAGCCCGTCGCCAGCACCCGAAGCCGGGGGTACGCGTCAGCGGCGATCTTCAGCAGACGGCTGGGATCGGACAGACGGTGCACCTCGTCGAAGATCAGCGTCGAACCGGGCGCCTGCCCGTCGAGAAACAGCTCCGGGTCCGCGAGGGTGCGCTCGACGGAAGGCAAGTCGCAATTCAGGTAGGTCGCGCCCGGCAACATGCGGGCGAGCGTGGTCTTGCCGACGCGGCGGACCCCGGAGAGCCAGACGACGGTTCGGCGAGACCAGGCGGCGGCAATCCGGTCCAGCCAGGGCGTGCGTCCGATCACAAATGTATTTTACATTTGGACGCCTGAATAACAAATACACCTGCCACCGGTGGCTCGTTCGGGCGATGCTCGAACCCCCACGTTGCCCGGCTCAGCCCAAGCACGCCGGACTCGCCTGACGGACGCGCGACAGGTGCTCCGGTCCGGCCAGGACCAGCCAGGGCGGCCGTCTGGCAGATGCGTCTTGCGGATGCACTTCCGGATGACAACACACTTCGGGAGAGTCACGGCCGATCGGACCCGGTCGAGCGACGCCGGGCGGGCCTGCTCGCCCGGCCGGCGTCGGTCCGAGGCCGCCCGTTGTCGGGCACCTCAGCCGGCGGGCTCCGGGGGCAGCGGCGGCAGGCCGACGGCGACCAGCGCGTCCTCGACGGCCTGCTGGACAGGGGTGCCGGCCGCGAGGTCCGCCGCGGCCTGGCGGAAGACATCGGCCGCCACCCAGAGAGGCGCGCGCTGGGGCATCAGCGCGGTCAGCGCGCGGAAGAAGATCCGCTCGACCTGCTCGCGGTTGGCGGCGCCGGCGCCCTCGACCGTGATCTCGGTCGCCAGGTTCGTCCCCCCTTCGACGGCGAGGTAGAACGCGTGGCTCAGGATCGTCGAGTTCCAGTGCACGGCGCCGTAGCAGCACCACTCCGGCACCCAGGCGAACAGCTCCGCGTTCACGAACAGGGCCCCGGAATAGAAGATGAACCGTTCGTCGAGCGGGTACACGCCCAATGCGAACTCGAAACGAAGGGGGTAGGCCCCCGTCTGCAGACCCACCGACCACGGGTCCGACAGCGACCGGAGCGTTCCCGCCGCATACTCGCTGCCGTACTCGTAGCTGCCCAGGGCGCCCGCCCCCTCGTGGAAGAACCCGGTCGACACCCCGAAGATGTCGGAAAGGGCCTCGTTGAGGGCGCCCTCGTGGGACGACCCGATGATGAACTCGCCGTCATCACTGCAGACGGCAGGAGACGGCACCCACTCGTCCAATTCGATCTCGAAGAGAAACTGGGTTTCGGTGCATGTGTGCGTCTCGCCCTCCCACTCGAAGCTCTTCGGTCCGAGCCGGCCGGTCACCGCGCCGCCGCGGAGCGGACCGCCGGCCCGCTCCGCGACGGAGAAGTGCGTGAGGCCGTGCATCAGCTCGTGGGCGACGGTGTGCAGCGCGACCCGCGGCTGCGTCTCGTCCGAGCCTCGCGCCACCTGGCGCCGGCCGAAGGCGTAGACGCCGGCGCCCTCCGGGCCGAACGGCGGCCCGTAGGCGTAGGCGTTGAAGAAGCTGTTGTTCACGATGCCGACGATGCGCCCGTTCCGGCCGTCGAGCCCTTGCCAGCCGTGCTGCTGCGCGAAGTAGTCGTAGGTCCAGCCCATGTGCACATGGCCGTCGACCACCGCCGCGTCGCCCCAGTCGTTGTCGGCGTCGGCCGCGATGTCGCTCGACGTCCAGCGCTGGACGCGATACGGCCCCCGTTCGGTCAGCCTGGCGAACCGCTCGACGTCGAAGTTCGCGTCGAGGGTGACGACCTCGCCCGGCCGAAGACGGTCGTGGGCCTCGTAGCGCCCGCCCTCTCGCGTCGTGCTGATCTTCTTCGTATCGCCCAGGAACCCGGCGCCGATGCCGACCGCGGACTGGGTGTGGAACATCGCCTCCCTGTGCACGACGGCGCCGTCAGCGGCGGACACGAAGTAGGTGTAGTAATCGTCCAGGGTCACGGGATAGGCCAGCTCGTAGGAGCCGTCGAACAAGGGCAGAATCACCGGCTCCGGCGCGAGGCGGTCGACGGGCCTCGCTCCGGTCCGCTGCACGAGGCTGCTGACGGCCTCGCCCGCGTTCACCGCCGGCGTGGTCCCCACGTCGACGTCGGTGTAGAGGGCGCCGAAGACGGAGACCGTCGCGCCCCGGTCGAGCTGCCGCGAGATGCCTCCCCCATGCACCTGCACGCCCTCGTGGAACTGCGCCAGGTACTCGTGGGTGCGCCCCGGGAGGCTGCGGTCGTCCTGGCGGGACACGACGACGAGCTCGCCGGTCCGCGTCATCGCGTCGAGCGTCGCATCCCACTGCCGCAGCTCTTCCACGTTCGTCCCGTGGCCGACCGCCACGGACAGCTCTCCCGGTGCCAACTGGGCGCCGGCCGGCCGGCCCGTGGTGAGAATCACGACCCCGGCAAGGGCCGACACCATGACGAGTCGCGGAGCGGTGTACATTTTCGGTTCCTCGGTGACAGCCGGGGCGCGGCGGTGCGACGGTCCGGGTGCCCGCCGGGCGGCGCCCACCCTTCCAGTCTATGCCGGGGGAAGGGCCGGCGGCAATCGGACGACCCCGGAAGGCGGCAATCGGACGACCCCGGAAGCGGCAAATCGAACGGACGCCGGAAGGCGGCAATCGGGCGACGCCGGAAGGCGGCAATCGGGACGACGCCGGAAGGCGGCAATCGAACGGACGCCGGAAGGCGCAATCGGACGACGCGGGAAGGCGGCAATCGGACGACGCCGGAAGCGGCAATCGAACGGACGCCGGAAGGCGGCAATCGGACGACGGAAGGCGGCAATCGGGCGACGCCGGAAGGCGGCAATCGGATGACGCCGGAAGGCGGCAATCGGACGACGCCGGAAGGCGGCGGCCCACGCCCGGGGAGCGTTGGGGCGGCCCACCCGAAAGCGATCGCTCATGACCGCGGCTACAGGTGGCGACAGCCTCACGCGCCTCGTCCCGGCACGAGCGACCGAACCGTTATACTTGGGGGTTGCAGTCGGCGGCCGGCCCATCGCGCACGCGCCCGGCCCCGCGACAGGAGACAGTCACCATGCGATGGACGCGTCAGAGCCTCACCGCCTTCGCCCTCGTGCTCGCCGTCGCCACGACGGCGGCGGGGCAGGCCGGCCGCGAGGTCTTCCCGTTCCCCGTCACCACGTTCGAGCTCGACAACGGGCTCACGGTGGTCGGCGTCGACTACGACAGCCCCGGCATCGTCGCCTACTACACGGTGGTGCGCACCGGCTCGCGCAACGAGGTCGAGCCGGGCTTCTCGGGCTATGCCCACTTCTTCGAGCACATGATGTTCCGGGGCACCGAGAAGTACCCCACCGAGGTCTACAACGCGGTGGTCAAGCGCATCGGGGCCGACTCGAACGCGTTCACCACCACCGACTGGACCACCTACTACATCGTGGCGAGCTCGGACGCGCTGGAGACCATCGTCGACCTCGAGTCCGACCGCTTCCGCAACCTGCGCTACTCCGAGGACGACTTCCGCACCGAGGCCGGCGCCATCCTCGGCGAGTACAACCTGAACTTCTCGAACCCGGTGGCGCTGCTGCGCGAGACGCTGCACGACCTCGCGTACACGACGCACCCCTACAAGCACACGACGATCGGCCTCCTCGAGGACATCCGGGAGATGCCGAACCACTACGACTACAGCCTGCAGTTCTACGACCGCTACTACCGGCCCGAGAACTGCATCGTCGTGGTGGTCGGCGACTTCGACCAGGCCGAGCTCGAGCGGCTCGCCCGCGAGTACTACGGGGGGTGGGAGCGCGGCGGCTTCGAGCCGGAGATTCCCGCCGAGCCCCCGCAGACCGAGGCGCGCGCCACCCGCATCACGTGGCCCAACCCTACGCTGCCGTTCCTGATGATGGGCTATCACGCGCCGGCGTTCTCCGACGAGCGCATCGACATGCCGGCCCTCGACGTCCTCTCGCAGCTCTTGTTCTCGCAGACCTCGCCGCTCTTCCGCCAGCTCTACCTCGAGGAGCAGGTCGTCGACGCGCTGCAGGGGGGCGCCCTCGACAGCCGCGACGCGCCGCTGTTCACGATCATCGCGCGCATCACCGACCCGGCGCGGGTCGATTACGTGCGGGACGCGGTGGTCGCCGAGATCGAGCGGCTGAAGACCGAGCCGGTCGACGAGGCGGTGCTCGCCGCCACCAAGTCGCACATGCGCTATGCCTTCGCGATGGGGCTCGACAACCCGGGCGCCATCGCCCAGACGCTGGGGCACTACCTGCAGCTCACCCGCGACCCGGAGACCGTGAACCGGGTCTACGCGCTGTACGACGCGGTCTCGCCGGAGGACATCCGCATGGTGGCCAACCGCTACTTCGCCGACGCCAACCGGACCGAGGTCGTCCTGACCCAGGAGGAAGCCCGATGACCGCCGCAGTCCTTCTTCGACGCCGCCGGGCCGTCACCGCCGGCTCGGGTTCCCGCTCCGCACCGCGTTCCCGATGCATGCCCGCGCCTGGACGCGGCCCGACGCTCACCACCGGACCGGGCGCCGTTGGCAGGACGACGCGTACCCGGCGCGGGCGGCTGGCGCCGCTCGTCGCCGCCGGCCTCGTCCTCGCGATGGCGGCGGCCGCCCCCGGCGTGTCGACCGCCGGGCAGTTCGACTCCGCCCTCGTCACGCTCCCCGCGCCCGACTCGCCGCTGGTGACGTTGCGCATCGGGTTCCGCACCGGGTCGGTCGACGACCCGGCCGGCCAGAACGGCCTCAACGCCCTGACCGCCCTGACGATGGGGCGCGGCGGCACCGAGGCGATGACCTACGAGGCGATCACCGAGGCGCTCTATCCGTGGTCGGCGTCGATCCGGGCGCAGTCCGGCAAGGAGATGACGGTGATCGTGGGCGAGGTGCACCGCGACCACCTCGATCCGTTCTTCGAGATCGTGCGCGACCTCGTCGTCGCGCCGCGGTTCGACCCCGCCGACTTCGCGCGCAACCGCGACTTCCTGACGAACACCGTGGTGTCGACGCTGCGCGGCAGCAACGACGAGGAGCTCGGCAAGGAGGCCCTGAACGCCCTGCTCTACGCCGGGCACCCCTACGCCGCCCCCGCCGTCGGGACCGAGCAGGGGCTGGCCGCGCTGACCCTCGACGATGTGCGCGCGTTCCACCGCGGGCGCTACACGCGGGGGCGGGCCCTCGCGGGCATCGCCGGCGGCTACCCCGCCGGCTTCGCGGAGCGGGTCGAACGCGAGCTGCTCGACCGCCTGCCGGCGGGGGGCGACGGCCCCTCGGACCTGCCGGCCCCGCGCGACCTCGACGGCGTCGAGCTGCTGCTGGTGGACAAGGACGCCATCGCCACCGCTATCTCCATCGGCTTTCCCATCGACGTGACCCGGGCCGACGACGACTTCTACGCGCTGATGGTCGCCAACTCCTACTTCGGCGAGCACCGCACGTTCAACGGCCTGCTGATGAACAAGATGCGCGGGCAGCGGGGCCTCAACTACGGCGACTACTCGTACATCGAGCACTTCGTCCAGGACGGCGGGTCGCGCCTGCCGGTGCCGAACATCCCCCGCCGGCAGCAGTTCTTCAGCATCTGGATCCGGCCGGTGCCGCACCACAACGCCCACTTCGCGCTGCGCCAGGCGCTGCGCGAGCTGCGGGTCCTCGTCGACGACGGCCTGAGCGCGGCCGACTTCGAGGCCACCCGCGAATTCCTCGTCAACTACTCGAAGCTCTACGTGCAGACGTCGAGCCGCCGCCTCGGGTACCACATGGACTCGGCGGCGTACGGCGCGGGGTACTTCATCGACGAGATCCAGCGCCGGCTGCCCGCGCTGACCGTCGACGACGTCAACGCCGCCATCCGGCGACACCTGCGGGCCGACGACCTCGCGGTCGCCGTCGTCACCCGCGACGCCGCCGCGTTCCGCGACCGCCTGCTCGCGAACGCGCCGTCGCCGCCCACCTACAACGCGGCGGTGACCGACGCGATCCGCGCCGAGGACGCGCTGATCGAGGCGTTCGATATCGCCGTCAACCCCGAGCGGGTGCAGGTGGTCCCGGTGGAGGAGATGTTCCGCGAGGTCTCCCCGGCGCCCCGGACCGATCAGTGAGAGGGATCACCGGCCCGAGGCCGAGCCCGCCGCCGCGCCGACGCAGCGAGAACAGCCGCCGTCGCGCGCGGCCGGCGGCCCACGACCGTTCACCATCCTGACCCGATACCGGCAGACTCCCGCCGTCGGGCGCCGGGGCCGCCCCGCATGGGGCGACGCCGGGTCGCGCCGTTTTGACGCCGCCGAACCGCGGCCCCCTGCATGCCAAGATGCCCGATCCCGTCCAGACCACGACCGTGCTGCTCGGAACCGCCGCCTCGCTGGCGATCGTCCACACCCTGATCGGCATCGACCACTCGCTGCCCCTCGCCGCCCTGGGACGCGCCCGCGGCTGGGCGCTGGGCCGGACGCTGCTGGTGACCGGCGTCTGCGGCGCCGGCCACGTCGCGTCGTCGGTCGTGATCGGCGCGGCGGGGGTCGGCCTCGGCGTCGCCACCGACTCGCTGCTCCGGATCGAGTCGGTCCGCGGCGAGCTGGCGGCGGCCCTGCTGCTCGCCTTCGGTCTCTCGTACACCGCCTGGGCCCTGTGGCCGCGGCGCCGCGGACGGGAGGGCGGGGACGCGCGCGCGGGGCTGCCGGCATGCGCCGGCGACGAGCGCGACCCCGCGGCCGACTCGGCGACGCCGCTGGAGAACGGACCGGACGCGGACGGTGGCGGGACGGGCGACATCCGCGGCGTGACCGCGTGGGCGCTCTTCGTCGTCTTCGTGCTCGGTCCTTGCGAGCCCCTCATCCCCCTGATGGTCGTGCCGGGGCTGGCCGGCGACTGGCTGGCGGTGGCGGCGGTGGCCGGGGTGTTCGGGCTGCTGACGATCGCGGTGATGCTGGCCGCCGTCGCGGCCGCCTGGCACGGCATCGGATGGATCGGCCAATCCGCCCGCCATCGCGGCGGACAACTCGCGCACGCCGCCGCGGGACTCGTCGTCACCGCAAGCGGCGCCGCGGTGCTCTGGCTAGGCCTGTAGGGAGGGCGGCGCTCCTGCCACGAACCCCGCCACGCCCAATCCGGAAAGATGGAAACGCCGCGCTAAGGGGTCACCGTGACGGTGACGTCCTGGTAGGTCTGAAGGCCGCCGTCGTGGGCGAGGGCGCGCAGGACGTACTCGCCGGGACGGCTGAACGTGACCGCGGTCTCCCAGCGGCCGTCCTCGGGCGCCTCGGGGGTCGACCAGCCCGGCGACCAGGGCGATTCGCGCCCGACCCGGGTGTCCTCCCACGTGACGATCTGCGGCGGGTCGAACGTCGCCCCGCCGGCGCCCCGGTAGACGAACCACGAGAACCGTAGCCCGGTCGCGGTGTCGGTGGTGATGCGGCCCGGCCGCCGCGGATTCGCGGGGGCGAGCGGCCGTGCCCGCGGGACGTCGTCGTCGGTGACCGTCGCGGCGAGCGCCAGCGCCTCGCCCACCCGCGCGGTGCGGGCGGGCTCGCCCTCGACGGCCAGCACGGGAGCGGCGTTCTCGGCGAGCTCGGGGGTCGAGCCGGCGGCCCCGGCCGCCCCGAAGTTCGCCTGAATCACGAGGTCGTCGATGTAGTAGTCGCGCCTGAGGGTGGCGTAGGCGCGCTGGGTCTCGCCGTTGGCGGTGAGGGTCCACACCAGCTCGCGGTCGCCGAAGTCGGCGGGCACCCGGACGCTGAACACGAAGCGGTTCCGCCGCGGCTGGAAGCGGGTCGGCTGGCCCTGGTCGGGGCCGCCGGGCTCGATGGTGTTCTCCGCCCCGACCGGGACGTCCACCACCTGCTCCCAGTTCCGGTTCATGTACCCGAAGACGAGGTCGAACGACCCGTCCTCGTTCTGCACCCAGCCCTCGTAGGCGGGCGAGATGCTCTGCCCGCTCGCGAACGACTGCTGGGCGCGGGCGTCAGGCCCCGCCGCCAGCGCCGCGAGCAGGGCCAGGAACGCCACCCCGCGGGATGACGGCAGGCAGCCGGCTGTTCTCCGAGACATGCTCACGCCCCGTACCGGCTACTGGCCGCCGCCGTCGACGTTGGCCGGCGTCTCGAGGTAGTCGCTGCCGCACACGACGCAGCCGATGTCCTGGCGCCCGTCCGCCGCCCGCAGGCGCTCGCGCTCGGCGACCTCGGCCGCGAACTCCTCGTCGTCCATGTAGATCGCCTGAATCAGGTTGATGAACATGTTGTCGACGGACCGGTGGCCCGACCCCGACCAGTTGCGCGGATCGACCACGTTGGGGTTGGTCGGCGTGTTGTTGAAGTAGCCGCTCAGGTGGAGGATGGTGCCCTTCGGCAGCAGCGGCGCCGCGTCGTCCTCGTACTTGTAGACCCGCACCCAGTTGTGGTCGTAGCCCGAGCAGTTGAGGGTCTCGACCGTGTCGCCCCACACCGCCTCGAGGCACATCCTGACGCCGGGGGCGTGCATGTGCGGCTCGTAGACGCTGATCTTGGTGTTCTCCGGCAGCGTGAAGTAGGCGTCCATCCGCTGGTTGTCCTGCATCGGCAGGATGTCGATGTCGGGGCCGTTCCCGAAGAAGAGCAGCTCCATCTTCTTCGTGGGCTCGTAGTCGCGGGGATGGAACTTGAAGCCGACCTCGATGCGGGCGGTGGTGTCGATGCCGTTCGAGTGGAGGTGCGTCGACGGGAAGATCAGCATCGACTCCGCCGGCAGGATCGGTCCCGCGTCCGCGTCGAACACGTCGGCGTTGCGGCCGACCTCGTGCACCGGCCACGTGTAGGCGTCGGCGGGGCCCCCGTCCGGCGGCATGGTCGTCAGGGCCGAGTGGTGCACGACGAAGAGCCCGCCCACGGTGTCGGACCGCACGCCGCGCGGCAAGTCGTTGCGCTCCTTGTACTCGATGGCGGCGACGTAGCGGTCCTCGGTCAGCCCCGACTCGACCTGGCCGAGCACGCCCCACCAGTCCGGCGCCTCGCCCTTCACCTCGAAGGTCGGGGACGACACGATGAGGTCGGGCTCGCCGATCTCCCATTCGTCGATGTCGATGAACGGCGGCGGCTCGGGCATGTCCGCGGGCTCGCCCCGCGGGGCCCCGTTGTCGACCCACGTCGCGATGGTCGCGATCTCGGCGTCGCTCAGCGACCAGTCGTCCTTGAAGCGCTGGATGCCGATGTCCTTCTCGATGTACCAGGGCGGCATGACCCCCATGCGGTTGCGCAGCCCGGTCCGCTGCTTGATCGACCGCGCCCAGGGGCGGACGTCCTCGTAGGTGATGAGCGACATCGGGGCCAGCGAGCTGGGCCGGTGGCACTTCTGGCAGCTCCGCTGCAGGATCGGCGCGATGTCCCGGGTGAACGTGGGCGACTCCGCCGCCGACTGGGCCGCGGCCGGGACCGCCCCCGCAAGACCGATCACCGCCGCCAGCACGCAGGCCGGCCAGCGGGAGATGCGCACGCCGTGATGTGATGTCGCGTTCATGACCGCTCCCCGTTGTGGACGAAAGTAACCTATTATCTCCCGGATCGGCCCGGCGGCGTCAACGTCGATCCGCCGCGGGGCCCGGCGTTTCCGGTCTCGTGACCGCCCGCTCGCCGGAGCCGTCGCGGAAGGGCGGCGCCGCCGGCGGGGTCGCGGACGGGAACTTCAACCCGAGACGAGGAGGGCTGTCATGCAGGGGAAACAGTCGAGTCGGTGGCGCTGGGGACTCCTGGCGTGCGCCGTCGCCACCGCGTCGTTCGTCTGGATCGGCCACGCACAGCAGCAACAGACGACCTTCACAGGCGCCTCGTTCCGGGTCGCCTCGGAGGGCATCAACGTGTCGTCGCGCGGCTTCGAGGCCGGCGCCCGCACGCACTGGCACACCCACAGCGCCCAGCTCCTGTTCGTCAAGGAGGGACGGCTGCGCTACCAGGTGGAGGGCCAGCCGGTGGGCGAGATCGGCCTCCATGAGACCACGTACCTGCCACGGGGCGTCCGCCACTGGCACGGCGCGACTCCCGACGAGCCGCTGACGCACGTCTCGGTGACCTTCCCGAACGACGCCGGCGAGCCGTTGCCCATCGAGTGGATGGAGCCGGTGACCGACGAGGTGTACGAGGGCGGCGCGGACCGCTGACCATCGCCGCTGACGGAGAAGCCGACCGCCGGAACGGGCCGGGGCCGGTTCCCGCCCCGCATTCGACGTGCTATAACGGCCGGTAGCAGCCCGAGCGGCACGCAGGCCGCGGGGGGCGTGGCGCGATGACTCCACCGCCCGCGGCCAGAGCGAACGCGGGCGGGCCGCCCCGCCGACGGTGCCCGATGACGATGCATGCGACCCGGTACGCCCGACCGTCGCGAGACGCTGCCCTGGCCCTCGTGCGCGAGACGGACCTGCCGGGGTTGATGGCGCGGGCCTCGGCCCTCCGCGACGCCGGGTTCGGGCGCGCCGTCAGCTACTCGCGGAAGGTGTTCATCCCCCTCACCAAGCTGTGCCGGGACGTCTGCCACTACTGCACGTTCGCCCGGCCCCCGCGGCCCGGCGAGCGGGCCTACATGACCCTCGACGAGGTCCTCGACGTGGCGCGGCAGGGGGCCCGCGCCGGCTGCCGCGAGGCGCTGTTCACGCTGGGCGACAAGCCCGAGCTGCGGTACCCGCAGGCCCGCGACGAGCTCGAGGCCCTCGGCTACCCCACCACCATCGCGTATCTCGCGGCGGCAGCCCGCGCCGTCCTCGACGAGACCGGCCTGCTGCCCCACGCCAACCCCGGCGTCGTCACCCGCGACGAGCTGATCGCCCTCCGCGAGGTGTGCCCCTCGCAGGGCCTGATGCTCGAGAGCGCGTCGCCCCGCCTCCTGGAACGGGGCGAGGTCCATCACGGCTCGCCCGACAAGGACCCCGCGGCGCGCCTGGAAACCATGCGGGCGGCGGGCGAGCTGGCCATTCCCTTCACGTCGGGCATCCTCATCGGCATCGGCGAGACCCGCCGGGAACGCATCGAGGCGCTGCTGGCCCTGCGCGACCTCCACGACGAGCACGAGCACGTCCAGGAGATCATCGTCCAGAACTTCCGCGCCAAGCCGGACACGCGCATGGCGGGGGCGCCCGAGCCGACGCTCGAGGACCTGCAGTGGACCGTCGCCTGCGCGCGGCTCGTCTTCGGCCCCGACATGGCGATACAGGCGCCGCCCAACCTGACCCCGGACGGCTACGGCGCCCTCGTCCGGGCCGGCATCAACGACTGGGGCGGGGTGTCGCCGGTGACCCCCGACCACGTCAACCCCGAGGCGCCGTGGCCGCACCTCGAGCAGCTCGAGCGCGAGACGGCGCGCGAGGGCAAGGCGCTGACCGAGCGGCTCACCGTCTATCCCGCCTACGTGCGGCGCCTCGACGCCTGGGTGGCGGAGCCGCTGCGCGCGGCCGTGCTGCAGGCATCCGACGCCGAGGGGTTCGCGCGCGAGAGCGCGTGGTCGCCGGGCGACGCCGACGCGGTGCTGCCCGCCG
>JAJEFC010000143.1 GCA_022820675.1 Vicinamibacteria bacterium | reverse complement strand
CACCCACAGCTCGTCTCCGGGCCGCCCGCCGTCCCGCGTCAGCACGCGGCGCCGCCGGACCGCGCCGACCGCGGTCAGGCCCAGCACCAGGGGGCCGTGGGTGCGGGTGACGTTGCCGCCGACAAGGGAGACGCCGTGCCGGGCCGCGAGCGCGAGCAGGCCCTCGATCATCCCGTCGAGGTCGGCCACCGCCAGCGTGCCGGGGAGGACCAGGGACAGCACCGCCGCCCGGGGCGTCGCCCCCATCGCCGCGAGGTCGCTCAGGTTCACGGCCAGGGTGCGGTGGCCGACGTCCGCCGCGGAGACGAACGCCCGGTCGAAGTGGATGCCTTCGACGAGGGTGTCGGTGGTGACGACGTCCAGCGTCCCGCGGGCCGGCTCGACCACCGCGGCGTCGTCGCCGATGCCGGTGGGGACCCAGTCGGGGGGGGCGGGGGTCCGGCGCCGGATCCGTTCGATGACGGCCGCCTCGCCCAGGTCGCCGACGGTCGTTCCGGGGTCGATGACGGCCGCCTCGCCCGGGTCGCCGACGGTCATTCCGGGGCCCGCGGAGACGTCATCTGGCGTAGTCCACGGCCCGCGTCTCGCGGATCACCGTGACCTTGATCTGGCCGGGGTACTGCAGCTCGTTCTCGACCCGCTTGGCGATGTCCTTCGACAGCCAGACCGCCTCTTCGTCGCTCACGTTCTCGCTCTCGACCATGATGCGGACCTCGCGGCCCGCCTGCAGGGCGAACGCCTTCGAGACCCCGTCGAACGAGTCGGCGATGCTCTCGAGCTGCTTGAGCCGCTTGATGTACGACTCGAGGATGTCGCGCCGGGCGCCCGGCCGGGCGGCGGAGATGGCGTCGGCGGCCTGCACCAGCATCGACTCGAGCGACGGCCAGTCGATGTCCATGTGGTGGGCGGCCATGGCGTCGACGACCGCCTCCTTCTCGCCGTGCTGGCGCAGGAAGTCGATGCCGAGGGTGAGGTGGGTGCCCTGCAGGTCGCGGTCGATGGCCTTCCCGATGTCGTGCACGAACGCGCCGCGGATCGTCGTGTGGGCGTCGAGCCCCACCTCGCGGGCCATGATGCCGGCGAGGTAGGCGACCTCCTTGGAGTGGCTCAGCACGTTCTGGCCGTAGCTGGTGCGGAACTTCAGCTTCCCCATCAGCCGGTGGATCTCGGGATGCATGTCGAAGAGCCCGAGCTCGAACGCGGCCGCCTCGCCCTCCTTGAGGGCCAGCTCCTCCTGCTCGACCTTGACCTTCTCGACGACCTCCTCGATGCGGGCGGGATGGATGCGGCCGTCCGCGATGAGCCGCTCGATGGCCTGCTTCGCGACCTCGCGCCGGAAGGGGTCGAAGCTCGACAGGATGATGGCGCCGGGGGTGTCGTCGACGATCAGCTCCACCCCGGTGGCCTGCTCGAGGGCGCGGATGTTCCGGCCCTCGCGGCCGATGATGCGCCCCTTGAGGTCGTCGCTGGGCAGATCGACGACCGAGACGGTGGTCTCGATGGTGTGCTCGGGGGCGCTGCGCTGGATGGCCTGGGTGATGATCTGCCGCGCCTTCTCCGCCGCCTGCTCGCGGGCCTCGGCCTCGAGCCGCTTGACGAGGTTGGCGGCGTCGCGGCGGGCGTCCTGCTCGATCTGCCTGATGACGAGCTCCTTCGCCTCGTCGGCGGTGAGGCCCGAGACGCGCTGCAGGGCCTGCTGCTGCTCGCGGATCAGCTCGTCGCAGCGGCGGCGCTCCTCGGCGAGGGCGCCGTCCCGCTCGTCGAGCTGCTGCTGCCGTTCCGCGAGAGTCGCCTCGGTGCGCCTGGCCTCGCGGTCCTGCTCCGTCAGTTCCTGGGCCCGGCGGGCGAGCTGTCGCTCGACCGACTCCAGCTCGTCGCGCCGCTCCTGGCTCTGACGCTCGTTCTCCTGCAGCAGCGTGTGGGCTTGCTCCTTGGCCGCGAGCTCCGCCTCCTTGCGGTAGGCGTCGGCCTCCCGGCGGGCGTCGTGCAGGAGGCGGTCCGCCTCCTCCTTCGCCTGACCGACGGTGCGGACGGCGCGCTCGCGGGCGAACCAGGCAAGACACACGACAACGACGGCCAGGATGATGCCTGCGGTCGTGACAAGGTCCATGGGTGGTCCCTCGGACCCCGCGGCGGTGGCCGCCAGGGGTCGCGGGGAGCGCCAGACGGGCGGCGGGCGGGCAACCCCTCGACGGGAGGCGCCGGGGCGGCGGCCCGTTGCGTCTAGCGCCGGACCGCCGGACGGCGACGCCTGGAGAGGTGAGGCGTAAGGCCCCGCATTGCCGTGTGGGGAGGTCGAATGAACCTGCCAAAAGCAGGTGGAGCCGCTCTCGTGTCGATCAGCTTCGCTTTGCGCTACCTCGCGCAGAGGCGTGCGCGCCACGAAGCGTCGCGGCCCTCTTGGGTATAGCGTTGGCTCAAACGAACCTCCGAAACCATCACGAACACTGCAGGGATCTCGTATTTCACATGGCTGCCAACTGCCAGCCGACACATGCGGCAGAGCGTGACCGCCTGTCTGAATCGCTCTCGATGCCCCAATCTTAGAACGAACCCGGACTGCCCGCAAGGCCCGGCCGGCGATTGCCGCCGTCGGGCCCCGTCCCGTCAGGTCTCGGCGGCCGGTTCGGGCGGGGTATCGGCGAGGGCGTCGTCGACCAGCCGTTGGATCTCGCCGGCGCGCGTCTTCAGGGCCGCCTCCAGCGAGGTCTCCGTGTCGCGGCTGCGGAAGTACTCGTCGGCGATGTTCATGGCCGCCAGCACCGCGATGCGCACGGTGTCGCCGCCGGTCGAGTGCTCGGTCGCGGCCTGGATCTTGTGGTCGACGTAGCTGGCCAGCCGGTTGATGTACTCGATGTCGAGCGAGCTCCGGATCGAGAAGCGCTGCCCCATGATCTCCACGGTCACGACTTGCGACGCATCGCCGGTCACGGGTCCGTCTGCGAGGTCGGTCACGGTGGCGGTACTCGGACGCACGGGGGGAGCCGGCGTCGACGGCACGCGGCACGGCCGCGAGGGTTCCTACAGGCTGATCTCCTCGATCTGCTCCAGCATCCGGGTGATGCGGTCGCGGATCTCGTCGCGCTCGGACTGCAGCTCGCGGTGCTGCGTCTCCTGCTGCTCCTCGGCCGCCTGCAGCTTGCCGCGCAGCTCTTCGACCTCGCCCGACAAGCGCGTGTTGTCGTCGAGGGCCATCTTCAGCTCCTCGCGGGTGGTTCCGAGCACTTCGACGAGGGACTGGACCCGTTCGGCGAGCTGTTCGATGGGCTTCAGTTCCAGGGGGGCTTCCGTCTTCACCATGAGCGACTCCTCGTGGCGCGGGCGGCCGTCGTCGATGATTCCGGGCGGCCGCGCGCCGGGCGGTCCCGGGACCGCCGTCGTATCGATGGTCTAGCGTTGCCTTGCGTGATGGGCTTCCGCGAGCGCCTGCAGCACCGCGTCGGTGCTTCGTTGGACCTCGGTATCGGTCAGCGTCCGGTCGGGGGCGCGGAACGTCAGGCGGACCGACAGGCTGACGGCGCCCGCGGCCACCCCCGAGCCCGTGTACCGGTCGACCTCGACGACCTCGACGAGGGTCGGCCCGGCCGCCGCCCGGATCGTGTCACGAACCTGCGCGGCAGGCAAGGCGTCGTCGATCTCGACCGAGAGGTCGCGCGTGACGGAGGGATGACGGGGCACCGGGGCGGCGCGCAGGCGATCGAACGCGCCGAGGCCGAGCCGCCGCAGATCGAGCTCGGCCACGTACACCGGGTCCGATCCGGGCATGCCCCGCGCCCCCGTGAGGGCCGGATCGAGCTGGCCGGCCTCGCCGAGCACGGCACGATCGCCGCCTGTTCCCACGTGCACGCGGGCCCGCCGTCCCGCCACGAGCTGGCCGGCCGACGCCGGCTCGAACGACGCTTCGAGGCCGAAGCCCGAGCACAGCCGCGCGATGACGCCGGTCAGGTCGAACAGGTCCGCCGGTCGGGCGGGGGCGCTCCAGTGCGCCGCCGTCCCCGCGCCGGCGATGGCGACGGCGAGGGCCGGCGTCTCTCCGTCGCCCTGGCGGAAGCGGCTGCCGATCTCGAAGAGCCGCACGTCGTGCCGCTCGCGGCGCCGGTTGTGGACCACGGCGTCGACGAGGCCGGGGATCAGCGAGGGCCGGAGCACGGCGCCGCGCTCCGACAGCGGGTTGCGCAGGGCCACGACGTCCCCGGCGGGGTGGACGGCGCGGGCCGCGGCCTCGTCGACGAACCCGTAGGTGACGGCCTCGGAGAAGCCGGCCCCGGTCAGCAGGCGCCGTACGAGACGGTCGCGAGCCCGCCAGGCGCCGGGCGCCGGCGCGGGCCGGGTCAGGGCCGGGAACGTGGTCGGGATCTCGTCGTAGCCGTGATGGCGCGCGACCTCCTCGATCAGGTCCTCTTCCCGCTTGACGTCCACTCGGAACGTCGGCACCCGGACACGCCAGGCGGGGCCGTCGTCCTCCGCCGCGGGCGTGGGCTCGAAGCCGAGGCTCGCGAGCGCCGGCGCCACGAACCCCTCCTCGATGGTCTGACCGAGCACGCGTCCGAGCCGGGCGTGGCGGAGCCGTATCTCGACGGGCGCGGGCGGGGCGGGGAAGCGGTCGACAAGAGGGCCGCGGGGCGTTCCCGCGCCGATGTCGGCGAGCAGCCGGTGGGCCCGGCGAATCGCGGCGGGCGGCGCCGCGACGTCGGCGCCGCGCTCGAACCGGTAGGAGGCGTCGGTGGCGAGGCCCAGCCGCCGGCTCGTGCGCCGCACCGAGAGCGGGTCGAACCAGGCGGCCTCGAGGACGATGGTGCGGGTGCCGGGGCCGACCTCCGAGGCGGCGCCGCCCATGATGCCGGCGACGGCCTGGGGGCGTTCGGCGTCCGCGATGGCCAGCATGTCGGGTACGAGAGTCCGGTCCACGCCGTCGAGGGTGCGGACGGTCTCGCCGGCGCGGGCCCGGCGCACGCGGATCTCGGGGCCGGCGAGCCGGTCGAGGTCGAACGCGTGCATGGGGTGCCCCAGCTCGAGCATGACGTAGTTGGTGACGTCGACGACGTTGTTGATGGGCCGCACGTCGGCCGCCTCGAGCCGCCGCGCCAGCCACGGCGGCGACGGCCCCACCGTCACCTGCGCGAGGGCCCCCGCGTAGCGGGGACAGAGATCGGGATCCTCGATGGTGATGGCGATGGCGTCCCCCGCCCCGGGGTCGGGCTCGGCGGCCGTTGCCGGCGGCATCCGGAGCTCGGTGCCGTAGGCGGTGGCGACCTCGCGCGCGATGCCGAGCACGGAGAGGCAGTCGGGGCGGTTCGTGGTGATCTCGAGATCGAGCACCGCGTCCGGCGGGCCGTCGGGGGTCCGGGGGTCGGCCGGCCACGGCTCGACCGCGCCGACCTCGAAGCCGCACATGGTCAGCCGGTCAGCCAGCTCGTCGACGCCGACCGGAACGTCGACGAGCTCCCGCAGCCACGACACGAGGACTCTCAATGGGGAAACTGCTCCAGCAGGCGCAAGTCGTTGTCGTAGAAGAGGCGGATGTCCTCGACCCGGTACTTGAGGAGGGCGACGCGGTCGATGCCGAGGCCGAACGCCCAGCCCGTGTAGCGCTCCGCATCGTATCCCACCGCCTCGAAGACGGCCGGGTGCACCATGCCGCAGCCGAGGATCTCGAGCCAGCCGGTCTGCTTGCAGACCGCGCATCCGCCGCCGCCGCAGAAGACGCAACTGATGAAGACCTCCGCGCTCGGCTCGGTGTACGGGAAGAAGCTCGGCCGGAACATGACCCGGGTGCCGGGGTCGAAGAACGCCTTGAGGAACCCGACGAGGGTCCCCTTGAGGTCCGCCATCGTGATCCCCTCGTCGACCATCAGCCCTTCCACCTGCATGAACATGGGCGAGTGGGTCAGGTCGGGGGTGTCGCGGCGGTAGACGAGCCCGGGGGCGATGATGCGCACCGGCGGCTCGTGCCGCTCCATGTAGCGGATCTGCATGCCCGACGTGTGGGTGCGCAGCAGGGTCGCGGGGGCGCCCTCGCCGGGCATCGAGCCGTCCAGGTAGAACGTGTCCTGCATGTCGCGGGCCGGGTGGTCCGGCGGCATGTTCAGGGCCTCGAAGTTGTGGTAGTCGTCCTCGACCTGCGGGCCCTGGAGGATCTCGAACCCCCACGACTCGAAGATCGACTCGACCTGCTCGCGGATCAGGGTCAGGGGGTGGCGTCGCCCGAACGGTGCCGCCCGGCCGGGCAGGGTGACGTCCACCGCCCCCGCGGGCCTCGCGGCCATGCGCAACGCCTTCCGCCGCTCGTCGAGCGCGTGCTCGATCTCGCGCTTGAGGACGTTGGCCCCCTTGCCGAGGGCGGGCCGGGCCTCGGGGGGCGCGCCCGCCACCTGCTTCATCAGCGCCGCGACGGCGCCTCGCTTGCGACCGAGGTACCGGTCCCGCACCGCCTGCAGATCGGGCTCGGACGCGACCGCCGCGAGGTCCGTCTGGAAGGCGGCGCGGATGCCGTCGATGTCGCTCGGGGCGGTCACGGGTGCGCGCTGCGATCCTGCAGCGCGGCCCGGGCCGCGAGCTGCGCGAAGGCGGCGGGCTCCGCCACCGCGAGGTCGGCGAGGCTCTTGCGGTCGAGGGCGACCCCGGCCGCGCCGAGGCCGTGCATGAACCGGCTGTAGCTGAGCCCGTGCTCGCGGGCGGCGGCGTTGATGCGCAGAATCCACAGGCGCCGGAAGTCGCGCTTCTTCAGCCGGCGGCCGACGTAGGCGTACTCGGCCGCCTTGTCGCCGGCCTCCTTCGCGGCCCTGTAGAGCTTGCTCTTCGTACCGAAGAAGCCCTTGGTGCGCGCCAGCAGCTTCTTGCGCTTCGCGCGCCGCACCGATCCACGCTTGACTCGCGGCATCCGTTCAACTCCCTCGATTCCGTCGTTCGGGGGCGGCTCCCGCCCCCCGGTCCATGACGCCCGGACGGGGCCGCCATCCGTCGTTCGGGGCGGCTCCCGCCGCCCGGTCCATGACCCCGGGCAGGGCCGCGCCGCGGCCCCGCCGGGGTTCCGCTATCCGTTCGGCAGGAGGCGCTGAACGCGGCGGGTGTCGGCGGCCGAGATCAGGGCCGACTTCCGAAGGTTCCGCTTCCGCTTGGTCGTCTTGCTCGTCAGGATGTGCTGCTTCAACGACTGGCTGCGCACCACCTTGCCGCTGCCCGTCGTCTTGAAGCGCTTCGCGGCCCCGCGGTGTGTCTTCATCTTCGGCATTCGAATCTCCAGCAGCCCGTGGCGAAATCCCCGCTGGATTCGAGCGGCGATGCATCCCGCCTGACTGCGTTGTTCGTCGGTTGCATATACCCCATATGCGCCCTCCTCACGCCTTGTCAGGCGGGCGCCTCGCCGCTCTCGATGCAACGCGGGGTTTCGCCACGGGCTGCTAGCTCCCCTGCCCCTTCTTGCCGCCGCCGACGCCGGACAGGATGATGTGCATCTGGTTGCCCTGCATGCTCGGGTGCGTCTCGGCCGCGGCCACGCCCTCGAGGTCCTCGACGAGGCGGTCGAGGATGCGCCGCCCGAAGTCGGGGTGGGCCATCTCCCGGCCGCGGAAGAAGATCGTGGCCTTCACCTTGTCGCCTTCCTTGACGATGCGCTCGATGTGCTTCTTCTTGAAGTTGTAGTCGTGCTCGTCCACCTTGGGCCGGAACTTGATCTCCTTGAGCTCGATCGACTTCTGGTTCTTGCGCGCTTCCCGGGTGCGCTTCTGTTCCTGGTAGTGGTAGCGCCCGTAGTCCATGATGCGGCAGACGGGCGGCGACGCCGTCGGGGAGATCTCGACGAGGTCGAGCCCCTTCTCCCGGGCGATGGCCAGCGCCTGTGGCGGCGACATGATGCCGAGCTGCTGACCCGTGTCGTCTATGACCCGGATCTCGCGCACGCGAATCCGTTCGTTGGTGCGGGTCCGGACCTCACGTCGTTGATTACGAACGAAAGCGATAGCGTCCCCCTTGTGAAGGTGTTGCGGGTGCGGACGGCGTCAGTGGCGCGTCGCGTCGCCGTGGCCCCCCCGCTGCCGCACCTCGTCGAGGGCGGCGGCGATGAAGTCGTCGACGGGGCTGGCCCCGCGGTCGCCGTCGCGGCGGTGCCGGACGGCCACCGCGCCGTCGGACGCCTCGCGATCGCCCGTGACCAGCATGTACGGGATCTTCCGGAGCTGCGCCGAGCGAATCTTGTACCCCATCTTCTCCTGTCTGGCGTCCACCTCGACCCGCAGGCCGGCCGCGCGCAGACGGGCCGCCGCCGACTCGGCGTAGTCGCGGTGGCGGTCGGCGATGGGCACCACGACCGCCTGAACCGGGGCGAGCCACAGCGGGAACGCGCCGGCGTAGTGCTCGATCAGGAGGGCGATGAACCGCTCGAAGCTGCCGAAGATGGCGCGGTGGATGACGACGGGACGATGCTCGGCGTTGTCCTCGCCGATGTACTTCAACTGGAACCGCTCGGGAAGCTGGTAGTCGAGCTGAATCGTGGCGCACTGCCAGTTCCGGCCGATGGCGTCGACGACATGGAAGTCGATCTTGGGCCCGTAGAAGTTGCCCTCGCCCTCGGCGACGCGGTAGTCCTGGCCGGCCGCCTCGAGCGCTTCCTTCAGTTGCGTCTCGGCCTGGTCCCAAGTGGCGGTCTCGCCCAGGAACGTCTCGGGCCGCGTCGACAGCTCGACCGCGAACTCGAGCCCGAAGTCGGCGTAGACCCGCTGCACGAGGCGCAGCAGCCGCTCGACCTCGCCCGCGATCTGGTCGGGGGCGACGAAGCAGTGCGCGTCGTCCTGGCAGAACTGCCGGGCCCGGGTCAGCCCCGCGAGCACCCCCGACGCCTCGTCGCGGTGCAGCACGCTCTGGTCGTGGTACCGGATCGGCAGGTCGCGGTAGCTGCGAACCTCGCTCGCGAAGACCAGCATGTGCCCGGGGCAGTTCATGGGCTTGAGGCTGTAGGTCTCGCCTTCGGACTCGACCCGCAGCATGTTCTCCTCGTAGTGGGCCCAGTGCCCCGAGGTCTCCCAGAGCTGCTTGTTGTAGACGAGCGGCGTCCGGAGCTCGACGTAGCCCTCCGGGAACAGGGCCTCCCGCATGTACCCGGCGAGGAGGTTCCACAGGGTGGTGCCGTGCGCGAGCCAGAACGCGGCCCCCGGCGCCCAGTGGTGGAACGTGAAGAGCCCCAGCTCGCGCCCCAGCTTGCGGTGGTCGCGCTTCTTCGCCTCCTCCAGCCGGTGCACGTGCTCGGCGAGGGCCTTCTCGTTGAAGAAGGCGGTGCCGTAGATGCGCTGCATCGGCTGGTTGCGGGCGTCCCCCTTCCAGTACGCGTTCGAGCTCGTCAGCACCCGGAACGCCTTGAGCGCCCCGCTCGAGGGCACGTGAGGGCCGGTGCAGAAGTCCATGAACACGCCGTCGATGGTGTAGCACGAGACGACCGGCCCGCCCTTCTCCTCGATGAGCTCGACCTTGAGGGGCTCGCCGCGGTCGGCGAAGTAGCGCTTGGCCTCCTCCTTCGGCATCATCTTGCGTTCGTAGGCCAGATCCTGCCGCGCGATCTCGCGCATCTTGGCTTCGATGGCCTCGAGGTCCTCGGGCACGAACGGACGGTCGACGACGAAGTCGTAGAAGAAGCCGTCCTCGGTCGGCGGCCCGATGCCGCACTGGGCCTCCGGGAAGAGGGCGGTGACGGCGGCGGCCAGGAGGTGCGCGGTGCTGTGCCGGTAGAGCTCGAGGGCGTCCGGCCCGTCCCGGGTGACGATGCGGACCGGCGCGTCCTCCTCGAGGGGATGGCTCAGGTCGACCATGCGTTCGCCGACGGTGGCGGCCAGCGCCGCCTTGGCGAGGCGGGGCGAGATGCCCTCGGCGACGGCGCGCACGGGGGTCCCCGCCGGCATCTGCCGCGTGGAGCCGTCCGGGAGGGTGACCGTCACCTGATCCATGGTCGTCTGGCGTCGTCGTGCTGTACAGTGCAGGTACTTCCGGAAATGGTAGGCACGGGCGGACTCGAACCGCCGACCTCCTGCGTGTCAAGCAGGCGCTCTAACCAGACTGAGCTACGCGCCTAGACTGTCGGGACAAGCCCGGGACACCCCGAAACGTCAAAATATAGCAATCCCCTGGCGAATCAGTCAAACGCATGAGGGCGGCGCCGCCGGGCCCCCGGTCGTCGCTTCTGCTCCGCCCGGCGCCGGAGAGGCCTCCGGAAGTCCCGCGCCGCGGCTACGGCGCGGACTCCTGAGCCGCCAACCAACCCTCCGGGAGCTTGTGCCGTCTACGGCGCGGACTCCTGCTCCGGGCCGCCGGCGAGGTGCTCGAGCGCCCGCTCCAGCACGGGATCGCCCGGATCCTCGTCGGGCGGCGCCGGCGACGCCGGATCGAGCTCGACCGCCGGGGCCTGGATCGGGACCTCGGCCGGCACCCCCTGGCGATGGATCGGCTCGCCGGACGCGGTCAGGTAGCGCGTCGACGACAGCAGAAGGCCGCCGCCGTCGGGCAGCCGCACCAGGGTCTGCTCGGCCGCCCGGCCCGCGGTGCGGACGCCCACCGTCTCGGCCCGGCCCGCTTCGGTGAGGGCGGCCGCGAACAGCTCCGCCGCCCCCGCCGTGCCGAAGTCGGTCAGCAGCACCACCGGCCCCGCGATGGAGGGCTGGCGGGGGCCGCGGGCGACGGGTTCCCGCTCGCTCGCCGACTCGCGCATCACGAGCGGATCGGCGTCGGTGAACAGCTCCGCCGCGGCAATCCCGGTCTCGAACGACCCGGCCGCGGTGCCGCGGAGATCGATGACGAGGCTCTCAGCCCCCTGCCCGGCCAGGGTCTCGTTGGCGGCCCCGATCGCCGCCACGGTGGTGGCGTCGAACTCCGAGATGCGGAGGTAGCCGACGCCCGGCGTCGCGATGCGGCTGGTGACGTTGGCGGAGCGGGCCACGCCGCGCTCGATCTCCAGGGTGACCGGCTCGGCCGCGTTGCCGCGGATGATCTCGAGGCTGACCGTCGATCCCGGGGCCCCGCGGAGGAGCTGCCGGGCCCGGACGGTCGACATCATCCGCGTCGGGTTCCCGTCGATCTGGCGGAGATAGTCTCCGGGCCGGAGGCCGGCGAGGGCGGCGGGCGAGCCGTCCCGCGCCGCCACGACCTGGACGTAGTACTGGCGGGTCAGGGTCAGGCCGACGCCGGCGAGCGCGTCGTCGGGCCCGGCGTCGTGGAGCCGGACCTCGTCGGCGGTCAGGTACGAGCTCTCCGGGTCGAGCCCTTCCGCCAGTCCCCACAGCGCGCCCTGCATGATGAGATCGGCGTCGACCTGCTCCACGTAGTTGGCGGTGACCAGCGACACCACCTCCTCGAAGATCCGGAGGTGCCGGTAGGCGCCTTCCTGGGCGACCACGCGTCCCAGCACGCTGCCGACCAGCGTGTAGGCCATGATGGGCAGCGTCAGGGCGAGCACGATGAAGCGGGTGCGATCGGTCACGAGGAACCTCGATGCTTGTGGTCCGCCGGGGCGCAGGCCCATGGCCCGTCCAGGTGTCGCCGTCGGCTCCGCCCGGCGCCCAACCAGTCCTTCGGAAGCCCGCACCGTTCCCACGGGACGGATCCAGCTTCCGTATCCCGCAATTCTATCGAATCCGCGCGAGGATCCGGCGACAGAAGTGGGGATCGGCCCGCGGGCCTGCCTCGGAGCCGGGTTCTCGGGCGTGGATCGGGGCGGCGGCCGGCCGGGGATGCTAGTCTTGAACGGGATGGACCTGCGCCGGTCGAGGAGCTCGTGGCGAGAGCCTCCGCTGCTCTCGACCGCGGAATGCACCCCGCGCGCGCGGGGGGGCGTGTCAGCCCGGTCAGCACGTCCGGCGGTTTTGAGCAATGCACCCCGCGCGCGCGGGGGGGCGTGTGACAACCCCAACCTCGTCGCGCGGCCAGCGCAATGCACCCCGCGCGCGGGAGGGGCGTGCCACGCGGCCAGCGGATCGAAGACAAGGTGAGGATGCACCCCGGGCGCGCGGGGGGCGTGGCATGAGAGCGGTGGGGCTGGACCTCGGACGGCGTCGGATGGGGATCGCGGTCAGCGACCCGACGGGCACGCTCGCGACCCCGTGGCGGACGGTGAGCGGGGCGGGAGCGCCCGACTCGGTCGCGGACCGGGTCGCAGCGCTGCTCGCGGAGCTGGCCGAGGACGACGACCCGGTCGCGCGCGTCGTCGTCGGGCGGCCGTCTCGTCTCGACGGCCGGCGTCACGACGACGACGCGCGGGTGACCGCGGTCGCGCGGGCCATCGGGCAGCGGACCGGCCTGCCGGTCACCCTGCAGGACGAGCGGCTCACGAGCGTCGAGGCCGAGCAGCGGCTGGCCCTGCGCGAGCGCGACTGGCGCCGGCGCAAGGCGCGGCTCGACGCCGCGGCCGCCGCGATCATCCTGCAGGACCACCTCGACGCGACGGCCCGCGGTGAAGTTCCGCGTTGCACCGCGCCCGGAGGGCGCCGGCCGAAAGCCGAGGCGCCCGCCTGACGAGGCGTGAGGAGGGCGCGTGTTGGGCATATGCCACCGACGAACGACGCAGCCGGCCCGTTCCGACGCGGACTGCCGGTAGGCGTGGCCGGGCGGCGCCCGGAGCCGGGGGCGACGCTTGCCGGGCGCAGGCGGGATCCATCGCCGCTCGAATGCAGCGGGGGTGTCGCCGCGGGCCGTCGGCACGAAGGATCATGAAGAAGCTCCTTGCGGCGGCCTTCGTCGTCGCGCTGATCGTCGGCTCGCTGGCGGCGTACGGCGCGAAGCGTCTCTACGACCGCGCGGACGAGGCGTACCGCGGCTACGAGGGCGGCGAGGTCTTCGTGGACATCCCGCCGGGGACGCCGACGGCGGAGATCGGCCGCCGGCTCGCGGCCGCGGGCGTCGTGCGCGACGAGACCACGTTCCGCCTCGCGCTGTGGCGTAGCGGGCGGGACCGCGGGCTGCAGGCGGGGAAGTACCGGTTCGCGGCGCCGCTGTCCGCGATGGCCGTCGTCGACGCCATCGCGGACGGCCGCGTCCACCTGCTGCCCATCACCTTCCCCGAGGGGCTCACCCGGCGCGAGATGGCCGAGCGGTACGAGCGGTCGGGGTTCGGGTCGTCCGAGGCGTTCCTGGCCGCGAGCGCGCGGGTCGATCTGGTGGCCGACCTCGACCCCGAGGCGGTCGACCTCGAGGGGTACCTGTTCCCGGAGACGTACTCGCTGCCGCGCGGGGCCACCGCCGAGGACCTCGTCGAGGCGATGGTGGCGCAGTTCCGGCGGACGTTCGACGACGATCTGCGGGCGAAGGCGGCGGCGCGCGGCCTCGGCGTCCGCGAGGTGGTGACGCTGGCGTCGCTCATCCGGCGCGAGACGGGGCTCGACGAGGAGCGGCCCGTCGTCTCCGCCGTCTTCAACAACCGCCTCGACCGGGGCATGCTGCTGCAGTGCGACCCCACCGTCATCTACGCGCTGGAGCTCGCGGGGCTCTACGACGGCAACCTCACCCGCGAGAACCTCCGGTTCGACTCGCCCTACAACACCTACGTCTACCCGGGGCTGCCGCCGGGCCCCATCGGGGCGCCGAACGGCGACGATCTCGGTGCGGCGGTGGCCCCGGCCGACGTGTCCCATCTGTACTTCGTCAGCCGCAACGACGGCTCGCACGTGTTCGCCGACACGTTGCGCGAGCACAACCGCAACGTGCGCGAATATCAGATCGAGTACTTCCGGCGCCGCCGCTGACACGCCCGCCGCCGCGGGGCCGCCCATGCACGATCTCGCCGTACTCCGCAACCTGGCCCTGATCGTCGGCCTCGCCATTCCCGTCGCCGCCCTCGCGCACCGCCTGCGGGTGCCGACGCTGGTGGGGTTCCTGCTGGTGGGCGTCGCCATCGGCCCCCACGGCGCCGCCCTCGTCCCCGATCCGGACGCGGTGGCGGCACTGGCCGAGATCGGCGTGGTGCTGCTGCTGTTCGAGATCGGGCTCGAGCTTTCGCTGTCGCAGGTCCTCGGCTGGGGCCTGTCCGTTCTCGTGGCGGGCGCCCTCCAGGTGTCGGGGGTGATGGCCCTCGCGGCGGTGGCCGGCCCCGTCTTCGGCCTCCCCGTGGGCCAGAGCCTGTTCTACGGCGCCCTCGCCGCGCTGTCGTCCACCGCCATCGTCAGCCGGACCCTCGCCGACCGGGGCGATCTGGACGCCCCGCACGGCCGGGAGTCGATGGCCATCCTGCTGTTCCAGGACCTCGCCATCGTGCCCCTCATGCTCGTCGTGCCGTTGTTCGGGCCGGACCCCGCGGGTCCGGGCGCCGCCGGCGGGACCGGCGGGCTCTGGCTGCGGCTCGGGCTGGGGCTCGCCGCGATGGCCGCCCTCGTCGCGGGCGGCCGGCTCGTGGTGCGCTGGACGCTGGACCGCATCGTCGAGACCCGCGACCGGGACCTGTTCACGCTGTGCGTCGGCTTCTTCGCGATGGGGACGGCGCTGGCGGCGTCGACGGCGGGGTTCTCGCTCGCGGTGGGCGCGTTCCTGGCCGGGCTCGTCATCTCCGAGTCCGAGTACGGCCTGCAGGCGCTCGACGACGTGATGCCGTTCCGCGCCCTGTTCAGCGGGGTGTTCTTCACCTCGATCGGCATGCTGCTCGACCTGACGGTGGTCGGGGCGCAACTGCCGCTGCTGCTGGGCGGGACGGTGCTGGTCCTGGCGGCGAAGGCGGCGGTCGTCGCGGGGGCGGTGACGGTGCGCGGGCGCCGGCCGGACACCGCGCTCGCGACGGGGCTGAGCCTGGCCCAGATCGGGGAGTTCTCGTTCGTCCTCGCGGCGGCCGGGCTCCCCCTGGGGCTGTTCGGGGCCGGTCACTACGAGGTGTTCCTCGCCGTCGCCGCCCTGTCCATGCTGGTCGCGCCGTTCCTGGTGACGGTCTCCCGGTCGTGGGCGGTCCGCCTCGCCCCGGGGTCGCGCGGCGGGCCCGACGCCGACGAGCCGGTCCCGGCGCCGGCGGACCACGCCATCGTCGTCGGCTACGGCCTCGCCGGGCGCTACCTGGCGCGGATGCTGCAGGCGGCCGGCATCGAGTGCGTCGTCGTCGACCAGAACGCGGAGCTCGTGGAGGCGGCGCGCCGCGACGGGTTCACGGCCCTGTACGGCGACGGCGCCGGCCACCCCGTGCTGGAGCGGGCCGGCGGGGCGGGGGCCCGGCTCGTCGTCTTCGCCATCTCGTCCCCGTTCGACGAGCGGCGGGGGGTGGCGATGGCCCGCCGCGCGGCGCCGGGGGCCGCGATCGTGGTGCGGACGCGCTACGTCGGGGCCATCGACGAGCTGATGCGGCTCGGCGCCACCGAGGTGGTGGTCGAGGAGTTCGAGGCGTCGCTGGAGCTGTTCGCGCGGGCCCTCGAGCGCTACGAGATCCCCGCCGCCCGCATCGCCCACGAGCTCGACGCGGTGCGCAGCGAGCACTACGGGCTGCTGCGGGGACGCGCCCGGCCCAACCTGCACCTCGACACCCTGAAGCACCTGGGCATCCACAACGCCCTCGAGCTGGTGGAGGTCGAGGCGGGCGCGCCGGCGGTGGGGAAGAGCGCCACCGCGCTCGACCTGCGCCGGGCCACCGGCGCCGTGCAGATCGCGGTGATCCGGGACGGCCGGCCGCACTATCAGCGCGAGGCCGCCTTCGCCTACCGGCCGGGGGACACGGCGGTGCTGGTGGGCGACCGCGACGCCCTCGACCGGGCGGCGGCGCTGTTCAGGTCTTGACGGCAGGGCGGGCGACTGCGCGACCTGCGGTCGCGTTGGGAGTTTCGCTGGCGCGAAACTCCAGCGCTCGGGTGGGGCTTCGGTCGCGTTGGGAGCTCCGCCGGCGCTGAATCCGGCACGCGGGCGGCCGGGCTTCGCTCGCGTCGGGTGCTTCGCCGGCGCGAAGACTCCGCGGTCGGGCGGTGCGGGACCTTCGGTCGCCCGGGGAGTGTCCGTCGTCGCGAACTCCGACGCGCGAGCGACCGACGTCGCCTTCGACGTTCAGGTATCATCGAATCGGGGGACGCGATGGCGAACGGGAACGGGAATCGACCCACTTGGGCCGCGTTGTCAGGGAGTTGGTCTTTCGGGGGCTCGGGCGTCGACGCGGAGTACACGGGGTCGGAAGAAGCTCCGCAACCGGTCGGTGTGGCGCTGGCCTCGCGACGACTTCGAACCGGCCGCGCGTCAGCGGAGATTACGTTGGGCGACTCGCAGGAGAACGCGGGACGCCTGCTCATCGGGCACAACACGGTCACCGGCGGCTACCATTCCGCGGGATTGAGGGGCTACGACCGCGCCTACGTGATCGACGAACACGTGCCCGGACGGGGCTGGGAGCCCGTAGCGTACCGAGGGCGGGCGCGCCACCTCGACGGCTCGAGGGCGTACTCCGTCACGGCGGAAGTCAGCGGTCAGAGATTGCGCCTCACTAGCAGGGTTGGTTGGGCGCCCAGCGGAGCCGGAGGCGACGATGGGCGGGCTAGTGGTCGCCGCTCATCGGCTGCGCGCGTTGTCCGACCATCTCCGCCAGCCGTTCACTTCCGTGTAGAACAGCGCTGTCGCATCCTGGTCGGCGGCCGCGTTGCTGCGAATGGCGTCGCCCGCCGGTTCCGGCAGTCGGTCGGCTTGCGACAGCAGCAGCGCCAGCGCGGCGAGCGCCAGCACGCCGGCGGCGAGTCGAGCAGGCCGTCCCCGGAGCCCGCGGATTCCCGCCGCACCGGGCGTTCGGCCGCCTTTGCTGCTCCGCATCATGACACCGGATCGAAGAGGACCCCGCCGAACGCGAGCCAGGCCGCGATCAGGGTCAGCACCAGGTTGAACGCCTGGCCCACGACATAGAGCTGGATCGGCCGCCCGCCGGCCACCTGGCCGGCGAGGGCGCGGAAGTTCGAATCGAGCCCGATGCTGACGAACGCGAGGCAGAAGAGCCAGCCGCGGAGGTCGGACGTGAGGTCGATGATGCCGGCCACCGCGTCGTCGCCGAGGGCCGGCGTGAGCACGAACGAGAACAGGAGCGACGACCCCACGAAGCCGAGGATGAACTTGGGGAGGCGGTTCCAGATCTCGGCCGCGGGAGGGCGGGTCGACGTGCCCGGCGCGTCTACCCGGGTCACCCAGCAGACGGCGACGAGGAACGCCACGACGCCGATGAGGATGTTCTGGATCATCTTGACGACGGCGGCCACCTGACCCGCTTCTTCCCCCAGCATGGCCCCCGCCGCCACCACCGCCCCGGTGGCGTCGACGGTGCCGCCGATCCAGGCCCCGCCGACGATCGGGTCCATGCCGACGGCGCGGATGCCGAGGGGCATGACGATCATCATGAGGACGGTGAAGATCAGGGTCATGCTGACCGCGAGGGTCAGCTCGTCCTTCTTCGCACGGGCCGCCGCCGCCGTCGCGATGGCGGCCGACACGCCGCACACCGACGTGGCGGCGGCGATGACGATGACCAGCGACGGGCTCGCCATCTTCAGCACCCGCGTGCCGAAGCGGTACATGAAGAAGATGACGACCGGGGTGACGAGCCAGGCCACGACGAGCCCCGGCGGGCCCAGGGTCAGGATGCGGTTGAACAGGATCTCCGCCCCGAGGAGCACGAGCCCCGTCTTGATGTACAGCTCGCCGCGCACGGCCGGCTTCAGCCAGCCGGGGACCCCGGCGGTGTTCGAGATGACGAGCCCCAGCGCGAGGGCCCAGAACGCGTAGCCCACCCCCGCCGCCCGGATGCCGGTCTGGTTGGCGAGGGCGTAGGCGAGGACGGCGAGCCCGAACAGCCCGAAGAACCCGGCTTGGTGCCGGATGAGCCGCCCGCCCATGGCCTGCGCGGCCAGCCCGGTGACGAGGGCCAGCCCCAGGCCCAGCATGGCCAGCCCCGCCACGCGGCCGTCGAGGGCGGCCAGGGGGTTGGCGGTCCAGCGGCCGAGCCCGGCCACCCCGGTGAGAAGGCCGAGGGCGGCGACGGCGATGAGGAGCCCCCCCAGCCAGATGGCCCACCAGTCTTCCGAGGTCAGGAGCCCGCGCCGGGGAACGGCGCCGTCCCCGGCGGCCGGGGTCGGCCGCGGCGCGGAGCCGTCGGGTGATGGGCGAGCCGGGGGCGCGGGCCGGCCCTGGGCCGGCGAGACGTCGTCAGGCATGACTCGATGGCGGAGCGGTTCACGAAGCGTCGGGACTGGACGGCACCGGGACCGACCGGCGCAAGGATTATAATGCGTCGCAGCTCGTCGCCGTGGCTCCTGTCCGCACGGGCGCACGACGGGAGAGCGAGGCGACTTCGTTCGCGGACTTCGGCTCGAGGGTCCGTCGGCCGGGTGACCGTTCGATGTCCGGCGCGGCAGGAACGCCGGCCTCGCGCCCGGTCCTCGCGACTCCGGCGTGCACCCCGTCCGAACCGAGGAGGCTTCCCGCCATGACCCGCAGCACCCGAGTCCGGACGGCCGCGCTGGCCGCCCTGACGTTGAGCCTGACGAACCCCGGCCCCGCGGTCGAGGCGCAGTCCGAGCGGCTGGAGCTCGCCGGCCTCGAGGCGCCGGTGGAGATCGTCACCGACCGGTGGGGCATCAACCATATCTACGCCGAGAACGAGGCGGACCTCTTCTTCGCCCAGGGCTACGCGGCCGCCCGCGACCGGCTGTTCCAGTTCGAGATGTGGCGGCGGCAGGCGACGGGCACGGTGGCCGAGATTCTCGGGCCGCGCGAGCTCGAGCGCGACATCGGGGCGCGGCTGCACCGGTTCCGCGGCGACATGACCACCGAGATGAACCACTATCACGACCGGGGCGACCGGATCATCCCGGCCTTCGTGAGGGGCATCAACGCGTACGTCGACCGGGTCAACGCCGATCCGTCGCTGCTGCCCGTCGAGTTCGAGCTGCTGGGGATCACGCCCGGCCACTGGACCCCCGAGATCGTCATCTCGCGCCACCAGGGGCTGGTGGCGAACGTCACCGCCGAGATCCGCAACGCGCGCGCGGTGGCCCTGCTGGGCGCCGACGCGGTCAAGGAGCTGAACTACTACTACGGCGACCCCGACCTGACCATCGATCCGGCGATAGATGCGTCGCTGCTGCACGACGGCATCCTCGACCTGTACCGCGCGCACCGGCGCTCGGTGCGGTTCGAGCCCGACGACATCGTGCAGGCGTACCGCGGCGACCGGGCCACCTACGAACGGCTCGCGGCCGCCCTGCCGAGCGAGATCGACCTCGAGCGGCAGGACTACGAGGCCATCGGCAGCAACAACTGGGTGGTGGCGGGCAGCCGCACCCTGACGGGCTTCCCGCTGATGGTCAACGACCCCCACCGGGTGCAGAGCGCGCCGTCGCTGCGCTACTGGGTGCACCTGGTGGCGCCGGGCTGGAACGTCATCGGGGGCGGCGAGCCGGTGCTGCCGGGGGTGTCCATCGGCCACAACGAGCACGGCGCGTGGGGGCTGACCGTCTTCGGGCAGGACAACGAGGACCTGTACGTCTACGACACCAACCCCGAGGACCCGAACCAGTACCGGCACCTGGGCCGCTGGGAGCCGATGACCGTCATCGAGGACCGAGTTCCCGTGAAGGGCCAGGACCCGGTGGACGTCGAGCTGAAGTACACCCGCCACGGCCCGGTGCTCTACGAGGACCGCGAGAACCACAAGGCCTACGCCCTGCGCGCGGCGTGGCTCGACTACGGCGGCGCCCCCTACCTCGCGAGCCTGCGCATGGACCAGGCCCGCACCTGGGAGGAGTTCGTCGAGGCGTGCAGCTACAGCCGCATCCCGTCCGAGAACATGGTCTGGGCCGACCGCGACCGCAACATCGGCTACCAGGCGGTGGGCGTCTCTCCCATCCGGCCCTACCACAGCGGGCTCGTGCCGGTGCCGGGGGACGGCCGCTACGAGTGGGACGGCTACCTGCCGATCACCGCCCTGCCCAGCGTGCTCAACCCCGACAAGGGGTTCTACGGCACCGCGAACAACTACACGGTGCCCGACGGCTATCCGTACTGGGAGGCGCTGCATTACACGTGGGGCGACCAGATGCGGGCGGCGCGGGTGGAGGAGATGCTGGACGTGAGCCGGCACATGACGGTGGTCGACATGATGCGCATGCAGCACGACGACCTCACCGTTGCGGGCCGCAACATCGTCCCCCTGCTGCGCGAGCTCGAGATCGACGACCCGAAGGTGGCCGAGCTGCGCGACCGGCTGCGGGGCTGGGACTTCGTGCTCGACAAGGACTCGGTCGAGGCCGCCGTCTACGTCAGCTTCGAGCGGCGCCTGCGGACGAACATGCGCGACCTCATCGTGCCCGAGGCGGCGCGCGACTTCATCGGGGGCCTCAACACCAAGCGCATCATCGACTGGCTGACCGCCCCCGACGGCCGGTTCGGGGACGACCCGGTGGCGGGCCGCGACGCGGTGCTCGTTCGGAGCCTGTCGCAGGCGCTGGCCGATCTCGAGGAGCGGCTGGGTCCCGACCAGGCGCACTGGCAGTACGGGCAGGCGAAGTTCAAGCACGCCCTCATCCGCCATCCCATGACGGCGGCGGTCGGCCCCGACATGCGGGCCCGGCTCGACGTGGGGCCGCTGCCGCGGGGCGGCTACGGCGGCACCGTGCACAACACCGGCAACGGCGACAACCAGACGTCCGGCGCGTCGTTCATGATCGTCGCGGACACCGCGAACTGGGACAACTCGGTCGGGCTGAACACCCCCGGCCAGTCCGGCGATCCGGACAACCCGCACTACCGCGACCTGTTCGAGCTGTGGGCGCGCAACCGGTACTTCCCGATCTTCTACAGCCGCGCCAAGGTCGATTCGGTCACCGAGAGCGTGACGATGCTGCATCCGGCGGGGGCGGCGACCCAGGAGGCCGCGCCGTAGGTAGTACGGTTGTAGCCGGCTACGGATAGCGGCCTGTCTTCGACGAATCTCATGCTGTCGGGGTGGCTGCACGAAGCGTGGTCGTGAGCGCCTGGTTGGGCGGCAATCGGCGCCGGAGCCGCCATTTCGGGTCTTGGGCGGCGGGCGCCCGCGGCCGCAGCGCTCACGGAACGGGGGGGCTCACCCGCAGTCTGGATCGGGGGGAGCCAAGGCATCTGGCGGCGATTCCCGGGACCGGTGTGGCCCCACGGATAGCCGGCAGGAGCAACGGAGAGGGCACGCCGGCGTCGGCCGGCACGTTTACCCGCGGCGGTCGGAGGATCGCGGCGGACAAGCAAGAGGGACACCATGAGGACACGAAGACTGGCGGCGGCGATCGTGGCGATGGCGGTGGCGGCGGCGCTCGGCGCCCCGGCGACGGTCGAGGCGCAGCTCGACTCGACGGCGGCGTTCGCGTCGCACCTGTCGAACACCTACCGCGTGGTGCCGAACGTCACGTACCACACCGCCAACAACCGGGACAACAAGGTCGACCTCTACCTGCCGCGCGGCGCCGACGGGCCGACCCCGGTGCTGATGTACATCCACGGCGGCGGCTGGCGGGCCGGCTCGAAGGAGGCCAACGTCCTGCGCCTGCTCCCGTGGCTGGAGAAGGGCTGGGCGGTGGTCAACGTGCAGTACCGGCTGGCCCAGGTGTCGCTGGCCCCGGCCGCGGTCGAGGACTGCCTGTGCGCCCTGCGCTGGGTCATCCGCAACGCCGAGCAGTACAACATCGACACGTCGCGCATCGTCGTCACCGGCAACTCCGCCGGCGGGCACCTCGCGCTGACGACGGGGATGGTCCCCGCCTCGGCCGGCCTCGACCGCGAGTGCCCGGGGGCGGAGGAGCTCTCGGTGGCCGCGATCATCAACTGGTACGGCATCACAGACGTCGGGGACCTGCTCGACGGCCCCAACATGAAGACCTACGCGGTGACCTGGCTCGGCAGCATGTCCGACCGGTTCGAGGTCGCCGAGCGGGTCTCGCCGCTGACCTATGTGCGGTCCGGGCTGCCCCCCGTCCTGACCATTCACGGCGACGCTGACGGGGTGGTTCCGTACCAGCACGCGACCGAGCTGCACGCGAAGCTCGAGGCGGCGGGAATCTCCAACGAGCTCCACACCGTGCCCGGCGGCGGGCACGGCGGCTTCAACCGCGAGGAGACGGTGGCGATCTTCGACACCATCCAGCGCTTCCTCGCCAGCCACGGCCTGACCGCGGTGGGGTCGGGGAGCACCACCGGCGGGCAGTAGGACTCACGCCGAAAGAAGGACCCGCCGGTGGGGAGCGTCTCCCGCCGGCGGTCCGCTACCCGCGGACGCCGTCGTCCGCCTGTCGGGACGTGCCGCCCGCGTCACGCCGGGGGCAAGGAGCCGTGGCGAAGCTCCCCGCCGCATCGAGCGGCGGTGCGTTCCGCCTGACCTCGGCAAGCCGTTCGCCTGCGGCTCCGATGGCCGCCCGACCACGCCCGGCATCGTTCGTCGGTTGCCGATGCCCGGCGTGCGCCCTCCTCGCCCGTCGTAGGTGGGGGCCTCGGCTTTTCTCCCGGCGCCCTCCGGCGCGATGCAGCGCGGGTTTCACCGCGGGCACCCGGCACGCCTCGCGGCCGGTCTGGAGGCGGCGAACGCAGGAGCATCCAGTGACATCACCGATCGATGCGCGGCGGCGGCGAATCCAGTGGGTGCGGCAGGCGGTCGTGCGGGCCGCCCTCGCGCTGGCGGCGGCGTCCGGGGGAATGACGGCGCCCCTCTTCGCGCAGGGCCTGGAGTCGGCCGTCGGGGACTTCTGGACCGCCGGCTCGGCGGAAGAGATCGACCGGGCGGTCGAACGGATTCTCGCCCTCGACCCCGGCATCGAGCCGCTGTGGCCCCTGGTGCGGGCCGGCGGCGCCTACGACGCCGACGCGCCCCGCGGACGTCAGGTGCTGTCCCGCCGCAATCCCGATGGCGTCGAGTACCGGACCATCGCCTGGATCCCGTCCGAGTACGACCCTGCCCAACGCTATCCGGTGCGGGTCTATCTGCACGGCGGCGTCAGCCGCCCGCGCCGCGACGAGGCCGCGTGGTGGCGCAACCAGGAGCGCTACGCCCGCGACGACGCCATCGTCCTGTTCCCCGAGTCGTGGGGCGAGACCATGTGGTGGCAGGCGAGCCAGATCGAGAACCTCGCCGGGGTGGTCAACGACCTCAAGCGGACCTACAACGTCGACGAGAACCAGGTCCACCTGCTGGGGGTGTCCGACGGGGGGACGGGCGCGTTCTACCACGCGTTCAAGGCCCCCACGCCGTGGGCCGGGTTCGTGTCGTTCAACGGACATCCGGCGGTGCTCGCCAGCCCCTCGACTGCCGCCGACGGCCAGATGCACGTCGCCAACCTGCGGAACAAGCCGTTCTTCGCCGTCAACGGCGGCCAGGACCGGCTGTATCCGATCTCGTCGGTGGTGCCCTTCCTGCAGCTCTTCGTGAACGCGGGCGTCTACGTGGAGTTCCGGCCGCGGCCCGAGGCGGGCCACAACATGCAGTGGTGGGACGAGGAGAGCCCGCGGGTCGACGCGTTCATCGTCGCCCAGACCCGCCGGCCGCTGCCCGACCGGCTCGTCTGGGAGACGGAGTCGGCCGAGCGGTTCAACCGCGCGCACTGGCTCGTCATCACCGAGCTGGGCAGGGTGGAGGGCGAGAGCGACTTCGACGACTTCAACGAGATCGCCTCGTCGCCGCCCAGCGTGCCGATCGGCTTCAACCAGCTCGGCCTGCTCGAGGGCGGCGGCATCGTGCTGATCGACGTTTTGGCGGGGTCGATTGCCGAGGCCGCCGGGGTCCGCGCGGGCGACGTCCTCGTCGGCGTCAACGGCCGGGCGGTGGCGACGGTGGACGATCTGCGCGAGGCGGTGCAGGCGCCCCGGGACGGCCCCGGGCTCGACGTGGAGGTCGAGCGCGAGGGCGAACGCCTCGCCTTCGTCCTCACGCCCCCCGACGACGTCCCCGCGGGGCCGGCGCGGACCGCGTTCCCCCGGCCCGACCCGACCGGTCGGGTGCAGTTGACCCGCAACGGAAACGAGATCCTCGTGGCGACGCGCGGCGTCCGCCGCTACACGCTGCTCCTCTCGCCCGAGCAGTTCGACTTCCTCCAGCCGATCCGGGTGACCACCAACGACGTGCTCTCGTTCGAGGGCGTCGTCGAGCCCGACCCGGCGGTGCTGCTCCGGTGGGCGGCCCGCGACCGCGACCGGACCATGCTGTTCGGGGCCGAGCTCGACATCGAGGTCCCCGCGCCCTAGAACCTGAGCCGGAGCCCGCCGCCGATGTGAAAGCCCCCGGTGTCGACGGGGACCATGGCCTCGCCTTCGCCCGGCAGGTCGACCGACCCTCCCGAGTAGCGGATGAGGGCGCCCAGCCCGACCGTTTCCGAGAAGAAGAAGCCGATGTCGGCGCCGGCGTGGAAGCCGATCGTCGACGCGGACGCCGGTGCCGTGGTCGCCGACGCCAGGCTGGCCTCGTCGTAGGGATAGGCGTGGTCGTAGCCGATGGCGGTCACGAGGTCCTGGCGGACGTTGAACAGCGTGGGGCCGCCGAACACGGCCAGCTCGACCGTGTCGCTCACCGATTCGAACCAGCGGACCTCCACGTGCACCGCCGTCTCCAGCCGCGTCAGGTCGGGCTCGCTGCCGGTCAGCGAACGGGGCCGGTCGAAGAAGAACGGGTGCGGGATGCGCGCGTCCAGCGACACCGGGTCGAGCCTCTCGAAGCGGCTGACGGCGACGCCGAAGCCGATGCCGTTCGCGAGCCGAACCCCGGCGCCGCCGTCGAAGACCGCGCCGGTGCCGACGGCGTAGTCGGCATCGAAGTCGGCGTCCTCGTGGAACTCGATGAACCCCACGTTGTCGGTGAAGGTGGTGGCGGTGGCCTGGGTCGCGCCGTTGAAGGCGACCCAGCCCCCGGTCTGGCCGGCGGCGGTGACGGGGAGGGTGAGCGCCCCGCCGAGCGCGGCGGCGATGAACGCCGCCGTCGCGGGGCGACGGTGGCCTTCGGCCTCGCGTCGGGCTTCCCCTTCCCCCCGGGGAGTCGGCCCGCCGTCGAGTGGCGCGGCGGAAGCGCGGTTGGCAGCGGAGGAACGGAGAGAGGCAGGCGGACGCGGCGTCATTGGCGGTCTCCCGAATCTTGGCGGTGATGGTCGAACGTGCGCTATCGGCCGGAGGCGCGGGGAATCCCGACCGCGTCGAGGGCTTCCCGGATGGCCCGGGTGGCAGCCGCGTCCGCCCCGAAGAGGTCGGTGGCCGACCGTATCAGGCTCTCCCGGGCGATGGCGTGGTCGGCGAACGACGGCACCAGGTTGACCCAGGCGTTGAAGAAGGTCCGCTCGATGTCCAGCCGATTCTCGCGGCCGACGCCGGTGACGCTCAGCCCCGAGGTGCGGTTGGTGCCGCCCTCGACCGCGAGGAAGTAGGCATGCCCGAGGATCGTGGCGTTGATGTGGACGCCGCCATCGTCCAGCCGCCCCAGGTACCGGTCGTCGTAGTGATCGGGGTAGGGGCCGGTGATCGGGTTCTGCAGCGCCTGCGGGTCGCGCAGGGAGCGGATGGGGAACCCGACGTCCTCGCCGATCAGGTAGTCCGCGCGCAGGGGGCCCCGACCCGGCTCTTCGACGTGGAACTCGGTGGCGGTGGCGATGATGTCGGAGAACGCCTCGCTGAGGGCGCCCGGCTCGTTGGGGCGGGGCGGCGGCGCGTACGTCAGCCCGGCCGTGAAGTGGGTCACGCCGTGGGCCATCTCGTGGGCGATGACGTCCAGGGTGGTGAGCGGCCGGGGGAACATGAACGGCTCGCCGAACACCATGAAGCCGGTCGAGTCCGTGCCGGGAAACGGATAGAAGTAGAGGGCGTTGTCGATCGCGAGCAGGAAGATCAAGTACTGAATGCACTCCTCGAACGGGTCGGTGGCGTTCTCGAAGCACTGCTCCACCGCGGCGAGGACCCTGGCCGGATTCACGGGGTGTACGAATGCGGTGACGTCGCCGTCGCGGCCGTCGATGCCGGCCCAACCGAGCCGGGTGGCGAGATAGTCGTACGACCACCCCGCCCCGGGATGGACGTCGACGACGGTGTCGTCCTCCCACACGTTGTCGGCGTCGGCGGCGAGGGCCGCGAGAGGCGGCGGCGCGCCGTCGATCATGGCGAGCAGGGTGTTCAGGAACCGGGTCTCGTCGTTCTCCAGGTCGTAGGTCCCGATGGCCGCGGGCCGGAGGGCGTCGCGCGTCCTGAACGTCCCCCCGATGGACTCGGTGGCCATCTTGCGCAGGTCCCCGAGCACGCCGGTGCCGAGGCCGACCGTCTGGTGGCGGATCCGGCTGACCTCGAAGAGGGCCTCGCCGGTGCCGGCGTCGATGAACACGTCGCGGAAGCTCGACAGGGTGCCCCGCCAGGCGAGCGCGTACTCGCCGTCGCCGAGGGGAAGCACCCACAGGCTCGGCTCCCCGACGAGGGCGAAGGGCGGCGCGGACATCGCGTCGAACGCCGCGCGCGCCTCGGCCGGCGACAGCCCCGGCGTCGTGTCGACGTCGATGCCCGTGAACAGGGTGCCGAGAATGGCGGTGGTGAGCCCGGCCTCGGTCTGCCGGATCAGGTCGGCGCCGTAGACCGGGACCCCCTCGTGGTACTGGGCGAAGCGCTCGCTGCGCCGGTCCGGCAGGTAGAGGCTCGGCCGGGTCTCGTAGCGGCGGAGGCCGCCGGCGCGGACCTCGAGATCGACGACGCCGTCCCAGTCGCGGAGGCTCGACGCGTCCACCGCGACGACCGTCCGGAGGTCGCCGGGCTGGGCGGCGGCCGGCAGGCAGCCGAGCAGGAGGAGAAGCGTGGCGGCGGCGGGTACGCGGAGGCGCGGCGACCGGGGGAGCGGCGTCGGACCGTGGATGTCCTGCAGATGGGTCATGTATGTTCCGTCCGCCGGCAGTCTCTGCTTCATCCGGAGATTGCCGCGATTGCGAATCTTGTTGGTTGCCGCGTGTGCTTTTCTTTATGTACCTCCTAGCTTAGCGTACGTCGCCATCGCCGGCTTCGTGCGAGCCGGGGCCGGACCGCGGCGCGGCGCGGGTGTAGAATGGCGCGTCATGCTGCAACCCACTCGCCGCGCGTTCCTCGGCGCCCTTCCCGCGTGCGCCGCCGTTGCCGCTTTGCCGCAGGCCGCGACCCCGGCTGCCGCCCTGCCGCTCGGGCAGGCGGAGCGGCGGCTGCGCATCACCGGCATGGAGCTCATCGTCGTCCGGGTCACCGGGCGCACCAACTGGATCTTCGTGCGGCTCGCGACGAACGACGGCATCACCGGCCTGGGAGAAGCCTCGATGGGGCGGCGGGCCGAGTTCCCGGAGATGGCGCCGTTCTTCGACCTCGTTCGGGACCGGTCGCCGTTCGAGATCGAGGGCTACCGCCAGCGCGGGCGGGCGGCGGCCGGCGGGGGGAGGGTGCCGGCGACGGCGTTCAGCGCGCTCGAGCAGGCGCAGTGGGACCTCGTGGGCAAGGCCCTCGGGGCGCCCGTGTACGAGCTCGCCGGCGGCGCGGTGCGGCGCGAGCTGCCCGCCTACGCGAACATCAACCGGGCCACCGCCGACCGCTCGCCCGAAGGCTTCGCGGCGAACGCGCGCCAGGCCGTCGCCGACGGCTTCCGCGCCATCAAGGGGGCGCCGTTCGACGGCTTCCCGCCTCTCGACGGGCCGGCCGGCGACGTGGAGGCGGCCACCGAGCTGGGCATCGCCTGCATCGAGGCGATGCGGGCGGCCATCGGCTCCGACGTCGACCTGAAGATCGACGTCCACAGCTTCTTCGACGTGCCCCTCGCCATCGAGGTCGCCCGGCGCCTCGAGCCGCAGGCGCTGTCGTGGTACGAGGAGCCGGTGCCGCCGACGGACCTGGAATCGACGAAGGCGATCAAGGACGGCATCGCCCAGACGATGGCGGGCGGCGAGTTCCTCTTCGGCATCGAGGGCTTCGCGCCCCTGTGCCGCGAGCGCGCCGTCGACATCATCATGCCCGACGTCAAGCACTGCGGCGGCATCACCGAGCTGGAGAAGATCGCCACGGTGGCCGAGCTCGACGGCGTGCTGGTCTCGCCGCACAACCCGAGCGGCCCCGTGAGCACGATGGCGTCGGCGCAGGTCTGCGCGTACCTGCCCAACTTCGACATCCTCGAGTACCAGTGGAACGAGGCGGCGTGGCGGGGCGACCTCATCGATCCCCCCGAACGCTTCGAGAACGGGATCCTGCAAGTGCCGGACGGCCCCGGCATCGGCTGCACCTTGAACGACACCCTCGCCCGCGAGCATGCGTGACCGCCTCTCACGCCTGGTCGGGCGGGCGGCCTCGCGTCGATCCGCCGGCGCCCTCCGGGGGCGGTGCGACGCGGGCTTTCGCCACGGGCTGTCGGCCCTGTCGCGACGGGGTCACGCTGCGCCGCCGCAGCGGTGCGCCCGCCGGCGTGGAACCGGTGGCTGACCTCGCGGCGTCGCAGCGGCTGGGCGGAGCGATGAACGCGGCGGCTTCGCCGGAGACGGAATCGCATGAAGATACGGAAGATCGACGCCCTGGAGGTGCTGGACTCGCGCGGCAATCCCACGGTGGAGGCCCGCGTCCATCTCGACGACGGGACGGTGGCGGAGGCGCGCGTGCCCTCCGGCGCGTCCACCGGCGAGCGCGAGGCGGCCGAGCTGCGGGACGGCGGGCCGCGCTACGGCGGCAAGGGCGTGCGGCGGGCGGTGGCCCACGTCAACGGCGAGATCGCGGCAGCGCTCGTCGGCCATGACGCGGCCGACCAGCGGGGGCTGGACGAACGGCTGATCGCGCTCGACGGCACCCCCAACAAGGCGAGGCTCGGCGCCAACGCCATCCTCGGCGTCTCGATGGCGGCGGCGCGCGCGGCCGCGGCGTCGGCCGGCGTGCCCCTGTACCGGCATCTCGGCGGCGCCGACGCGGCGACCCTGCCCGTCCCCTGCCTCAACGTCATCAACGGCGGTCGCCACGCCGACAACACCGTGGACTTCCAGGAGTTCAAGATCGCCCCCCACAACGCGCCGTCGTTCGCCGAGGCCCTCCGGATGGGCATCGAGACCTTCCACGCGCTGCGGGGGCTGCTCAAGGCGCGGGGCAAGTCGACGGGCATCGGCGACGAGGGCGGCTTCGCGCCCGACCTCGCGAGCAACGAGGAGGCGGTGGCCCTCATCCTCGAGGCCATCGAGCAGGCCGGCTACCGCCCCGGGGCGGACATCGCGCTGGCCCTCGACCCGGCGACGAGCGAGATGTGGCGCGACGGACGCTACGTCGCGTTCAAGTCGGACGGCGCGGCGCGGACCACGGCGGAGATGATCGACCTCTGGGGGGGGTGGGTCGACCGCTACCCGATCGTCCTCATCGAGGACGCCCTCGCCGAGAACGACTGGGACGGCTGGGCCGACCTCACCCGCGCCCTCGGCGACCGCATCGAGCTGGTCGGCGACGACGCGTTCTGCACCAACCCCGCGATCCTGCAGCAGGCCATCGACCGCGGCGTCGGCAACTCGATCCTGATCAAGCTGAACCAGATCGGGACGGTGTCGGAGACCCTCGAGACCGTCCGCCTCGCGCAGCGGCACGGCTACGGTGCCTACGTGTCCCACCGCTCCGGCGAGACCGAGGACACGTTCATCGCGGACCTCGCGGTCGCCACCGGCTGCGGCCACATCAAGACCGGCTCGGGGTGCCGCGGCGAGCGGACCGCCAAGTTCAACCGCCTGCTGCGCATCGAGCACGACCTGGGCGACCGCGCGGTGTTCGCGGGCCTCGGCGGCTTCCGCCAGACGCGCATCGCGCCGCCCGAGCCGGTGGCCTAGTGTGCCGTCTGAGCGTGGAACGCCGCACCTGCCGCCAGACATGTCGACCCTGAAGCGGATCCACGTGGCCGCGAACGCGGTCGAGGCCCACATGCTCAAGGACCTCCTCGCGCAGGAGGCCATCGAGGCGGTGGTGCGCGGCGACGACTTCGTGCCCCTTCAGGGGGGCGGCCTGTTCCGGATGGAGACCCGCCCGTCGGTCTGGGTGCTCGACGACGACCGGCTGGCGCGCGCCCGCGAGCTGGCGGCCGAGTTCGGAAGCGGCCCGGCCGCGGGCGGCGAGCCGGAGACGTGGCGCTGCCGGTGCGGCGAGACGGTGGAGGCGCAGTTCTCCGAGTGCTGGAGCTGCGGGCGGGCGCGACCCGGGGAGGCGTAGCCCGCCAATCGTCGCCTTCGGCTCCGCCGGGCGCCCCGCCGACCCCGCGGGAATCCGGCCGTTCCACGACGCGGACTCCAGGGTGCCGCGGCCGGGCGACGTCGGGCGGGCGGCGGGCCGGCCGGATCTGCCGGGAGCCCGAAGCGACGCCGCGAGTCGGGCTTCGCCGCGGGCTCCGTCGGCCGCCGGCCGGCGCGAGGCGGTCAGAGCGGTTGCAGAAAGCCCTCGTAGGTGACGGTCTCGCCCGGCAGGATCATGACCTCGAACTCCAGGGGCACGAAGCCGGGGTAGCGGATCTCGATGTGGTGCGGCCCCTCCTCGAGACGCAGGCGCTGGAAGATGCCGTCGTAGTTGTCGACCTGGCCCGCGTAGTACCCGTCGACGTACACCTCGGCGAAGCGGGGACGGACCTTCAGGCGCAGGCTGCCGGTGTAGTAGTCGAGCGCCCCCCGGTCCCAGGCCGTGTAGCCGTACCGATGGCCGTAGTAGCCGTACCAGTACGGATTCCAGTACGGGTCGTAGTAGCGCAGGCCGGACCCCACCGCGACGCCGAGGCTGAAGGTGCTGTAGCCCGGGAAGTAGAAGTAGCTGCCGTGGATGTGCGGGATGCCGTAGCGGTGCCGGCCGCGGTAGCTGCGGTGTCCGCGGTAGCCGCGCCTTCCCCCGTCGACGTAGTTGTTGACGACGATGGGCCGTGACGCCAGCGGCGCGTCGGCGCGCCGGATGGCGTTGCCGCGCGGGCCGCGCCGGTCGACGACGGAGGCGCCCCGGCGTCCGGTCCCTGCGCCCCGGGAGGTGCCGGCGATGCGCCCGCCC
>JAJEFC010000332.1 GCA_022820675.1 Vicinamibacteria bacterium | reverse complement strand
ACACAGACCCGGAACAGACCGCGCCTCAGGCGCCGCCGCCGCACTCGCGCGCTACCGCCACGCTCGACCACAGAACAACCAACCCGCCAAACCAACCCATCGGTCGTCTCGGCAAAACCGTCGTGAGAAATCCGGGCTAACGGGAAGGGCACCAAAGGTGAGTGGGGTGAGACGCAGACGCCCGTGGCGGCCGCGTTGTCGCGGCTCCGCCGACGCGCCGCGCTCGGGCCGCACGCCCGCCTCGACCGCCAGAACCGAGAGGCGCGACAGGCCGCCCGCGCCGGTGGAGGCGAACGGCGTCCCGTTGTCCGAGCGCGGCGCCAGCGACAGGCCATGCTCGCGACAGGCGGAGTCCAGGATCGGCCATGCTGGGCGCTGTCGGCCCGTCGGGCCGGCCGGCCGCGGGACAACGATCACGACGGGGCGCCATGAGGCTCCGGCCACGGCTTCGTCGCTCGATCGGGCGGCGCGGGATCGGACAGTATCGCCGCCGCCGTTCCCGAGACCAAATCCGGCGCGAGGCCGGCGTCGCGGGGCCCGCGCTACTCTTCCGGTTTCGGCACGCGGTAGCCGACGCCGCGCACGTTTACGATCCAGGTCGGCCGCACCGGGTCGTCGCCGAGCTTGCGCCGCAGCTGCTTGATGAAGGTGCGCACCCGGTCCGGATCGCCGGAGTCCGGCCCGTTCCAGAGCTGGCGGATCAGCGACTCGTAGGTCGCGACCCGGCCCGCGTTGATCGTAAGCAGGCGCAGGAGCTCGAACTCGGTGGCGGTCAGCCGCACCGCACGCCCGCCCACGGTGACCCGCCTCGCCTCGTAGTGGACGGCGAGCTCGCCGAGGACGAAAGTCTCCGGCCCGGCCCGCCTGCGCAGGGCGGCCTGGATCCGCGCCGTGAGCTCGGTCGCCGAGAAGGGCTTGACCAGATAGTCGGCGGCGCCCTTCTCCAGCGCCCTGGCGACGGTCTCGTCCCGCCCGTAGGCCGAGATGAAGATCACCGGCACGTCGGCCAGCTCGGGGACGGTCTCCATGAGTTCGATTCCATCGGCTCCGGGCAGCATCAGGTCGAGCAGGACCAGGCAGGGTTTCCGCGTCCTCACGATCCCGGAGAGCTCGTCGGGGTCGCCGGTCGCGAGCGGCGTGTAGCCGGCCTTGACGAGCGCGTCGCGAACGAAGCGCAGCGTCCGCGGGTCGTCGTCCAGCACCAGAACGGGCGACGACTCGCCGTTGCGTCCGGCGGGCGGGGCGCGGTCGCGGGCGGCGTCGGTCGCGCGGGCGGAGTCCTCGGCCGCCGGGACGGTAAAGGTGAACCGCGTGCCCCGGCCCGGCCCGGCGCTCTCGGCCCGGATGCGCCCGCCATGGGCCTCCACCAGGCCCTTGCAGATCGCGAGTCCGAGGCCCGAGCCCCGCAGCCCGCTTCCCACGTCCTCGTCACCGGGGCCGGTGTATTTCCGGAACAGGCGCGGCAGTCGCTCCGCCGGCACCCCCCTGCCCTCGTCCGAGACCGCGACCGCGACATGCGTCCCGTCGCGCGCCGCGGCAACCCGGATGGGCGACGAGCCGGGAGAGTGCCGGGCGGCGTTGGACAGCAGATTGTTCAGCACCTGCACGATGCGCGGCCCGTCGGCCAGCACAAGGGGCAGGTCCTCCGGCAGGTCGACGAGGACCGTGTGCGTGGTGCCGCCGTTCAGGAACGCGTTCCTCGCGCGCTCCACCAGCTCCCGCACCTCCGTGGGCACGGGCGAGACCGACAGCGTGCCAGTGTCGATGCGGCCCGCGTCCAGGAGGTCGGCGATGAGGCCCCGCATGTGGTCGGCCTGCTCGTCGATGACGCGGAAGAACTGGAGCAGCTCGGCCGGGTCGAGCGCCGGAGAGGCGTCGAGCACGGTGGCGGTCGATCCCTTGATGGCGGCGAGCGGCGTGCGCAGCTCGTGGCTCACCAGCCCCAGAAACTCCGCCCGCAGACGGTCCAGCTCTTCGAGCGGCGCGAGGTCCTGCATGGTGACGACCACCGACGCGACCTCGCCGTCCTCGCCGCGGATCGGCGTCGCGTTCACCAGCATCGACACGCGCCGCCCGTCCGGCACCGAGAGGACGATTTCCTCGGCGCGCACCGATTCGGCATCCTTCATCCCGTCGGCCAGGACGAACTCGGCCAGGGCGACCTCGCGCCCGTCGCCGAACCGGCACGTCACGGTCTCCAGCAGCGCCTCGACGGGGCCGGCCGGCGCGCGCAGGGGTTGGATGATCCGGTCCGCCTCCCGGTTGGACGACACCGGCCGCCGGGTGCGGGCATCGAACACCAGGACGCCCACCGGCGTGGTCTCGATCAGGGCCTCGAGATCGGCCCGGGCGCGCCGCTCCTGCTGGTGGGCGCGCGCGTTGACGATCGCGGCCGCCGCCTGCGAGGCGAACAGCTCCAGCATCTCCTCGTCGGCGGCGCTGAACTCGGGCGCGTCCTCCTTGCCGGCCAGGAAGAAGTTGCCGACCCGAGCGCCGCGGTGGCGCATGGCCGTGCCCTGCAGGGTCTCCTCGCGCACCAGCTCGTCGGAGTAGCCGCGCTGGCGGAACCAGTCGGGCAGGTCGGCGAGCCGGAACGGGCCCGGCAGGTCGCGCAGATAAGCGAACAGCCGGGGGCCGTCGGGCCACTCGGCGAGCTCGCGGTGCTCGTCGGGGGTGAGGCCCGAGGTGACGAACTCGCGCGCCTCGCCGGACTCGTCGACGGTGACGATGAGGCTGTAGCGCGCGCTCGTGAGCGCGCGGGCGCTGTCGGCGGCCTCCTGCAGCACGGTTGCCAGGTCGAGGCTCGAGCCGAGCCGCAACACCGCCGCGCTCAGCGTGGCGATGCGCGCGCCCAGGACCTCGACCTCGCGGGCCAGCTCGTCGCGGCTCTTCAATCGACCCTCCCGGTTCGCGGCCGAATTGCCGGGCGCTCCGGCGGGCGTGGCGTGGACACGACGGCAAATGTATCCGAAATCCACATGATATATGCAGCAATATACACAACTAACTCATGGACGTTCTGCCAAATTGGGCGGGTACTCTGGACTGCCTGTGTCTCACGACGCGTTTCGCGGTCGCGCGACCCCAGGGTCCGAGCCCGACGCGCCCCCGCGCGGTTATCCAGGCATCGACCCCTGGCAAGCCGATCCGTCACGATCGCGGAAACGGAGACAAGATCGGCGTCGTCGCAGTGAAAGGGAATTGACGGTGAACCAAAGTTATTTCGGTAGAGTTGAGCCTGAGGGCGTCGCTTTCCAACCCGGTATCGTCATCCCACCCGACCCGCGGCGGAAGGAGCGTTCGGCCCTCCTCGAGGACGACCGGCACTCTTCCCGCCACCGGATGCGGGCCAGCCGCGCCATTCGCGGCGACCCCGCGATAGGCGCGCGCCGGACAGGCGTTGCGCGAATCCCCGGCGACTGACCGGCCCCGCCCCGACCCGTCTCGCCGGCCGCCCGGGGCGCCGCCGAGTTAGCGGCATAGCAACGACCCACGCCAATTCCGTCGGTAGGAATCATGAAACGTTCGAGACGGCGGTTTCTTGCCGCGGCCACGGCCGCGGCCGCCACACCCCTGATATCCGGCTGCGCCGGACCCCATGTCGCGCCCTTCGGCCACCGATCCTCCTATGCGACCCAGATCCTGAAACCGCGGAACCGCAACACCCTCTTCGATTGGATCGATGCCGCCTTGCAGCAGGTCCGGGACCAGAGGGTTCTCGCCCCCCGGGCCGCGTACAATCTGGGTCTTGCGACCGCGGCCGGCTTTCTTGCCGCCAACGGAATCGCCCGGACCTACGGGGAACCGTACGGCATCGGTGCCGGACCCGGCGGCGCCGACCCCGAAGTGGCCTATGGAGTCGCCTTTGTTAGCGATCGCCTAGAAGCGCGGATAATTGATCAACAAGGTTTCACCCGAGGCTCCTGTCGTCGGTTTGGAGGGGTTCGCCGGCGCGGTCCCTGAGGAGCATTTCGTTCCAGCTTTTTCCGTCGAGGGGCGGTCGTAG
>JAJEFC010000046.1 GCA_022820675.1 Vicinamibacteria bacterium | reverse complement strand
CGCTACGACCTCTACTCCGAGTCGTTCATCGGGGCGGTCGTCACCGACCGGGAGTTCGTCGACGGCTACAGCCGCCTCGTCGGGGCGGACAGCAACTTCCGCATCGGTGCAACCCACCAGTTGGGTTTCCGGGCCTTCGGGACCGACCGGCGGTTGTCGCAGAGCGGTCCCCAGACGAATCCCTGTCCGACCACGGCGACGTCGGACCCGGAGACCCCCGCGTCGTGCGGCGGCTATGCGTACGACTTCGGGTTCCGCAAGCGGGGCCGCAACCTGAGCTACTCCATCGACTCGTTCGCGCTGTCGCCCGACTTCCGGACCGACGTCGGGTTCGTGCGCCGGACCGACCAGCGCGAGACCGAGGCGCAGCTCGAGTACGAGTGGTGGCCGCAGACGTGGGTCATCAGTTGGGGGCCCGAGGTCCGCTACGGCCGCAACTACAACTTCGACCAGGTGCTCGAGGACGAGACCTTCCGGGCCAGGGTCAGCGCCAATTTCGCCAAGAACATCCGCTACAGCTTCGATGTCGACCAGGACATGGAGCGCTACTACGGCTTCGACTTCGACAAGCGCCGCTACGGGATGTTCGGCAACGTCAACACCAACCGCGTGCTGACGTTCGGCGGCGGGTTCGACTGGGGGGACGAGGTCTACTTCGACGGGGCCAACGCGTTCCTCGGGCGAGAGAGCGGCTTCCGCACGTTCATCAACTTCCGGCCGGTGTCGCGCTTCGCCACCAACATCAACATCACGACCAGCCGCTTCACGGATCCCCTGGGCCTCTTCGTGGCCGGGGTCAACGACGGCGAGCGAAGCGAGGACGGCGAGATCTTCAACGTCAACATCTTCCGCGCCCTCAACACCTACCAGGTCACCGACCGGCTCGCCCTGCGCAACATCACCGAGCTCAACACCTGGGACGGGAAGATCGCGCTCAACTTCCTCGCCACCTACCGCGTGAACTCCGGGACCGCGTTCTACATCGGTTACGACGATCACTACCAGCAGCACCATCGGTTCTACGACGACCAGGTGAACATCATCGACCGCGGCTACCTGCAGACGAACCGCGCCGTCTTCACCAAGATCCAGTATCTGTTCCGGTACTGACCGGGGCGGAGAGGCGGCGGGGGGCTCGGAGGAACTTCGCGACCGACGAATGTGTCGTGCGCGAGTTGCGACCCGCCCGAGGCCCGGCGGGTCGATCCTGCGCTCCGGGGGGGTCGCCCGATTCCCCCGACCCTGCAGACGGACTCGAGGTCCGGACGGCTCCGGCGAGGTGAGGGGATCCGGCCGTCGAGCGGCGGGTACGAGCTTCCTGCTGGCGCCGAGATCGTCGGCCGGCGGCTCATCACGGTCAGGGCCGGTCAACTGCACGCACAGCGTCATCCGGACCGTCAGGCGACTCGATCCGCCACCGCTACCGGATCGTGCGGGGGCCTCTCGCCAGAGGCGAATGCCGCCCCGCGAGTCGCGAGAGCAGGCGGAAGCCGCTGGTTTCCGCGAAGGCATCGGTTCGACCTGCATCATTCTCGTGCCGCGGGAGCGGCGCCGCCGGGTATACTCCTGCCGGTCTGCGATGGAGCGGCCGGACGATGGACGCGCCCTCCGTCGCGCAGCACGGATCGAGGAGCAGAGGAGAAGAACCGAATGAGCGACAGCCTGACCGGTGCAGAGTTCAAGGCCGCACTGAGGAACAACCAGCCGAAGATGGGCCTGTTCATCAATTCGCACAGCCCGACCGCGGTCGAGCAGCTCGCCCACAGCGGCTACGACTGGCTGCTGATCGACTCGCAGCACGGCCCGATGGGCTACGAGACGCTGTCCACGATGGTCGGGGCCATCGGCAGCGGCGGGGCGAAGTCGCTGGTGCGGGTGACCGGCTACGGCGACCGCGCGGGCATCCAGCAGGCGCTGGACGTGGGCTCCGACGGCGTGCTCGTGCCCTACATCAACAACGCCGACGAGGCCCGCCAGGCGGTGAGCTGCACGCGGTACCCGACGGCGGGGACGCGCTCGGTGTACTTCCCGCAGCGCAGCATGAACAAGGCCGGGCTGCTCGGCTACGCCGGCCCCGCCAACGACAACATCATCTGCGCCCTGCAGGTGGAGACGGCGGACTGCATCCGGAACATCGACGACATCGCGGCGGTGCCGGGGGTCGACATCCTGTTCCTGGGGCAGAACGACCTGTGCATGTCGATGGGGCTCTACGAGAAGTACGAGTTCCCCCACATGTACACGTCGCCCGAGCTGAAGGAGGCGACCGACGCCCTGAAGGCGGCGGCGCGCCGCAACAACGTGATTCTCGGCCTGTTCCTGTTCGGCACCGACCGTGTGGCCGAGTTCCGCGAGCAGGGTTTCAGCCTGATCAGCATCGGGAACGACCTGCATCACCTGCTGACGCAGGCCGGCTCGCACGTCGCGACCATGGAGGGCATCATGCCCGACTGGAAGCGGCGCCCGACGGCGCTCTTCTAGCCGGCAAGCGCCGGGGCGCCGGCGGCTCTCGCGAGGGCCCCTGCACCGGCGCGGTGCGGCGGAGCTGTCGCCGCCCCGGCCCGGCGGAAGTGGCGGCGCCGGCGGCGTCGCCCCCCGCGATCCTGCCGTTCGTCCCGGCCGCTGTCCGTGTACTTGGCTTGCAGGTCGTCGGCGACGCCTTTCCGCGGTCGTCGGCCGACCAGTGGTCCGAGCTCGGACCGTACTCGTGGATGATCGGCGGCGACAGGCGGTCGGTCGTTCCGGTTGCCCGTGCGACCGGTCTCGCGCCATGACCGACGGCGGCGGGGAGACCGACGAGTCCCGCCAGCACCGTGGTTGGCGTCGGCGAGGGGTCGCGCGATGACCGCCGGCGGCGGCGGGGAGACCGACGAGGGAGGTGCCTGGTGCCGATGAAGACACGCGTCGGGGCGCTGGCGGCGTCCGCCTGCCTGGCCGCGGTCGCGGCGGCGGCGCAGCCGGCGGGCGGCGACTGGGAGTGGCGCTCGTACGCCGCCGACCCCCAGGGCACGCGGTACGCGCCCCTGGACCAGATCGACGCCGACAACTTCGAGACCCTCGAGCCGGCGTGGCGCTGGCGCAGCGCCGACGCGCAGCTTCCGGTCGAGAGCGGGTCGGGGGTGGCGTTGGCCCCCGCCGCGACGGTGTTCGACCGGCTGGAGGCGGCCGATCCCGACCGTTGGGTGACGCGGCCGAGCATCGCGCGGCTCTCGGCCACGCCCGTCATGGCCGGCGGCCGCCTGTATCTGGCGACGCCGATCTACCAGGCGGCGGCGGTGGACGCGCGCACCGGCGAGACGGCGTGGGTCTACAACCCGCGGGTGTACGAGCAGGGCAGCCCGCCCCTGCCCGCCCCCTGGAACCACCGCGGGGTGGCGTACTGGGAGGGTGGCGGGGAGGCCCACGTCATCTGGGGCACCGGCGACGGCCGGCTCACCGCCGTCGACGCGGCGACGGGGCTGCCCGCCGACTTCGGCGAGGACGGAAGCGTCAGCCTCGAGGCGGGGCTGCCGCGGGCGCGCGAGAACCCGAGCCGGCTGCCGCCGCCGTCCCGGTCGCCGCCGCTCGTGGTCGGCGACACCGTCGTCGTGGGGTCGTCGGTCCACGACTACCTCAGCCGGCGCGAGAACGCCCCCGGCTACGTGCGCGCCTACGACGCGCTGACCGGGCGCCACCGCTGGGACTTCCACATGGTGCCCCAGAGCGCCGACGCCTACGGGGCCGACACCTGGCTGAACGAGGCGTGGCGCTACTCGGGGAACACCAACGTCTGGGGCAACATCGCCGCCGACCCGGAGCTGGGCTACGTCTACCTGCCGACGAGCACCCCGACGTCCGACTACTACGGCGGCCACCGGCTCGGCGACAACCTGTTCGCGGAGAGCCTGGTCGCGGTGGACATGGAGACCGGCCAGCGCGTGTGGCACTTCCAACTGGTGCACCACGGCGTCTGGGACTACGACAACCCCACCGGCCCCAACCTGCTCGACGTCGTGGTCGACGGGCGGCCCGTGAAGGCCGTCGCCCAGGTCACCAAGCAGGGCTTCGTCTACGTGTTCGACCGGGTGACGGGCGAGCCGGTCTGGCCCATCGAGGAACGGCCCGTGCCCACCGACACCGACCTCGAGGGCGAGCTGCTGGCCCCGACCCAGCCGTTCCCCACCCGGCCCGCGCCCTTCGAGTACCAGGGGGCGCTCGTCGACGACCTCGTGGACTTCACCCCCGAGATCCGCCAGATGGCGGTCGACGCGGTGGAGGGCTTCCGGCTCGGGCCGCTCTACACGCCGCTCTCGCTGCGGGGCACCGTCTTCCGTCCCAGCGCCGGCGGGGGCGCGAGCTGGGGCGGGGCGGGGGTCGACCCCGAGACCGGCCTGCTCTACGTGCCGTCGCGCAACCTGCACTCGGTCATGCGGTTCCGAGAGCCCGAGCCGGCCGACGACTCGAACCTGCGCTATCTCCTCAGCCGGGGCGGTGCGCCGTTCCTCGGCGGAGGCAACCTGCGCCGCCGGCCGCAGATGCCCGGCGGGCTGCCCCTGTGGAAGCCGCCGTACTCGCGCATGACCGCCATCGACATGCACACCGGCCAGCACCGCTGGATGACCCCGACCGGCGACGGCGACCGCTTCCGCAACCACCCGCGGCTGCGCGACCTCGACCTGCCCCCGCTCGGCGGCGATGCGGGCCGCAACGGCCCGCTGGTCACTCGCACCCTGCTCGTCTACACGCTCACCGCAGGCGGGGCCGGCGACGGCCCCCGGCTCGTCGCCTACGACAAGGCGACCGGCGAGCTGCGCGGCTCGGTCGACCTGCCGGGCGGCGCCATCGGGACGCCGATGAGCTACATGCTCGACGGGCGCCAGTACATCGCGGTCACGGTGGGCGGCGAGGTGCCGTCGCTCGTCGCGTACCGGCTGCCGTGAGGCACAAGGCCGGGGGCGGGTCGGCCCGACGACTGACCGGCCGAGGCGGTCGGATCGAACGGGACGCACCTGGAGTTGCCCGCGCTGGTGGGGCCGCGGGAGCGGGCAGGACCGTAACACGTCGATCGAGGAGTGTCGCCGGTTCCTGGTTAATCGAGGTCTTCCAACGATTGAGGCCGTCAGCCGGAGCGGGTACGATGGCGAGGTGATCACCGACGGCATTCGCGGGTTCATGGCGCGCGATTGGCAGCGGGCGCGCGACGCCAAGGACGCGTACTGGGCCGAGCGCGTCGGTCGCCTTGGACCGCTCGAGGCGTTGCGCATCGCCGACGAGCTGCGGCGGCAGGCGCTGCTGCAGCATCCCGACTGGCCCGACGCGGCGAGCCGGCGGGAAGACCTGAGGCACCACGTGCGCATGACCGAGCTGTTGGCCCGTGTCGATGCAGCCCGCCGCGTTTGATCTGCTCCGGGCCCTTGCCGCGGTGCTCGACCGCTGGGGGCGCTGGTACCTCTTCGGGGCGCAGGCGGTCGTGGCGTACGGCGCGCCGCGGTTCAGCGCCGACGTCGACGTTACGGTCGAGCTGGATCCCGACGATCCGGAGCGCTTCGTGCGCGACATGAAGGCGGGTGGGTTCGCGCTTCGCGTCGACGATCCGGACTTCGTGCGGCGCACGCGCGTCATGCCGTTCGTCCACCTCGCCACCGGCATGCCGCTCGACGTCGTGCTGGCCGGGTCGGGGCTCGAGGACGAGTTCCTCGAACGGGCGCAGACCACCGACATCGGCGGGGCCCGCGTCCCGCTGATCGATGTCGCCGACCTCATCGTCGGCAAGATCCTCGCCGGCCGCCCCAAGGACGCCGAAGACGCGCGCAGCCTGTGGCGAATCCACGGATCGGATGCCCGCCGCCGCCGAATCCGCCGATTGCTGCGGTTGCTCGAAGAGGCCCTCGGTCAGAGCGACCTGCTGAGCGGCTTCGAGTCCATCGCCGGCGGCGCGTCCACGCACCGGTCCTGATGCGGGCCTTGGTCCGCGGGGCGACCGGGCGTCCCGGGCGTCCCGGATGCCGCGCGCGGCGAACGCCCGGCCATGGCCATCGTCGGCTCCGCCCTCACAGCTCCCGCAAGGCCGTGGCCACCGGCAGGCGGGCGGCGCGGACGGCGGGGAAGATGCCGCCGACGAAGCCCATCACCACCGCCCACACGACGCCCTGGACGAGCAGCTCGGGGGTGACCCGGAACGCGAACGCGACCTGGCTGAAGGTCTGCCAGTTGAGGGTGGCGGTCTGGTAGCCGTTGAAGCCGACGTAGGCGATGAGCCCGCCGAGGACGCCGCCGGCGATGCACAGGGCCACCGACTCGGCCATGACCGAGATGACCACGGGGGTGCTGGAGAACCCGAGGGCGCGCAGCGTCGCGATCTCGCGCGTGCGGCTCGCCACCGCCGTGTACATGGTGTTGATGGCGCCGAAGACGGCGCCGATGCCCATGAGGAGCGCGATGACGGTGCCGATGCCGGTGATGATGGCGGTGACGGTCTGCGACTGCCCCACGTAGTAGTCGTCCTCGCGCTCGACCATGACGTCGAGGCGGGGATCGGTGGTCAGGGCGTCCTTGAAGGTGTCGAAGGCGTCGGCCGATTCGAGCCGCGCGTAGACCGACTGGAAGCTGTCGCCGCGGCGGTAGGCGGGCTGCAGCACGCGGGCGTCGCACCAGATCTCGGACTCGGCGACGGTGCCGCCGGCCTCGAAGATGCCGACCACCTCCCACTCGCTCTCGCCCCACCGCTGCGTCGACCCGAGGTCGATTCCCGCGAACTGGGCGGCGGCGCTGCGGCCGACGATGATCTCGTTGGTGCCCGGGCGGAAGGCCCGCCCCTCGACGATGCGCACCTCGTCGCGGACGCCGAACGCGGCGGGCTCGACGCCGCGCAGGGGAACGTTGGCCGGCGACCCCGTGGTCCGTTTGGGCACGTCGACGACCACGAACAGCTCGGCCGACGCGACGGGGGCGCCGTCGGCCCGCCGGACGCCGGGCGCGTCCTTGATGACCCGCGTGCTCTCCAGCGGCAGCCCGCTGCTCAGCTCGGTGTCGCTGCCGCCGCGCATGACGATGGCGGTGTCGGGCGAGCCGGCCCCGGCGAGGGCGGCCTGGAAGCCCTCGGCGATGGAGAGCACCGCCACGAAGACGACCACCACCCCCGTCACCCCGGTCACCGCGACGAGGGACGAGCCCGCGCGCTGCGGCACGGTGCGCAGCGTGAGCGCGATCATCGTGAACATCTGGACCGGGAAGCGCATGGTCAGGAGCCCTTCGTGAGACCTCGCGTCGCACCGCGCCCGGCGGGCGCCGGCGAGGAGCCGCTGCGCCCGCGTGGCAAGGCGCGACGGGGGCGGCGGTAGGGGACACGTAACCGAGGAGCAACGGAGTCCACGCCGGTCGAATGCAGCGGGGCCATCGCCACGGGCTCCTCACACCTTCCGCAACGCGTCGACGATTCTGAGCCGGGTCGCCTGCACCGCGGGCAGGGCCCCCGAGGCCAGTCCGAGGAGGAACACGAGGGCGACCCCGGTCGCGAGGTCGCGCGCCGGCATGACGAACGTCGGCAGGAAGCCGCCGGTGGGGTCGCCCAGCCCGACCAGCAACCGGCCCATGGCGAGGCCCATGGCTCCCCCCGCCACGGCGAGCGCGAGCGACTCGGCGAGCACCAGGACCAGCACCCCGCGGTCGGTGAACCCGAGCGTCTTCAGGACCGCCAGCTCGCCGGTGCGCTCGCGGATCGATTGCGCCATGGTGTTGCCGGTGATGACGAGGATGGTGAAGAAGACCGCGGTCAGCACCCCGATGACGATGAGGCCGATGTTGCCGATCTGGTCGGCGAAGCCCTGCAGGAACGCCTGCTCGGTCGACGTCCGGGTCTCGGCCGGCGAGTTGGCGAAGTGGGTGTCGATGGCCGCCGCGACGTCGGCCGAGCGCGACGGGTCGTCGATGCGGATGACGAACTGGCCGATGAACCGCTGCCCGAGGTCGTTGGCCTCCATCATGTACTCGTGGTGGAGATAGAAGCTCGCGGTGTCGTACCCCTCCACCCCCGCCTCGTAGATGCCGTCGATGGTGAACTCCCAGGTCGGGCCGCTGCGGGTCCGGAAGATGGTTCCCTGGAGGGGAATGCGGTCGCCGACCTCCCACCCGAACCGGTCGGCGGTCGACCGGCCGACGATGGCGCCGGTCCGGTTGCGCAGCCACGCCTCGCGCTCCGCGTCGGTCAGCACGACCTCGGGGTAGAGCCGGAGATAGCTCTCCGGGTCGACCGCGAACTGCGGGAAGAAGTTGCGCGGGTCCTGGTAGACGCCGCCGAACCACGACATGTGGCTGATGTCGGCCACGCCGTCGATCGAGGCGATGCGCCCGAGGTAGCTCTCGGGCAGGGGCTGGACGAGGGAGATCTTGTGGATGACGAGCATGCGGTCGGCGCCCGCCACGTCGACCCCCGAGCCGAACGCGATGCGGACCGCGACGAGGTACGAGAACAGGACGAACGCCACCGCGATGGACAGCACCGTGAACAGGGTCCGGACCTTGCGCCGGAACAGGTTCTTCCACACGAGGGGCAGGAACTTCATGACTGGGGCTCCGTCGAGAGCAGGCCCTTGTTCAGGTGCAGGGTCCGCTTGGCGCGGGCGGCGGCGTGGGGGTCGTGGGTGACCATGACGATGGTCTTGCCGTGGTCGGCGTTCAGTGCGTACAGCAGGTCGAGGATCTCGTCGCCGGCCTTCCGGTCGAGGTCGCCGGTGGGCTCGTCGCAGAGCAGCAGGGTGGGGTCGGTCACGATGGCCCGGGCGATGCCGACGCGCTGCTCCTGTCCGCCCGAGAGCTGCCGCGGATAGTGCTTGGCGCGGTGCGACAGGCCCACGACCTCGAGGGCGGTGGCGACGTGGCGGCGGCGCTCGGCCCGGGACAGTGGGGTCAGCAGCAGGGGCAGCTCGACGTTGCGCTCCGCCGTCAGCACCGGCAGCAGGTTGTAGAGCTGGAAGACGAAGCCGATGTGCCGTGCCCGCCAGCGCGCGAGCTTGCCGCCCGACATGCGGTCGATGCGGTCGCCGCCCACCGTCACCGAGCCGTCGCTCGGGGTGTCGAGGCCGCCGAGCAGGTTGAGCAGGGTCGTCTTGCCCGAGCCGGATGGGCCCATGAGGGCCAGGAAGTCTCCCGGCGGGAGCTCGAGCCCGACCCCCTGCAGGACGTCGATCCGCTCCGATCCGCGCCGGAACTGCTTGTGCAGGTCCCGGATTTGCACCAACGCCTCGGTCTCGTTCATCGCCCCGTCCCCGGTGCCCCGCCGGCCCGCGACCGCCGCGTGCCGGCGAGCGCCGGCGCCTCCCCGCATGGTCTATACGTGTCGGCCCCCGATCGAGGTTCCATGGCCGCTCCGCCCGCGGTCACCGTGGGCACGGCGGCATCGTACACCGGCGCACAGGTTGCCGTCGCACGGGTCGCCGGGGCAAGGGGAATCTCGCTCGGCGGTCGCGGGCGGCGATCCGAAGGTCGTGAAGCGCCGGTGGACGGTCTCGTCGGCGAGGACTCGGCAGCGCGTTCGCTCCAGGCGTCCAACGGCACGTACCTGCCGAACTTCCACCCCGCCAACGGCCGCGCGGCGCCGAGAGTTGCGTCGGGAGATGGCGCGCGAGGCCTCGCCGCCGGTGTCGCCGGCTCACGCGCCCGACAGGGCCGCGAGCTCGCGGTGCACCGCGTCCACCTGCCGGGCGGTGTCGGCCAGGGTCCCGTCCGTCCGGATCACGTGGTCGGCCCGGCGCACCTTCTCCTCGGTCGGCAACTGGGCGGCGATGCGGCGTTCGGCCTCGTCCCGGCTGAAGCCGCGCGCGACCACCCGCGCGACCTGGGCCTCGCGCCCGCAGGCGGTGACGACGACCCGGTCGAACGTCTCGGCCCGCGGGCTCTCGAAGAACAAGGGTATCGCGACGACGCCGAAGCGGTGGCCGGGGCGCCGCTCGATCTCGTCGAACCAGCCGGCGATGGCGCGCCGGACGCGGGGATGCACGATGGCGTTCAGGTCGGCCCGGGCCGCGTCGTCGGCGAAGACGACGGCGCCGAGCCGGCGCCGGTCGACCCGCCCCTCGGCGTCGATCACCTCGGGCCCGAAGCGGTCGCGCACGTCCCGCCACGCCGGCCCGCCCGGCGCGATCGCGTCGTGGGCCCAGCGGTCCGCGTCGGACGTCGGCACGCCGTGGGCCGCGAGACGATCGAGCACGCGGCTCTTGCCGGTGGCGATGCCGCCGGTCAGCACCACCCGCATCGTCCGTCCTCGCCGGCCGGGGTGCTGCGCGGTCCGGGGGGCATGGGGACCGCGACAGGCGCGCCGCTTCGCATCTCGTCAGCTCTCCTCGGCCGGGGTGATCCGCTCCTCGACGAAGGTGTTCCACTCGTGGCACTGCGGGCACTGCCACAGGAGCTCGGTGCTGCGATAGCGGCACTGCATGCACACGTGGGGGTCCCGATAGAACACCGCGCCGCGCATCAGGTCCATGTAGCGGCGGACCCGGGACTCGTCGAAGTGGAGGGCGGCGAGAGCCTGCCACACGACCTGGTGCACGCTCATCGCGTGCGGGTTGTGCACCAGCGACTCGAAGAGCAGGTCCAGCGCGCCGGCGGGATCGCCGCGGTCCGCGAGGTGGCGCCCCAGCGCCAGCCGGGCGCGCCAGTCCTGCGGATTGGCTTCGATGAGGCGGCGGCACAGGGCCGGGAACCGCTCGTCGTCGCCCAGCTCGCGGCTCGCGCGCTCGACCCGGTCGAGAATCAGGTAGGCGCGGTCCGGTGCGACCCCGGGAACGCGGTCCCAGGTGGCGACGGCCTCCGCGAGGCGGCCCTCCCGGCGCTGCAGGTCGCCGAGGTCGAGGTAGGCGGGGACGGCGCGCTCGTCCAGGGCGATGGCCGCCTCGAACCGCGACACCGCCTCGTCGGGGTCGGCCTGCTCCAGCGCCTGCACCCCCAGCCGGGCCTCCAGAAACGCGAGTATCGCCTGGTGCCGCGGGCGCTCGCCGGGCTCGGCGAGGGCCGTGAGCCTGCGGCGGATGGCGCGGGCCTCGTGCCACTGCTGCTGCTCCTCGTGCAGCTTCTCGAGGTTCGACAGCGCCTGCCGGTTGGCGCCGTCGATGCGCAGCACCTCCTCGAAGGCCTCGAGGGCCCGGTCGACGAAGCCGCCGCGCTTGAAGTCGAGCCCGAGGCAGAGCAGCAGGTACGCCTGCTCGCCCCTCGTCAGCTTGGGCCGCTGCAGCGCCTGCTGGTGGAGCTGGATCGCGCGGGTGACCTGTCCCTTCTCCCGGTACAGGTTGCCGAGTATCAGGTGCAGCTCGAGGGCGTCGGCGTCGAGGCCGACCGCGGTGCTCAGCTCCTCGATGGCGGGGTCGAGCTGGTTGGACACCAGCATGTTGAGCCCCAGCAGGTAGCGCGGCGACTCGCGGGCCCGCCGAAGGTCGATCCAGCGTCCCGCGCGGAGCTTGTAGCGCTCCCAGGCCTTTCCCGCCGCGAGACCCGCGAGGAGGGCGACGAGCGCCACCAGCAGCCCCACCGAGTCGTCCATCAGAACAGCTCGGTGCGCCAGAGATCGTGGAGGTGGACGACCCCCTCGACCCGACCGGCGTCGCCGACCACCACGAGGGCGGTGATGCGATGGGTCTCCATGAGGTGCAAGGCCCGGGCCGCGAGGGTCGACGCGGCGATCGTGTGCGGCGCCGCCGACATGACGTCGCCGGCGGCGCGGGCCGACAGCGGCCGGCCCGCCGCGAGCTCCCGCCGCAGGTCGCCGTCGGTGATGACGCCGGCGAGCCGTCCCGCCGCGTCGACCACGCAGGTCATGCCGAGCTTCTTGTCGCTCATCTCGCGGACCGCCGCGGACATCGGGGCGGTGACGGGGACCACCGGGGCGTCGTCGCCGGCGTGCATGAGGCGGCCGGCCGGCATCAGGCGCTTGCCGAGCCCGCCGCCGGGATGCAGGTGGGCGAAGTCCTCCTGGCGGAAGCCCTTCCGGACGAGCAGGGTCATGGCGAGGGCGTCGCCGAGGGCGAGGGCGGCGGTGGTGCTGGCCGTCGGCACGAGGTTCAGGGGGCACGCCTCGGCGCGGACGCCGCAGTCGAGGGCGACGTCGGCACTGCGCGCGAGGGTCGACCCGGGGGCGCCGGTCAGGCAGACGAGCCGGGCCCCGACCCGCCGGATGGTGTCGATCAGGCGCAGGATCTCGTTCGTCTCGCCGCTGTGCGACAGGGCCACGACGACGTCGTCGTCCTGCACGACGCCGAGGTCGCCGTGGACCGCCTCGGCCGGATGCAGGAAGAACGCCGGAGTGCCGGTGCTGGCGAGGGTGGCCGCGATCTTGCGGCTGATGATCCCGGACTTGCCCATGCCGGTGACGATGACCCGCCCCGCGCAGGCGTTGAGCAGGCGGACCGCGGCGTCGAACCGTTCGTCGAGCCGGTCCGCCAGGGCCCCCACCGCGGCCGCCTCGGTCTCGATGACCTGCCGCGCCAGCTCCCGGTCGACCGGCGCCCCGCCGGCGTTCATGGGCCCGCCCGCCGTCGCCTGGCGGCTCCGCCGGGCGCGCTCCCGGTCGACCGGCGCCCCGCCGGCGTTCATGGGGGCGAATCCCCGGGAGTCCTCGCCGCCTCGGCTATCCGCAGCACCCGTTCGAGCAGCGGCCGGAGCCGGTCGAGCCGGAGCGCGTTCTGGGCGTCGCTCTTCGCCCGCGCGGGCTCCTCGTGGATCTCGAGGAAGAGGGCGTCGACCCCGCTCGCCGCCCCGGCCGCGGCCAGCGTCTCGATGTACTGGGCCTGGCCCGCGGTCACCCCGTCGCCGGCGCCGGGAAGCTGCAGGCTGTGTGTCACGTCGAAGACGACGGGGACGCCCAGCGCCCCGAGCTGGGGGAACGCGCGGAAGTCGACCACTAGATCGTGGTAGCCGAAGCTGACCCCGCGCTCGGTGACGAGGACGCGCCGGTTGCCGGTCGCGGTGACCTTTTCGACCGCGTGACGCATGTCGGCCGGGGCGAGGAACTGGCCCTTCTTGAGGTTTACGGCGCGGCCGGTGGCGGCGGCGGCGGCGATCAGATCGGTCTGCCGCGACAGGAAGGCGGGGATCTGGAGGACGTCCGCCACCTCCGCCACCGCGTCCACCTGCCCGGTCTCGTGGACGTCGGTCAGGACGGGCACCCCATGGGCTTCCTTGACGGCTCTCAGCGCGGCCAGGCCGGCGTCGAGGCCGGGGCCGCGGAACGAGCGGGCGGAGGTGCGGTTGGCCTTGTCGAACGATGCCTTGAAGATACAGGGAATGCCGAGGTCGGCGGCGACGCCCGCGATCGCCCCGCCCAGGAACAGGGCGTGCGCTTCGCTCTCGATGACGCACGGCCCCGCGATCAGCGCGGGCGGCCCGCCGTCGCCGACGGCCACGTCACCGATGTTCACGACGGACACGCGACCATTATAGGGGGGTGCCGGACGCACGCGGTGGGTCCGGGCGATGGGTGTGCGGCCGCGGCTGCCGCCCGCAGCACCGCCTGGAACCGACGGTCGGGGCCCCGCCTGGCGGATCCCCGGCGGACTCCTCCTCCACGACGTGGAACCTGGCCATGCCGCCCGGCCGGACCGGGGCCGGCACTTGGTGCGGGAGGGGCGTGGCGCCGCGGCGCCGGCTCGCTCGCCCATGGGTCCGCTCGCCGCCCCGACCGCCCCGCCGGCCGTCCGCCACTCGGCGGCGCGGCCGGTGGCTCTTCACGGTTCCTGGACCGCCGGCCGCTTCTCCCCCGACCGCGCCGCCGCGACCTTGTGCTCGTGGCTCGCCCGCACGAAGTCGGCGAACAGCGGGTGCGGATCGAGCGGCTTGGACCGGAACTCGGGATGGAACTGGACCGCCACGTACCAGGGGTGGTCGGGGAGCTCGATGGTCTCGACGAAGCGGCGATCCGGCGATTGCCCGGAAATGACGAGGCCGTGCTCGGCGAGGGTCGCCTCGTACTCCCGGTTGAACTCGTAGCGGTGGCGGTGGCGCTCGTGCACCTCGCCGGTCCCGTAGATGGCGCGCGCGCGGGAGCCCTCGGACAGCTCGCAGGGGTAGCGGCCCAGCCGCATCGTCCCCCCGAGGTCGTCCACGCCGAGCAGGTCGCGCAGCTTGTAGATGACCTTGTGGGCGGCGTCGGGGTTGCACTCGGTGGAGTCGGCCCCGTCGAGCCCGCACACGTTGCGGGCGAACTCGACCGCCGCCCACTGGAAGCCGTAGCAGATGCCGAAGTAGGGGATGCGCTCCTCGCGGGCGATGCGGGCGGCGCGCATCATGCCGCCGGTGCCGCGGTCGCCGAACCCGCCGGGGACGAGGATGCCGTCGGCGCCGGCGAGCAGGTCGACGCCGCCGTCGGCCTCGAGCGCCTCCGCCTCGACCCACTGGATGTCGACGGCGAGCCGATGCCGGAAGCCGCCGTGGTACAGCGCCTCGTTGAGGCTCTTGTAGGAGTCCTCGTAGCCGACGTACTTGCCGACGACGTGGATGCGGAGACGGTCGAGGGGGTGCCGCAGGCTGTCGACCAGCGACTGCCACGCGTCCATCGATCGTTCCGAGTCGGGCAACTGCAGACGCCGGAGCACGTTGCGGTCGAGGCCTTCGCCGGCGAGGACGAGGGGGACCTCGTAGATGCTCGAGATGTCCCGGGCCGTGATCACCGCGTCCTCGTCCACGTCGCAGAAGAGCGCGATCTTGCCGCGGAGCTCGGCGGGCAGGACGCGGTCGGTGCGGCACAGCAGGATGTCGGGCTGAATCCCGATCGACCGCAGGTCGCGGACGCTGTGCTGCGTCGGCTTGGTCTTGAGCTCGCCCGCCGCCCCGATGAACGGCACCAGGGTCAGGTGGACGTAGAGGGTGTGGTCCCGGCCGACGTCCTGGCGGAACTGCCGGATGGCCTCGAGGAACGGCTGGCTCTCGATGTCGCCGACGGTGCCGCCGACCTCGACGAGGACGATGTCCACGTCATGGGCCACGGTGCGGATGCAGTCCTTGATCTCGTTCGTGATGTGGGGGATGACCTGCACGGTGCCGCCGAGGTAGTCGCCGCGGCGTTCCTTCTGGATCACCGAGAGGTAGATCTGGCCGGTGGTCCAGTTGTGGTTCTTGGTGGTGAGGGTGTTGGTGAAGCGCTCGTAGTGCCCGAGGTCGAGGTCGGTCTCGGCCCCGTCGTCGGTCACGTAGACCTCGCCGTGCTGGTAGGGGCTCATGGTGCCCGGGTCGACGTTGACGTAGGGGTCGAGCTTCTGCAGCGTCACCCGGTAGCCGTGGCCTTCGAGCAGGCACCCGATGGAGGCGGCGGCCAGCCCCTTGCCGAGGGACGACACGACCCCGCCGGTGACGAAGATGAACTTCACGGGGCGGCCCGCGTCGTTGAGGATCGGTGTGCTCATGCCGGGGCTCCGGCCGCGAGACGCCGGCGCATGCCGAGGGAGGACACGACCCCGCCGGCGACGACGACGAACTTCACGGGGCGGCCCGCGTCGTTGAGGATCGGTGTGCTCATGCCGGGGCTCCGGCCGCGAGACGCCGGCGCACGCGGTCGAGATCGGCGGGCGTGTCGACGCCGATCGGGTCGTCGTCGATGCGCGTGGTCATGATGCGGTGGCCGTGCTCGAGGGCGCGAAGCTGCTCGAGGCGCTCGGCGCGCTCGAGCGGGGTCGGCTCGAGCCGGCTCAGGGCCAGCAGGAACGGCCGGTGGTAGACGTAGAGCCCGATGTGCCGGTCGACCGCGGCCGGCGCAGCGGGGGCCGCGTCGCGATCGAGACCGATGGGGGCGCGGGAGAAGAAGAGGGCGTAGCCGGCACGGTCGACGGCGATCTTGACGACGTCGGGGTCGCGCCAGGCGTGGGCGTCCGCGAGGGGGCAGCGCAGGGTGGACATCGGCGCCGCGGGGTCGGCCGCGGCCGCGACCGCGGCGTCGATGACCTCGGGGGCGATGAGCGGCTCGTCCCCCTGCACGTTGACGATCAGGTCGCAGTCGAGGCCGGCCGCGACCTCGGCGAGGCGGTCGGTGCCCGAGGCGTGATCGGGGCGGGTCATGAGCACTTCGCCGCCGAACGCGGTCACCGCCCGCGCAATCCGGTCGTCGTCGGTCGCGACGAGGACGCGGTCGACGGAACGGGCGTCGGCCGCGTGCCGGTAGACGTGCTCGATCATCGTCCGGCCGCCGATGTCCGCCAGCGGCTTGGCCGGCAACCGGGTCGACGCGTAGCGGGCGGGGATGATGGCGACGGTCCCTCCGGCGGGGGGTGAGTTGTGGAGGGGAGGCAGCGTGGCGGGGCGCACGGCGAATCCTACCACGGACCTGTCACCCGTCCTGCTCAGTGCTCCAACGGACTACCTTCCTGAACTCGGCCGTCGCCGGTGCGGCGCAGCCTGCCACGGCGCGCCCGACGTGGTACGATGGGGACGGATGGGGGATCGCGTCGGGGGTGGCTTGGCGAGTCGATGCCCGAGGATGACGCAGACAGGCCGCGTCACGGCTTCGTAGCGTGTTCGTGCGCGGCGCGAGAGGCGAATGGTGACGGCGAAAACGACAGACGACCGCCTGACGGCCATCGAGACCGAGTTGAAGCACGTGGCGACGCGCGAAGACCTGCAGAAGCTCAAGGTGTGGTTCCTCACGGCGGGGTTGGGGGCCGGGGGCATCGGAAGCATGCTGACCTGGCTTGCGCGGGTGTGGGGCGGAGCGGAGTAGTTCTGCTCCTGGAGTCTTTGAGAGAGGGCCCTCCCGGCTCTCGACTGCTTTTGCGATGAGCAAGACGCGTCTGTCGCTGTGGGCCGGCGGCGCGGCGCTCCTGGCGGCGTGGCTGTCCTCGGCCGCGGGGACGACGCCGGGCGAGGTCCCGCCGCCCGGCGGAGCATCGGCGCCTCTGCCGTCGCAGGCGCTGTCGCCGCCGACCGGGCCGGCGGCGGTCGAGCGCATCGATCTCGACCGGGATGTGGCGCGGATGGCCGCCTGGCTGGAGCGCGCGCCCCGGCCGCGGCCGGTGGTCCGCAACCCGTTCACGCTGGCCCCGCGACGCCGCGCGGATGCCCCCGGCGGGTCCGGGATGGTCGTTCCGGAAGGCTGGGCGCCGGGCCCGGCCGCCGCCGCGCCGGCGGCTCGGCTACGGGTGTCGCTCGCCGGCATCGCGACCGAGGCGGCCCCGTCCGGTCCTCTCCGGACCGCGATCCTCTCCGTGGACGGACAGGTGATGCTGGCGCAGGTCGGGGACGAAGTGCCGGGACCCTACCAGGTGCAGCGCGTCGACGACGACGCGGTCGAGCTGTTCGATCCCGCCCGTCAGACCTCGTTCCGGCTGACCCTCCCGTAGCAGCCCGTGGGAGGCTCCCCGCTGCATTCGAGCGGCGATGCATCCCGCCTGACTGTGTCGTTCGTCGGTTGCGTATGTCCGTTATGCGCCCTCCTCACGCCTTGTCAAGCGGGCGCCTCGCCGCTCTCGGTGCAACTCGGGGCTTCCACCACGGGCTGGCAGGAATGCGCCCAGCGGAGGCGAAGGCGCCGATGGGCGGGCCGGCGGCTCAGGCCTCCCAGGCGGAGATCAGGGACGCCTGCTTCACGGCGGGCACCGCCTCGATCTCGTGGAGGACCTCCGCGGTGACCGCGGGGGCGCCGCTGTCCTCCTGATCGATCTTCACCACCGCCACCGCGCCGCCCCCCGACGCCCCCCGGCCCAGCGCGAACGTCTCGATGTTGATGCCGTGGCGGCCGAGAATCCCGCCCACCTCGCCGATCACGCCCGGCTGGTCGTCGTTGCGGACCACCACGAGGGTGCCCTCCAGGGGGGCCTCGATCTGCACCCCGTCGAGCAGGACCAGCCTGGGCCCCGCCTGCTCGAACAGGGCCCCCTCGACCCAGTGCTCGCCCCGGGCGGTGTGGAGCTTCATCGAGATCAGGTTGGTGAAGTTGCGGTTCCGGGAGCTGCGCGACTCGATGACCTCGATGCCGCGGTCGCGGGCCACCGCCCGCGCGTTGATGGGGGTGACGTTGTCCACCGTCGATCCGAAGAAGCCGACCAGGCTCGCGCCCACCAGCGGCTCGTTGTCGCCCTCGGCGAGCCCGCCGTAGTAGCGGAGAGCGAGGGCCTCGGGGCGCTCGTCGCCGATGTGGCTCAGCAGGGTCCCGAGCCGTCGCGCCAGCACCGCGTAGGGCTGCATGCGCTTCAGCTCCTCGGGGCCGAGCGAGGGATAGTTGACGGCGTTGCGCACGATGCCGGCGCCGAGGTAGTCGCGCACGCAGGCCGCGGTCTCCAGCCCCACGAGCTCCTGGGCCTCGCGGGTGGACCCGGCGATGTGCGGGGTGGTGACGACCTCGGGCAGGCGGACGAGGCGCCCGTCGGGGGGCGGCTCGACCTGGAACACGTCGAGCCCGGCCCCGCCGATGGCGCCCCGCTCGATGGCGTCGGCCAGGGCCTCCTCGTCGATGAGGGCGCCGCGGGCGGTGTTGACGATGCGCGCCGACGGCTTGCAGCGGGCCAGCCGCTCGGCCGTGAACAGCGGCCCGGAGTCGGTGGACGGCACGTGCAGGGTGATGAAGTCGGCGGCTCCGCACAGCTCGTCCAGCTCCATGAGCTCGACGTCGAGGTCGGCGGCGATCTGGCCCGCGATGAAGGGGTCGTGCGCGACGCAGCGCATGCCGAACGCGTGGGCGCGGTGGACGACCTCGCGGCCGATGCGGCCGAGGCCGACGACGCCGAGGGTCTTGCCGCGCACCTCGACCCCCGTCAGGCGCTTCTTCTCCCACCGGCCCGCCTTGAGCCGCGCGTCGGCGTGGGCCACCGACCGGGCCGAGGCGAGCAGCAAGGCCATGGTGTGCTCGGCCACGCTGACGCTGTTGGCCCCCGGGGCGTTGACCACCAGCACGCCGTTCGCGCTCGCGGCGTCGAGGTCGACGTTGTCGACGCCGGTGCCGGCGCGCGCGACGATCCTGAGCCGGGGCGAGGTCGCCAGCAGCCCCGCGTCCACCCGCGTCGCGCTGCGGACGATCAGGGCGTCGGCGTCCGAGAGGTCGGCCTCCAGCCGCGGCCGGGGGCGGCCGGCCTCCGCGTCGACGGTCCACCCCTGGTTGCGGAGCAGGTCAGCCGCCGACGGCGGCAGGGGATCGGCGATGACGATCTTCATGCAGTGCTCGCTTCTCTCGATGAAGTTGTGGTGAGTCTCCGGGTCCGACCGGTGCCGGCGAGGACGCCGGCGGACGGCTGGCGGCCCGTGGGCGAGGCCCCGCCG
>JAJEFC010000071.1 GCA_022820675.1 Vicinamibacteria bacterium | reverse complement strand
AGAATCTGCTCGATCCGATCCATCCGACGTTCGACGTTCTCGATACGCTGTTCCATCTGCCGCTCGGTGCGCATGGCCCCTCCCGCCCTGCGACGGCAGCGGCGGACCGAGGACCGGTCCCGTGACCCCGCGCCATCGTAGCACGGTGTAGCAGCAAGAGGCGTGCCGGGTAGCAAGAGGCGTGCCGGAGTCGGGACCCAACACCGTGGCCGGGCGCTACCGCACCCGTTCCGAGAGCTCGGCGACGGCCTCGGCAACCAGCCGAATCTGGTGCCGCACGTCTTCGGCGACCACGTCGAAGTGCGTGCGCGTGCGCTGCTCCGATGCGGTGATCGCGTCGCGCATGCGCGCCTCCGACGCCGCGATCTGGCTCGAAACGTGGGCGCGCGTGCGCGCCTCCGAGGCCGCGATCTCGCTGGAAACGTGATTCAGGGTCGCGAGGGTCGGCAGAATCTGCTCGATCCGATCCATCCGACGTTCGACGTTCTCGATACGCTGTTCCATCTGCCGCTCGGTGCGCATGGCCCCTCCCGCCCTGCGACGGCAGCGGCGGACCGAGGACCGGTCCCGTGACCCCACGCCATCGTAGCACGGTGCAGCAGCAAGAGGCGTGCCGGAGTCGGGACCCGACGCCGTGGCCGGGAGCTACCGCATCCGTTCAGGGAGTGTTCGCCACCCCGGCCGCGACGACGGGGTCGATCCAGTCCGTGAGTATGCGGCGGCGTGCGATGCGCCACTGCCCATCGACGCGGCGCAGGCGGTCCTCGTAGCGGCCCTGGAAGACGATGCGGGCGGGGTCGCCGACGCTGACGACGGTGACGTACGAGCGCATGGTCGCCTCGTCGCCGGCCCCGTCGATGACGAACGTCGACGGGATGTGCCGGCTGCCCGACGGCTCGCCGTCCCGCGGCAGCGACCGCAGGGCGTCGCCCTCGATATCGTAGCCCTGCGCCACCATCTCCATCACGCCGTCGTCGGTGAAGACCTCCGCCCAGGCCGCCGGCTCGCCCAGGTCGAGGGCGTGGCTGTAGCGGCCGGCGAGGTTCCGGATCTCGACGTGGTCGTCGGCGGTCAACGCGGCCGGCGCCCCGCCTCCCGGGGCCGCTTCGGTGTTCGCGGTCTGAGCGGCGTGAACGCCCCACGCGGATGCGGCCGCCACGAGAATCAACAGGACGAACAGTCTCTTCGACATGACGCTCCTCGTTGCCCGGCTCCCCGAGCGGCGTGACGGTCAGTACCCCTCGAGCACCGGGAAGCGCTCGTCGTCGGGCAGCGGCTGCACCCCAAAGGCGTTGAGCAGCATCGATACCATGCGGTAACGGGCGGTGGTGGCCGCGATGCTGATCATCTGACGGGTGTCGTACCGCTCGGCGAGCGCGTTCCACGTCTCGTCCGAGACGGTGGTGTCGCGGTACATCTCGTTCGCGGCGTCGATCAGCAGGCGCTCCGTCTCGTTCCAGCCCGCGGCGTCGTGCCCCTGGGCGATCCAGGTCGGGTCGAGCCCGTGGTCGCGGGCGCGGCCGACGCTGCCGACGTGCTTGGCCCACTCGTAGACGGCCTGGGCGTTCCATCCCGTCCGCAGGATGAGCAGCTCGCGGTCGTGCGGGGTCAGTCCCGACAGCTCGGGGTTCAGCACGAAGCCGGAGGTCGCGCTGAACGCGTCGGCCATCGCCGGGTGCCGGCGGAACGTGCGCGAGACGCGGAGCCCGGGCCCGTCGACGGGCTCGATGCGCGGCGCCGCAAGGGGCGGCTCCCGCACCGGGACCACCACCCGATAGGCGACGTCGCGGGTGGGGATGCGCGGCGTCCCGTCGTCGGGCTGGACGCCGAGGGCGTTGAGCACGATCGCGACGGCGGTGGTGTCGGCCACCGTCGCCACCGCGTCGATCAGCTCGTGCTCGCCGTAGCGCTCGGCCAGCGCCGCCCAGGTGACGTCGGTCACCGACGAGTTGCGGAAGAGCTGATCGGCGAAGCCCACCAGGGCGTCCTCGAACGGGTCCCAGCGTTCCAGGGACGGCCCCTCGGCGAGGTTCGTCAGGTCATCGTCCGTCAACCCGGCGTCGGCCGCGGTGCCGGCGTGGGCGGCCCAGAGGGCGGCGTTCTGCGTCAGCCACGCGGTTCGCAGGACGAGCAGCGCGCGGTGGCGCGGGGACAGGGTCGAGCCGCTGGAGACGTAGTCCCTGAACGCGAAGATCCGGTCGGCGAGGGCGGGCACGCGGACCAGGGTGCGCAGGCCGTTCCCGAGCCCGGCGGCGCCGGCATGGCGCTCGACGACCTCGCGCTGCGCGTCGGTCCACTCCGCCTCGGCGAGCGGCCCGATGCGGGGCGAGCGGAGGCGGCGCTGCGGCAGCACGCTGCCCGGCAGCCCCGTGATCGCCCGCGCCGGCTCGATGCGCAGCAGGGCCGCGTCGTCCTCCTCGGTCAGCACGTAGAGGAACCCGTCGGGCCCCTGCCGGACGTCGCGGATGCGCTGCTTCAACTCGGCGAGCAGCCACTCGCGGCGCATCTCCTCGCCGCGCTGGTTGAACACGATGCGCTCGAGGTGGCCGGTCCGCTGCATCCGCCCCACCGTCATCGAGCCGACGAAGAGGTTGCCCCGCCACGCCGGAAACTGCTCCCCGTCGTAGAACGTCAGCCCCGACGGCGCGATGGACGGCCACCACAGGACCTCGGGCCGCTCGAAGCCGTCGACCCACGGGGTGTCGGACACCCGCACGCCGGTGTACTCGCGGCTGTCGGAGGCGACGGGCCAGCCGTAGTTGCGGCCGGGGAGGATGACGTTGGCCTCGTCGCCCCCCTGCGGCGCGTTCTCGGTCGCCCAGAGCTGTCCGGTGTCGGGATGGAACGTCAGGCCGAGCTGGTTGCGGTGGCCGAACGAGTAGATCTCGGGCAGGTAGCCGGGCCGGCCGACGAACGGGTTGTCGGCGGGCACGCTGCCGTCCTCGTTGAGCCGGATGACCTTGCCCACGTGGTTGGCCGGATCCTGGGCGCGCCGCCCCGTCGTCTGCGACCGGATGGCGCCGCCGACCGTCATGTAGATCTTGCCGTCGGGGCCGAACGTCACCCGCGAGGCGGCGACGCCGCGGCCGAACCCCTCGGAGACGAAGACGTCGCGCACCTCGGTCAGCGCCCCGGCGTCGAGCCGGCCGCGGGCGAGGGCGATGACGGCGCCCCGCCGGCCGTCCTGCTCCATCGGCTTCGAGTAGGTGAGATAGACGAGGCGGTCGTCGTCGGGGTGGAGGGCGATGTCCATCAGGCCGGCGAGCCGGGTGCCCAGGTAGACCTCGGGGGTGCCGGGAATCGGCCGCGGGTCGAGCACCCCGTCCCGGATCAGCCGCAGCGCGCCCGCGTCCCGCTCGGTGACGAGGATGTCGCCGTTGCGGCGGAACGCCAGACCCCAAGGGTGCGAGAGCCCCGTCACGACCGGCACCACACGGATGCGCGGCTGCTCGGCGCTGTACAGCACCACCGGGCCTTCCGGCAGGGGCACCGCGGGCACCCCGCTCAGCGCGGTCGCGCGCTGGCCGACCTGCGCCGACGCGACGGCGCCGCGGCCGGCCTCGATGCCGGCGACGAGGAGCGCACACGCGCAGAACGACAGAGCCGTCGTCAAGGGACGGCTACGAGTGCAAGGCTGCATGGTGCGATCTCCAAGCCAGGAGTCTGCGCCGTAGAACGGCGCGGACTCCTGCAGGGTTGGTTGGGCGCCTAGCGGAGCCGCAGGCGACGACGGGCGGGCTAGTTGTCGTCGGTCAGCTCGGCCCGCGCCTTGCGCTCTTCCGTGATCCGCTCGTAGTCCTCGTCGGTGATGAAGATGACCTGCTGGTTGGCGTGGGCCATCTCGTCGACGGTGCGCGGTCCGTAGCTCACCCACTGGCGCGGGTCGGGGTTGTTCCGGTTCGCCCGCGTGTTGTCGTGCCACGTGGTGATCTGCATCACCGTGCCCTTCGGCAGCACCGGTGCGTGGTCGGGGTCGTAGATGTAGTTCAGGTGCCAGGTGTTGTCGAAGCGGTCCGAGTAGTTGATCACCTCGCGGTTGCCGTCGGGATACAACGCCTCGAGCAGGAACGCCTTGCCCCGGTAGTGCATGTGGGGCTGGAAGTTGTGGAGGATGGCCGGGGCCGGCAGCACGTAGGTGCCCTGGTGCTGGACCACCGAGTGCGGGGGAATCTCCAGGGTCTGGGCCGCGCTCGCCCCCATGCCCACGAACTCGGCGCTGTACTTGGGCGGCGCGTCGTCGGGATAGAGCCACCAGCCGACCGAGAGCACGTCGGTCACCTCCTCGCCGACCGCGTGGTAGTGGATGTCGAACTCGACGTGCGAGCCCGCGCGCACCAGCTTGCCCACGTTCTCGGGGTAGATCTCGCCCTGCTTGCCCTGCGCCCACTCCGTGAACAGCTCGCGGACCTCCTCGGGGTCGGTGGCGCGCTTCTGCGCCGCCGCGAGGACCGCGTCCACGCCGACCTGCCCCGCCCGCAATGCCCGCTCGGCCTCGATGAGCTCGGTCCCCTTGGGCTGAAGGAGATAGGTGGAAGCATGGTGCACGATGCGGCGGCCTTCGAGCGACGGCTTGGTCTCGGACGCCTTGACCCACACCGGCGCGGTCAGGTTCAGCTCGGCCCGAGGGCGGAACCACGCGTCCTGGCCGTCGGCGGGCATCGTCCACGGCTGCGACTCGACCACGATGTCGGGCGGTCCCAGCCGGTCCTCGAGCTCGAAGCGGTCGCCGGCCGGCCACACCACCGGCGGCGGCATGTCGGCGGGGTCGCCCAGCGGCGCCCCGGCGTCGACCCAGCGCACGATGGTGTCGATCTGCTCGTCGGTCAGAGACCGGTCGTTGATGAAGTGCTGGATGCCCACCGTCTTGTCGAGGTGCCAGGGCGGCATCTCACCCGACTGCACGCGGGCCCGGATGGAGCGCGCCCACGGCCGCGTCTCCTGGTAGGTCACCAGCGACATCGGGGCCATGCTGCCGACCCGGTGGCAGGTCTGGCACTTCTGCTGCAGGATCGGCGCGACGTCCCTGGCGAAGGTCACCTCGTCGCCGGCCGTCTGCCCCGCCGCCCCGGCCGGGACCAGCGCCGCCGCCCCGAGCAGCAGACCGACCGCCGCCAACCGCCATGTCGCCGCAAGCTGTCGATGCCTCATCGCCTTCTCCTTCAACCGTGTCCCGACCGCCCCGCCGCTCCGCCATCCACCGTCGCCGTGTCCGGCAGTCCGCCGTCACTTGTCCGGCCGGCGGCGTTCATCCCGCGGCGCGGCCTTGTCCCGGGCAGCCACCGCCGCTCGCTTCACCGGATACGGCCACCCACGTCCATCCCTCGGCGCGGCCAGCGCCGGCCTGCGGCTCCGCCGGCCGCGAAAATGGCCGGCCGGGAGTCCGCAGCGTCCCGCGGCGCCGGTCCCCGCCCGACTCAGTCCCCGTCCTCCGCGGCGCCGACCCGCACGCGCAGGTAGCCGTTCGTCCAGCAGCACTGGTTGCTCTGCCGCGACCCGTCGGAGACGACCGCGTAGAGCACGTAGTCGCCCGGCTCGGACAGCGTCGCGGTGGTGCTCGCGCGTCCGGTCACGCCCTCCGGGCCGTCCTCCACCGCGACATCCGGGCTCTCGTCCTCGAAGCTGACCGGGCCCGGCCCCCGGAACTTGCCCCAGGTCACCGTCAGCACCGGCTCGTCCCGCCCCGACCCCAGCCCGTCGTCGCTGATCCAGACGTCGAGGGGCAGCGCCGTCCCGGCCGTCACCGTACGGTCGACGACGCCGCCCGCCGGTCCCGAGAACGCCGCGTCCGCCGGATCGAACCTGACCGCGGGCGGACCATTTCCCGGACTCGGGCCGGCCGCCGCCCTGAACGGCTCTATCAGGTACTCGGAATCGAGGTTGACGGGAATCTCCAGGGTCTCGCCCCGCGAGGTCAGCGTCCACGTGACCTCGGTGGCCGCATCGGGCACCGTGACCGTGAACACGCCGATCTGCCGGCGCGGGAAGAAGTACGTCGGCTGGCCCTGGTCCTCGGGGCCGGGCGCCACCCGATTGTCGGGCCCCACCGGAATGGTGACCTCTTCGACGTGGTTGCGATTGAAGTAGCCGAACGACGCGACGATGGTCCCGTCCGGCCGCTGGTACCAGCCCTCGTAGACCGGCGACACGCTCTGTCCGCGATCGTGCCGGATCAGGCCGCCGGCCCGAGTGACCTGCGCGTCGGCCACACTCCGCACCCCCAGCACGCCTGCGGCGAGGACCGACGCGACGACGACGGGCGTCAGCCGGCGTGTGCCCATCGTGCCTCCGCTACGCATGACCCGGATCTTCGCAGCAAAGGCAACGGTTGTCCAGACTCGAAGCCCCTCGCAGGTCGGCGCCGGCTCTGTCGGGAACGCGATCCTGCCGTTCGACCGCGGATTCGATGACATCCCCGGCATCAGGCGTCTCCCCGCTTGACTCGGCCCTCGCCAGGCTCCGCGGTCATCCACGCCTCATGGCGGTCGGAGCTAACGCTCACCGCCGGCACCCGGCCGGCCCGCTCCAGCTCGGCGCGGGTGGTTGGTCTCAACGCGCGGGCGAATCTTCGCCCTGGGCGGACACCACCGCCCGTTCCATGGCGGCGACCTCTTCATCCGACAGACGGTCGAAGTGCCTCGCGCGTCTCCGTGCCGGGAGACGGCCGTCGTTCTGGAGGCACAAGCGAATGAAGAGATCGATCCGGCGGTCGGGCATGTCCACGATCGCCTGAATCGCCCGCTTGGCCGCGTCGTACCGGGTCAGGAACGCCAGCTCGCCGGCCAGCTCGGTATCGATGGTCAGGTCCAGGAAGCGGAAGAGCGCCTCCGCCTGGGCCGTCATGTCGATGTAGCGATACCAGAGCGCCGTATCGTTGTGCACGGTCAGGCGGCCGTCGTCGTCGAGCGTGTACTCGACCAGCGGCATCAACCGGCGCGCGAACGCTTCCAGCGACGCGTCGTAATCGGCCGCGTGCTTCAGCATCGTGGCCGAGACCGGCGCCATGACGCCCGCGGGCGTGAAGCCGCGCCGGGCCAGGACGTT
>JAJEFC010000154.1 GCA_022820675.1 Vicinamibacteria bacterium | reverse complement strand
CGGCGGTCGCGGCCGGCGACCTCCTGCGGGTGCGCCCCGGCGAGCGGGTGCCGGTCGACGGGGTCGTCGTCGAGGGGGCGAGCGCCGTCGACGAGTCGATGCTGACCGGCGAGCCGTTGCCGGTCGAGAAGGGACCGGACGCCCGGATCGTCGGGGGCAGCCTGAACGGGAACGGCACCCTGCTCATGCGGGCCGAGCGGGTGGGTGCCGAGACGCTGCTGGCCCGCATCGTCGCGATGGTCGGCGAGGCGCAGCGCAGCCGGGCCCCGATTCAGCGCCTCGCCGACCGGGTCGCGGCCGTCTTCGTGCCCGCGGTGGTGGCGGTGGCGGTGCTCGCCTTCGCCGCCTGGTCGGTCTGGGGGCCGGAGCCGCGCCTCGCCCTCGCCCTCGTCAGCAGCGTCGCGGTGCTCGTCATCGCGTGCCCGTGCGCCCTCGGGCTCGCCACCCCCATGTCGATCATGGTGGGCACCGGCCGGGGGGCGGGGGCCGGGGTGCTCATCAGGAACGCGGAGGCCCTGGAGACCCTCGAGCGCGTGGACACGCTGATCGTCGACAAGACCGGCACCCTGACGGAGGGCCGCCCCACGGTGGCGACGGTGCTCCCCGCCGACCCCGACATGGCCGCGGGCCGGGCCACGGGCGGCCGCGAGGCGGCGGCAGACCTCTCTGTCGATTCCGGACTGATCGCGGCCGGCCCGGGCGCGGACGGCGCCGAGGTGACGAAGGTGGCTCCCGCCGATCCCGGAAAGGCCGCGGGCTCGGGCGGCCCAGAGGCCGCGCTTCCCGCCGACATCGCCGGCGAGGACGGGTTGCTGCGGATGGCGGCGGCCCTCGAGCGCGTCAGCGAGCACCCCCTGGCCGACGCGATCGTGCGGGCCGCCGACGCCCGGGGCCTCACCGTGCCCCCGGCCGCCGACTTCCGGGCCGAGATCGGGCGGGGGGTCCGCGGAACCGTCGCCGGGCGGCCGGTGACGCTCGGCACGCCGGAGCTGCTTGCCGCCGTCGGCGTCGACGCCGCACCGCTCGCCGGCCGCGCCGACGACCTGCGCCGCGACGGGCAGACGGTGGTGTTCGTCGCCGTCGGCGACCGGCTCGCGGGCCTGATCGGGGTGGCCGACCCGGTGAAGGCGACGACCCCCGAGGCGGTGCGGCAACTCCGCGACGCGGGGCTCGACCTCGTCATGGTCACCGGCGACAACCCGGTGACGGCCGAGGCGGTGGCGGCCCGGCTCGGCATCCGCGACGTCGTGGCCGGCGTCCTCCCCGCCGACAAGCGGCGCATCGTGGCCGAGCGGCAGGCGGCGGGCCGGGTGGTGGCGATGGCCGGCGACGGCATCAACGACGCCCCGGCCCTGGCCGAGGCGGCGGTGGGCATCGCCATGGGCACCGGGACCGACGTGGCGATGGAGAGCGCCGGCGTCACCCTCGTGCGCGGCGACCTCCGGGCCATCGCACAGGCGCGCCGCCTGAGCCGCGCCACCATGCGCAACATCCGGCAGAACCTGTTCCTCGCCTTCGTCTACAACACCGTCGGCGTGCCCGTCGCGGCCGGGCTGCTCTACCCCGTCATCGGCCTCCTCATCAGCCCCATCTGGGCAAGCGCCGCCATGACCCTGAGCTCGCTGTCGGTCATCGCCAACGCCCTGCGGCTCCGCCGCGTGGAGTTGTAGGCGGCTCGGGCCGTCCGCTCGAGGCCGCTGGGCTCGCCCAGTGCAGATCCCGCGCAGCCTGGAGCCCTCTACATGTTGCGGTTACTGATTGTGGGGCCGTTCCACCTGCTGCCCGCGGGTGCCTCGTACCGGTACGCGGGGTGCAGCCGGTCGGTTTCGACTGTCCTGCTCGGCAGCTTCGCGCGGGTTCGTTCCACGAGCTCGACGGGGTCCGGATGCTTGTCGAGTCCGTTCAGCAGCCGTTCTGCCGCTGAGGTGAGCTTGCCACCGGTTCCTCGGCGGAGCCCTTCGATCCCTCCGATTGTTCGCTCGATCACCAACATCGGATCGGCGTCGTCGGTTGGAGGCCAGCATGCCAGGAACCCCGCCTGGATCCAGCGTTCGAGGCTCACCGGTTCTGTCGTCCAGCTCGTGAATCGTTCGTCGGCGTCGTACAGGAAGGGTTCCGCCTTCACGCCCCATTCCCGGCCGTGTTCTACTGTCCAGCGGTTGACTTCGAACCGGTCTATGGTGCGCAGGTTGCTCGTCAGGAGCATCCTCGCGCCCAGCGTCAGGCTCTCGGTGACGATCTTGGCGTCGTTCAGGTCCGGGATGTCGATCGGATCCGTCGTCGGGAAGCACCGCATGTCGATTTCGGTTCGGATTCGTTCCGCGAGTGCTTCCTGGTCAGGCGTCAGGCTGACGATTCGGTAAGGGCTCGTCGAGTCCCTCCACATTGCGGCCCACCAGGCCTGTTGCTTCAGCTCGTTCTCACGTGTTCGGCTCAGGGATCCAGCTTGGGCCTCGAGTCGCCTCTACGGCCGCGCTGGGGGCAGTTGTTCCAAGCGTGTCAGTCGCGAACGGCGCCAGTTCGTCGGCGACAGTGGGACTTGCGAGCACCCGCCGGCCGTGGAGCTCGTGCCAGGCTGCGTGAAGCTTGCGCTGGGTGGGCCGCTTCAGCTCACTCGTGTCGACCAGAAGCATGGCTCCTTCGCCTTCTCGAGGGCTGCGCCGGTGTTTCGCCGCGCCCGTTCGCGGCGCCACCTCTCGATCGGGGATTCGGTCCCCGCCGATCGGTGTCGGGGTCCGAAGTACCAGTGGTTCGTCAGATACTCCACGGCGTCGTCGGTTGCGTCGCGTCCGAGCTCGTGCCGGGCGAGAGCTTCGAGGTCTGCCCGGAGCTGGCGGTCGGTTGTGACCGTGGGGCTGCCCACTGCGGTTCTCTCCTGATTCCCGGCGTCGTGCGACCCGTCCATTCTACCGTTGGCTTGCAGGCGGTTCACGATCCCCGCGATTCAGGCGCCCCAGCGCCCGTCGGGGCCGCGGCGGACGTCGACGACCATCGAGCCTCGGGCGGGGGGCCGGGCGCCGGTGAACGACCCGATGAACCGCGACACCAGCCCCACCGCGAACGCCCCCAGCATCGCCGAGAAGAACGACGCGACGCTGAAGCCGGGGACGAGGAACGCGGCGAGGCCGAACGCGAGGCCGTTGACGACGAAGTAGAACAGGCCCAGGGTGAGCACCGTGAACGGCAGGGTCACGAGGAGCAGCAGCGGGCGCACGACGGCGTTGACGAAGCCGAGGACGAGCCCCGCGAGGGCGAGCGAGAAGAGGCCGTCGACCCGGACGCCGGGGAGGACCCAGGCGGTCACCGCGAGGGCGACGGCGGTGGTCAGCCAGTGCGCGAGGAACAGGGTGCTCATGCCGGTGCCTTCCCGCCGGCCGCGGGCGGGAAGATCACCCCGGGGGCCAGCTTGTTCTCGGGGTCGAGGGCGCGCTTGACGGCCCGCATGCGCTCGATGCCGGCGTCGCCGTGGAGCAGCCGCAGCAGCGCCTGCTTGACGGGGTTGCGGCCGACGCCGTGCTCGGCGAGGGGGCTTCCTCCGAGGCGGATGACCTCGCGCCCGCATGCCAGGATCGCTTCCTTGCCCGCCCGCACGTCGTCGGCCGAGCGGGGAATGACGTTGGGGTGCAGGTTGGCGTCGGACAGGTGTCCCCACACCGCGTGGTCGAGGCCGCGCGACTCGAAGGCGGCGCGGAAGAGGCGCAGGCAGTCGGGGAGCTTCGGGAAGGGCACGATCATGTCGGCGGCGGTCTTCTCGATTGTGCCATCGACGGTGCGCCTGGCGACAGCCACCTGCCGGTTCACCGCCTCGGGCACCGCCTCGCGGAGCGCGAGCAGCTCGGCCGCCCGGGCGGTCTCGCCGGGGGCCGCGAGCTCGGTGCGGTCGAGGAGGCCCTCGCCCGCGAGGAGCCGGCAGAGCGCGACGATGGGGCCGGCCGGCGTCGCCGCGGAGGCCGCGAGGCCGATCTGCTCGTGGACCTCGCCGGCGGTGGTGCCGGGGGGCAGCTCGATCTGGAGCAGGAGCGCCGCGCCCGCCGTTGCCGGAACCGACACGCGGGAGCCCGGGCCGGTGCCCGCGGCGCGGACCAGCTCCAGCGACCGCCGGTCGAGGTACTCGATGGCAGCGACGTCGAGCCCGGCCGGATCGGCCCGCCGCCGGGTGTCCATCGAGACGTCGCGGAGCCGGCCCGCCAGGTCCGTCGCCCGGTCCTCGCCCTCGAGGAACGTCATGACCACGCAGACCTCCGGCCGCCGGGGCAGGACGTCGAGAGTCACGGAGGTCACCACCCCCAGCGTGCCTTCCGAGCCCACGAACAGGTCGACGAGATCGAGGTCGGGGGCGGCGTGGTACCCGGCCGAGCACTTGGGCACGCGCGGCAGACGATAGTCCGGGGCGGGGACCACGATCTCGCCCTGCGACGTGTCGATGACGAAGCGGCCGTCCGCCGCCCGCACCTGCCCCCGCTCGAGATCGAGCACGTCGCCCGAGGCGAGCACCACCGTCAGGCGGCGCACCCAGTCGCGCGTCGTGCCGTGCCTGAACGTCGCGGCACCCGCCGCATTGGTCGACACCACCCCCCCGACGGTCGCTCCCTCGAACGTGGGGACCGGCGGATAGGCCTTGCCGGCCGCGTCGAGGACCTCGCGCAGGGTGGTCAGGGCGACGCCCGGCTGCACGGTGATCCGGTCGTCCTCCAGGGCCCCGACGGCGTTCATCCTCGAGGTGCTCAGCACCAGCTCGCCCATCGGGGTCGCGCCCCCCGTCAGGGACGACTGCGCGCCGACCGGCAGGATGCGGGCGGCGTCGCGCACCAGCGAAGCGCACTCCGTCTCGTCGCGGGGGAACGCCACCGCCGTCGCATGGCCGCCGGGGTAGTGCGCCGCGTCCTCGAGGAAACCGGCGACCTCGTCGGTGACGAGAGGCGGGCCGGCCGGGTTGCGACCCGCGGCGCGTGGAGGCCGGGTGCGGATGCGGTTGGTCGGCATGCTCGTCGGACAGGTCCAGGGCTCATGATAGAGTGGCTTGCTCGTTCCGAACGGAATCGTGGACACGGGGGCTGTCGGCTCCCGTTACAAGAAAGGTATCCTCCATGTTCCAGCGGCTTTGCGTTCTCGGCGCCGTCCTCGCGGTGTCCGCGGCCTGCGGCGCGCCGACCCTCGCGCAGTCCGACGACGAGGTGGTGGGGCGCGTCGGCGACCGGGCGGTCACCATGGCCGAGCTCGACGAGGCGTGGCGCAGCAACGACGCGCCCTCGCGGATGCGCATGCTGCAGGAGCTGTACGAGACCCGGAAGCGCACCCTCGACATCGTCATCGGCGAGATCCTCATCGAGCGCGAGGCCGTCGCCCGGGGCACGTCGCGCGACGAGCTGCTCGCGCAGGAGCTGCCGGCGAGGACCCTCCCCGTCACCGACGAGGACGTCACCCGCGTCTACGAGCAGAACCGGCGCGCCTTCCCCACCATGACCGAGGAGCAGATGGCGCCGCAGATCCGGGCCTTCCTCGCCCAGCAGCGGCCCATGCAGGCCCTGCACGCGTACATGGGCGAGCTGCGGGCCGGGGCCGCCGACGACATCCGGGTGGAGCTCGAGCCGCCCCGCACCCCCGTCGAGGTCGTGGAGGGCGACCCCGTTCTCGGCCCCGCCGGGGCGCCGGTCGAGATCGTGGAGTTCTCCGACTTCCAGTGCCCGTTCTGCCAGCGGCTGACCGGCACCCTCGACCGCCTGAAGGCGGAGTACGGCGACGATATCCGGCTCGTCTTCAAGGACTTCCCGCTGCCCAACCACGCCCAGGCGTTCAAGGCGGCCGAGGCCGGCCTCTGCGCCAACGTGCAGGGGCGGTTCTGGGAGTTGCACGACGTGATGTTCTCGGAGCAGGACGACCTCGAGGTGGACGACCTGAAGCGCCACGCCGGCGAGCTGGGCCTCGATCAGGCGGCGTTCGACGCCTGTCTCGACAGCGGCCGCTTCGCCGAGCAGGTCAGCGCCGACCTGCGGTACGGCGAATCGCTCGGCGTGCAGTCGACGCCCACCATCTTCATCAACGGCCGGGCGGTGATGGGGGCGGCGCCCTACGAGGTGTTCGACGAGATCGTGAGGGACGAGCTGGCACGGGCGCAGTGAACCCGACGGTCCGACGCCCTTCCGCTGGAATGAGGGCGGCGCCGCGGCCGCGTTCGGCGCGCGACCTCGACGGTGGCCGCCGTGCCCGAGAGCCTCTGAACTGGGGGGCGGCGCCGCGGCCGCGTTCGACAACGGCGTGCGACCTCGACATGGCCGCGGTTCCCGAGAAGCCTCTGGCGTGGGGGCCGGCGCCGGGGACGCGTTCGGCGAGAGGAGATTCGTACGGAACGGGGGTCGGCGACGGGCGAGCGGGCCGGGCCCGGAAGCCGGCCCGCTCGTGCGCGAGACTCAGTCGGCCGCCGCGGCGATGCGGGCGCCCTCGGTGGCGAGGAAGTCGTCGAACTCGGCGCGGCTCTGGACGGTGACGAAGCCGCGCATCCGGTAGTGGCCGAGGCCGCAGAGCTGCGAGCAGTTGACCTCGTAGTCGCCGGCCACCGTCGGCACCCACCACACCGGGATCTCCATGCCCGGTATCGCGTCCTGCTTCACCCGCATCTGGGGAATCGCGAAGCTGTGGATGACGTCGAGGCTCGACAGGTACACGATGACGGGCTCGTCGACCGGCAGGTTGAGCTGGTTGATGGTGGCGACGTCGTCGGCCCCGGCGGGGTCGCTCCGGTCCAGGCCGGTCGCGTTGGTCGGCGTGATCAGGCTCGCGTCGCGGCGCCCGAACATGCCGTCGGGGCCGGGGTAGATCGAGTGCCACTCGAACTGCTTCGCCACGACGTGCACCACCGTCGCCCCATCCTCGGGCGGGAACGCGTTGACGCGCACCGTCCACGCGGGGATCGCGAAGAAGATGAGGATGATGGCCTCGACGACGGCCACGCCGATCTCGAGGCGGGTCGAGGTGTGGCTCGTCACGCCGGTGTAGTCCGCCTTCGGGTTCGCGGACGAGCGGAAGCGGATCAGGGTGTAGACGAAGAAGATCCCCCAGCCCACGAACAGCACCGCCATGAGCCAGTGGACGATGACGATGATCCGGTCGATCTCCGCGGCGTGCGCCGAAGCCTGCAGCGGCAGTCCGAGAAATTCCTGCATCGATAAGCTCCCAGCTCGGAAAACGGTGACGAGCGCGAACGTCGAGGTCGCGCCACGGTCTCCGCCTTCCGCCCAACCAACCTCACCGTGGCCCGCGTCGTTCCGCCGGTGCGGGTGCCCGGCCCCTCGCGGAGCGGCGCGGCGAACGGCGCCTCGGGGCTACGAGTGGCTCCTGGCCTGTGACGACGGCGACAGGTCGACGCGCTCGCCGATCGCCATCCTCGATCGCTTCAAGAGGTAGAGAAAAAAGCGGGCGAAGCAGCCCAGCACGCCCGCGGTGATGCAGATCATCACGAGAATGCCCCAGCTCGCGCCGATCGACATCGCCGAGTTCGGGTCGCCGAAGCAGACCTGGCAGGCCCATCCGGCCTGCGGCGCGGCCAGCACCAGCCCCGCCGCCACCGCCAGCGTCCGCAGCACGTGTCGCGATGTTCCCAGCATCTCAGCGCCTCGCATCTGTTCCGGGCTCACTTCAGCCCGATCTCGCGCGTCTTCCGAACGAACCGTACCGCGTAGGCCGACAGCAGCCCCGCCGTCGCCAGCGACCCGACCGCGGTGACGAGATGCCAGCCGGTGCCGCGGGCCGTCCCCCACGTCACGCCGCCCCACACCGCCATCATCAGCGCCAGCCCGATCGACGCCACGATGAAGAGGATGTGGAAGCCGCGCAGCGACATCAGTGCGCCTCGTCCTCCGCGTGCGCCGCGTTCGCGTTCGGCAGCGGCTTGTGGACGCCGTAGGTGTCCGAGACCGTGAAGATCGGGATGAGCATGAGGGCCAGCCAGAAGAACACGGTCAGGGCCAGCGCGATGGCCAGGGTCCGGCTCTTCTCGTCGACCAGGTGCATGAAGTAGCTCACCACCAGCGATCCCTTGGCGGAAGCGATGATGAGGGCGATGACGATCGCCAGCGGCACCGCCACTTCGATCAACGAGGCGAGGACGGTCACCACCGTGAGGACCGCCAGCGCGCCCGCGACCTTCATGTAGATGTCGATGTGCTTCTTGGTTTCTTCAGCGCTTCCGCTCATGACGCCTCCGCAATGTCCGGGGAGCCCGCCCGGGCCGATATCGGACCGGCGACAGTCCGCCGGCCCCGGCTGCCCGTCATCCGCCCTCGCCCGCCAATCGTCGCCTTCGGCTCCGCCTGGCGCCCCAACCGACCCTCCAGGAATCCGCGGCGTTCCCCGGCGCAGATGCCTACAGCAGGTAGAGCACCGGGAACAGGAAGATCCAGACCAGGTCGACGAAGTGCCAGTACAGGCCCGCCGCCTCTATCCGGTTCTCGAACATCTCCCGCTTCTCGTGCCACATCCGGCTGCCGGGGCCCCAGAAGTAGCTGTTCACGGCGACGCCGCCCACGATGTGCAGCCCGTGCAGCGCCGTCATCGTCCAGTAGATGGCGAGGAACGTGCTGTGCGAGGGCAGATGGTCGTGCGACACCTTGTCGTAGTACTCGAAGCCCTTCACCACGAGGAAGGTGAGCGCGAGCAGGATCGTCCACCCCATGTACGTCTTGTACTTGGCGAAGTCGCCGAGCTTGAGCGACGCGAAGCACATGACCATCGTGACGCTCGAGCCGATGAGGACCGCGGTGTTGAACGCCCCGATCGGGATGCTCACGTACTCGGCCCCCAGCGGCCAGTCGACGCCGCCCACCCGCAGGATGACGTAGGTCGAGAAGAGCCCGCCGAACAGCATCACCTCGGAGGCCAGGAAGAGCCAGATGCCGAGCTTGACGTTGTTCAAGCCGGTGTCCGGCCGTTCGGCTACGGTGTACGGAATTTCCATCCTGGTTGCACCTTTTGCGCTTCGGGTCAGACCCGCGCGGGCTGGGGCTCGGCGCCGGCCGCCTGTCCCTGCATGGTGAAGTCGTCAGGCGCGCCGGGCACGCTGTACTCGTAGGGTCCCCGGTGCGCCTCGGGCGGCGCGGTGAAGTTGCCGTGCGGCGGCGGCGACGGCGCCTGCCACTCGAGGGTGGTCGCCTTCCACGGGTTGTCGTCGACCTGCTTCCCGTTCCGGATGCTCCAGAAGAAGTTGACGATGAAGAAGATCTGGAAGAGCCCGAGGGCCCAGGCGCCGTAGGACATCACGGCGTTCCACTCCATGACCTCCTGGGCGTGCGCGTACTGCATGCCGCCGTCGTAGAGCCGCCGGTTCACCCCGACGAGGCCGGTGATGAACATCGGCATGAACACCACGTTGATCGAGATCAGCGAGCCCCAGAAGTGGATCTTGCCGAGCACCTCGTTCATCACCCGGCCCGTCGCCTTCGGGTACCAGTAGTAGAGGCCCGCGAACAGCGCGAAGATGGTGCCCGGCGCCACCACGTAGTGGAAGTGGCCGATCACGTAGTAGGTGTCGTGCAGGTGCAGGTCGGGGGCGGAGAGGCCCAGCGGCAGGCCCGTCAGCCCCCCGATGCCGAACATCGGCAGGAACGCCAGCGCGAACAGCATCGGCACGTTGTAGCGGATGGACCCGCCGTACAGCGTGATGAAGAACGCCGACAGGATGACCACCGACGGCACCGAGATGATCATCGTCGTGGTCTGGAAGAACGCGCTCATCGTGGTCCCCATGCCGGTCAGGAACATGTGGTGCGCCCACACGATGAACGACATGAACCCGAGGAAGATGACCGACGCCACGAGCACCCGGTAGCCCCACAGCGGCTTCCGGGTGTTGTTGGCGAGGATCTCGGCGACGATGCCCATCGCCGGCAGGATCAGGACGTAGACCTCGGGGTGGGCCAGGAACCAGAACAGGTGCTGCCAGAGCAGGGGGCTCCCGCCGCCGCTGATGTCGAGGGGGCCCTCGGTGGTGACGAGCCCGCTCGGCATGAAGAAGCTGGTCTCGGCCACCCGGTCCATGAGCTGCAGGATGCCCGCGACCTCGAGGGGCGGGAACGCCAGCAGTAGCAGGAACGAGGTGACGAGCTGCGCCCAGACGAAGAACGGCAGGCGCGTGAAGCTGAGCCCGGGGGCGCGGAGCTGGAACGTGGTGACGATGAAGTTGATCGAGCCCAGCAACGACGAGGTGATCAGGAAGATCATCCCGACCAGCCACCACGTCTGCCCCTCGAGGGCGATGACCGAGAGCGGCGCGTACGAGGTCCAGCCGGAGTTCGCGGCCCCGCCCGGCACGAAGAAGCTGGCGAACATGACCACGCCGCCCAGGAAGAACGCCCAGTAGCTGGCCATGTTCAGCCGCGGGAACGCCATGTCGGGGGCGCCGATCTGCAGCGGCAGCACGTAGTTGCCGAAGCCGCCGACGGCGAGGGGCACGACCCCCATGAACACCATGATGGTGCCGTGCATGGCCCCGAGCTGGTTGTAGAACTCGGGCAGCATGATGCCGCCCGGCGCGTTCGCCTGCCCCAGGAAGTTGCCGATGAACGGGATGGGCGCGCCCGGATAGGCGAGCTGCCACCGCATCACCATCATCAGCGAGAAGCCGAACAGCAGGAAGAGCATGGCGGTGATCGCATACTGGATGCCGATCACCTTGTGGTCGACCGAGAAGACGTACGCGCGGAGGAAGCTCAGCTCGTGCTCGTCGTGGGCATGCCCGTCGTGCGCGGCTTGCGAGACATGTTCGGCGGTGGTCACGTTCTCCAACGTCGTGACTCCTTTCTGGACCTGCCTGCGATCCGGTCGCCGCCGCGGCCGGCGGCGCGGGTCGGGCGTGAGGCAGCGACGTGACCGGCGCCGGCGCCCGCGGACCCTCGCAGGGGTCGGGCGGCGTCGCGATTCCCGTCTCGATTCAGCACTCGGCGACAGCTTCGGCGACGCCGGGCCGGCGAGAGCCCGCCCACGTGCATCGATTCACAAACGTCTGTCGCCCGCAATTCTATCGGCGCCTTCCCGCCCGCGCAACCCCGCCGGCCGGGTGCGCCGGGGCCGGGCCGGCGGCCGCCCCCGCCCGCCCGGTGCACGAGGCCGGCAGGTATACTCTGGACCGACGCCGATGCCGCAGCCCGACGACGTTCACCGCGTGCTCGACACCCGGGGGGAAGAGTCCTTCGCCGCCACCTACGCCGCGGTGCTGGTCGTCGAGGCGCTCGTGCTCGCGGCGCTGTGGCTGTTCTCGCGGCACTTTTCGGGCTAGCCGCCCGCGTGGGGGAACGACGCGGACGCCCCGAGGGTCGGCTGGGCGCCCGGCGGAGGCGCAGACGACGATGGGCGGGCTGGAGGAGCCGGCCGGAGCCTGCGTCGGAGAACGGCAGGGGCGTACCGGAGGGTGGCCGGCGCGCCGCTCGCCGGGCCGGCGGCGGTCGGCCGGGCGACACCGCAAGGCGGCGGCCGACGACGTTGCGGTTCCCCCGGGGCGGGCCGCGCCGCAGGAGTTGGCGTCTTCCCATGCATCCCATCGACTGGATCATCATCGGCGTCTACCTCGCGTGGGTCCTGTACGACGGCGTGAAGCGGTCGCGGGGGACCGACGCGGTCGAGGGGTACTTCCTCGCCGGCCGGTCGCTGCCGTGGTGGGCGGTCGGGCTGTCGGTGATGGCCACCCAGATGAGCGCCATCACCCTGGTCGGCACCACCGGGCAGGGCTACGCCGACGGCCTGCGGCTGGTGCAGATGTACTTCGGCCTGCCGCTGGCGATGATCATCCTGTCGGTGACCCTCGTCCCGTTCCTCTACCGGGCCCGCGTCTTCACCGCCTACGAGTACCTGGAGCGCCGGTTCGACCGGAAGACCCGGGCCCTGACGAGCCTGATCTTCCTCGTGTCGCGGGGGCTCGGGGTGGGCGTGATCATCTCCGCCCCGGCGGTGGTGCTGTCGGTGGTGCTGGGGTGGAACCTCACCCTCACCGCCCTCGCCATCGGGGTGCCGACGACCTGCTACACGATGCTGGGGGGGGTGCAGGCGGTCGCCTGGGCCGACGTCAAGCAGATGGTCATCATCGTGGGCGGCCTCCTCGCGGTGGTCGCGGCCCTCGTCCTCGGGCTGCCCGGCGGGGTGGGCCTCGGCGACGCGATGCACCTGGCGGGGGCGACGGAGCGGCTCACCGCCATCGACTTCTCCGTGGACCCGGGCGAGACCTACACGTTCTGGTCGGGCCTGCTGGGCGGGCTCTTCCTCATGCTCGGGTACTTCGGGTGCGACCAGAGCCAGGTGCAGCGCCACCTGACCGCCGACTCGGTCGACGCCGCCCGCCGGTCGCTGCTCATGAGCGCGTACTGGAAGATTCCCCTGCAGGCGCTGATCCTGCTGACCGGCGTGCTGGTGTTCGTGTTCCACCTGTTCAACCCCGCGCCGATGCTCTTCCACCCCGTGCAGGACGCGGCGGCGCGCGCCGGCGACCGGGCGGCGGAGTACGCGGGGCTGGAAGCGGAGTTCGAGGAGGCGTTCGAGGAGCGCCGCGCCGCCGCCGACGAGATGCTCGCCGCCCGGCGGGCCGGCGGCGCGGCGGCCGTGGCCGAAACCCGCGCGGCGTTCGCGGCCAGCCAGGCGCGGGTGGGGGCGGTCCGCGGCCGGGCCGCGGGCCTGGTGGAGGAGGCCACCGGCGAGGCCTACTCCGACGTCAACTACGTGTTCCCCACGTTCATCGTCACTCACCTGCCGGTGGGGCTGGTGGGCCTGCTCATCGCGGCCATCTTCGCGGCCGCGATGTCGAGCGCGGCGGCCGAGCTGGCGGCGCTGTCGACGACCAGCGTCATCGACTTCTACCGGCGGTACCTGAACACCGGGGCGACGGACCGCCACTACCTGCGGGTGTCGAAGGTCGCCACCGCCCTGTGGGGGGTGGTGGCCACCGTCTTCGCGGTGTTCGCGGCCAACCTCGGGTCGCTGATCGAGGTCGTCAACCAGGTCGGCTCGTACTTCTACGGGTCGCTCCTCGGGGTGTTCGTGCTCGCGGTCGGGTTCCGCCGGGCCACCGCCGACGGCGCCTTCGTGGGCCTCTTCGCGGGCATGGCGTCGGTGGCCCTGGTCGAGAGCGCGGCCGACGTGTCCTTCCTCTGGAACAACGTCATCGGCACCGTCGCGGTCGTCGTGGTCGGCCTCGCGGTGAGCCGGCTCCGGCCTGCCGGGCGGTGAGCGGGCCGCCGGCGGACGCTCTTCCGTGAACGACGTCATCGACGCCGCGGCGGTCGTCGTCGGCCTCGCGGTGAGCCGGCTTCGGCCGGCCGGGTGAGGCGCCCCCGGGCGTTGTGGGCCGGCCGCGCCCCGTGATATGTTGATATGCGACCGTTTTGGTCGGCAATCCGATTCGGGGGTTGCCGGCCGCCCCTGCCGGGCCGGGAGAGCGTCATGAGCACCGCGATCCAGACCGTCGAAGAGCTTGCGAAGCAGGAATACAAGTACGGGTTCACCACCGACGTCGAGACCGACTCGATCCCTGTCGGCCTGAACGAGGAGGTCATCGAGATGATCTCCGCGAAGAAGGGCGAGCCGAAGTGGCTGCTCGACTGGCGCCTCGACGCCTTCCGCATCTGGTCGAAGATGACCGAGCCGACGTGGCACAACGTCAGGTACCCGCCGGTCGACTACCAGGCCATCAGCTACTACGCGGCCCCCAAGAAGAAGCCGAAGCTCGAGAGCCTCGACGAGGTCGACCCCGAGATCCGGGCCACCTTCGACAAGCTCGGCATCTCGCTCGACGAGCAGAAGCGCCTGTCCGGCGTCGCCGTCGACGCGGTCTTCGACAGCGTCTCGGTCGCCACCACGTTCAAGGACACGCTGGCCGACCTCGGCATCATCTTCTGCTCGTTCTCCGAGGCGGTGCGCGACCACCCCGAGCTCGTCCGGAAGTACCTGGGCTCGGTCGTGCCCCACACCGACAACTTCTTCGCCGCCCTCAACTCCGCGGTGTTCAGCGACGGGTCGTTCGCGTACATCCCCAAGGGCGTGAAGTGCCCGATGGAGCTGTCGACGTACTTCCGCATCAACGCCGCCAACACCGGCCAGTTCGAGCGGACCCTGCTGGTGGCCGACGAGGGGGCGGAGGTGAGCTACCTCGAGGGCTGCACCGCCCCCCAGCGCGACGAGAACCAGCTCCACGCGGCGGTGGTCGAGCTCGTGGCCCTCGACGACGCCACCATCAAGTACTCGACGGTGCAGAACTGGTACCCGGGCGACAAGGACGGCAAGGGCGGCATCTACAACTTCGTGACGAAGCGGGGCAAGGCCCTCGCCAACGCCAAGGTCACGTGGACCCAGGTCGAGACCGGCTCGGCCATCACGTGGAAGTACCCGAGCTGCATCCTGCAGGGCGACAACTCCGTCGGCGAGTTCTACTCGGTGGCGGTGACCAACAACCGCCAGCAGGCGGACACCGGGACGAAGATGGTGCACCTGGGCCGGAACACCCGCAGCACCATCGTGTCGAAGGGCATCTCGGCCGGGCACGGCCAGAACACCTACCGCGGCCTCGTGCGCATCGGCAAGAAGGCGCGCGGCGCCCGCAACTTCTCGCAGTGCGACTCGCTGCTCATCGGCGACCGCTGCGGCGCCCATACCTTCCCGTATCTCGAGGTGAAGAACACCTCGTCGCAGGTCGAGCACGAGGCGTCGACGTCGAAGATCGGCGAGGACCAGATCTTCTACTGCCGGCAGCGCGGGCTGTCGACCGAGGACGCGGTCAACCTGATCGTCAACGGGTTCTGCAAGGAGGTCTTCCGCGAGCTGCCGATGGAGTTCGCGGTCGAGGCCCAGAAGCTGCTGAGCGTCAGCCTGGAGGGCAGCGTCGGATAGCGGTCTGCGCCGAGGAACCGCGGCGGGAGAATCGGTTGGGCGCAGGGCGGATGCCGCGGCGCGACCTCGCGGTCACGCTCGGCGACGGTGGCGGACCGGGGCCGGGCCGGCGGCGGCGCCGCAGGGCGGCTGCGCCGGGGCGTGACCATTGTCGCCGGGCGGCGTGCAGACGAGACTGGCAGAGGGACTGGACGGGGAATCGATGCTCGAGATTCGCAATCTGCAGGCGAAGGCCGGGGACCGGAAGATCCTGAACGGGATCGACCTGGTGGTGAGCCCCGGCGAGGTTCACGCCATCATGGGGCCGAACGGCTCCGGCAAGAGCACCCTGGCGGGGGCGCTGGCCGGCCGGGACGGGATAGAGGTCACCGGCGGGTCGGCGACGTTCAAGGGGCAGGACCTGCTGGAGCTCGAGCCCGAGGAGCGGGCGCGCGAGGGCCTCTTCCTGGCGTTCCAGTATCCCGTCGAGATTCCCGGCGTCAACAACGCCTACCTCCTCAAGGCGGCCCTGAACGAGGTGCGGAAGCACCGGGGGCAGCCCGAGCTCGACGCGATGGACTTCATGACCCTGGTCCGCAAGCGGATGTCGCTGCTGGAGATGGACGACGCCCTGCTGAACCGGCCCGTCAACGACGGCTTCTCGGGGGGCGAGAAGAAGCGGAACGAGATCTTCCAGCTCGCGGTGCTCGAGCCCACGCTGGCGATTCTCGACGAGACCGACTCGGGGCTCGACATCGACGCCCTGAAGACCGTCGCCGGCGGGGTCAACGCCATGCGGAGCCCCGAACGCTCCATGGTCGTGGTGACCCACTACCAGCGGCTGCTCCACTACATCGTCCCCGACTTCGTGCACGTGCTGGCCCGGGGGCGCATCGTGAAGTCGGGCGGCAAGGAGCTCGCGATCGAGATCGAGGAGAAGGGCTACGGCTGGCTCGACGCGGAACCGACGGCGGCCGCCGTCTAGGGAGATTGCCTCGTCGGAGTCTTCGCGTCAACGAAGCTTCCAACGCGACCGTCGGGTCGCACCTGAACGTCTCATGCCGCAGATCGCCATCGGCGCCGACAGCTACGCCGCCCAGTTCGCGGCCCTGAAGGGCACGGCCCCGACCGCCGGCCCGCTGGGGTCGTTGCGCGACGACGCGTTCCGCTGCTTCGACCGGCTCGGGTTCCCCACCACCCGGCTCGAGGAGTGGCGCTTCACCAACATCGCCCCCATCGTCGACACGCCGTTCCAGGCGGCGGGGGCCGCGGCCGGGTCGGGCCGCGAGGTCGTCGACGCGCTGCGTCCGCCGGGGTCCGGCGGCCCCGAGCTGGTGTTCGTGAACGGACGCTTCGCGCCGGAGCTGTCGGACGCGTCCGGCCTGCCCCCGGGGGTCCGGGTGCGCAGCCTCGCCGCGATGGCCGATACCGAGCCGGGGGGCCTCGACGCCCTCGCCCCGCACCTCGGCCGCCTCGCGCGCTTCGAGAGGCTCGCGTTCACCGCCCTCAACACCGCCTTCCTCGCCGACGGCGCGGTCATCGAGATCGACGGCGGCGTGGTGGTCGACCGTCCCGTCCACCTCTTCTTCGCGTCGTCGAGCGACGCGGCCCCGGTGCTCAGCCAGCCGCGGGTGCTCGTCGTGGCGGGGGCCAGCAGCGAGGTGCGGGTGGTCGAGAGCCACGCGGGGGCCGGCGACGTTCCGTACCTGAGCAACACGGTGACCGAGGTCTCGGTTGCCGAGAACGCGGTCGTGGACCACTACACGGTGGTGCGCGAGGCCGCCGCCGCATACCACGTGGGCAGCCTCGCGGTCCGCATCGGCCGGGCCGGCAACTTCTCGTCCCACACGATCACCGCGGGCGGGGCCATCGTGCGGAACGAGGCAGGGGTCGTCCTCGGGGGCGAGGGGGGCGAGTGCACCCTGAACGGGCTGTACCTGGCGAACGGTCGCCAGTTGGTCGACAACCAGACGACCATCGACCACGCCATGCCCCACTGCGACAGCCACGAGCTGTACAAGGGGATTCTCGACGGCCGGAGCCGCGCCGTCTTCAACGGCAAGATCATCGTCCGCCTCGACGCCCAGAAGACCGACGCCAAGCAGTCGAACAAGGCGCTGCTGCTGTCGGAGGACGCGCAGATCACCACCAAGCCGCAGCTCGAGATCTTCGCCGACGACGTGAAGTGCACCCACGGGGCCACCGTCGGCCAGCTCGACGCGGACGCCATGTTCTACCTGCGGTCGCGCGCCCTGTCGGAGGCGCAGGCTCGGCAGCTCCTGATCCACGCGTTCGCGGCCGACCTGCTCGGGCACATCAAGGTGGAGGCGATCCGCCGCCAGCTCGACGCGCTGCTGCTGGAGCGGCTTCCGATGAACGGGAGCGGGTGATGGCGGCGGGGACGAGTCCGGCCGGCGCCGCGGGCGCCGCCGATGAACGGGAGCGGGTGATGGCGGCGGGGACGGGTCCGGTCGACGCCGCGGACGCCGCCGATGAACGGGAGCGGATGGTGGCGGCGGGGCGAATCCGGTCGACGCCGTGGGCGCCGCCGGCGTCGTGGAATCGCGCGGATTGGCGGAGAGTCGGTCGGGGCGGCGGTGCCGCAAGTCGGCGTCGGAGCCGCCGCCGGGGATTGCCGGGCGAGGTTCGACGGTGTCGATGACCAGCGTGACCGCATCGGAGCCTGCCGTGCTCGACGTGGCCCGGATCCGCGGGCAGTTCCCGCTGCTGGCGCAGACCGTCGGCGGCAAGCCCCTCGCCTACCTGGACAACGCCGCGACCACCCAGAAGCCGCAACCGGTGCTCGACACCCTGGCCAGTTACTACGCGGCCGGCAACGCCAACATCCACCGCGGCGTCTACGCGTTGAGCCAGGAGGCGACCGAGGCCTACGAAGGCGCCCGCGGCAAGGTGGCGGCCTTCCTGAACGCGGCCGAGCCGGCCGAGATCGTCTTCACCCGCAACGCCACCGAGGGCATCAACCTCGTCGCGCAGACGTTCGGCCGCAGCCGCCTCGGCCCGGGCGACGAGGTGGTCGTCTCGGGCATGGAGCACCACTCCAACATCGTCCCGTGGCAGCTCGTGTGCGAGGAGAAGGGGGCGCGGCTGCGGGCGGCGCCGTTCTCCGACGCGGGGGAGCTGCTCGTCGACGAGCTGGAAGCCCTGCTGGGGCCGCGGACCCGGCTCGTGTCCATCGTGCACATGTCGAACTCGCTGGGCACCGTCAATCCCGTCCGGCGGGTGGTCGAGCTGGCCCACCGGCAGGGCATCCCGGTGCTCGTCGACGGGGCCCAGGCCGCGTACCACATGCCCGTCGACGTGCGGGCGATCGGCTGCGACTTCTACGTCGTCACCGGGCACAAGCTGTACGGCCCGACCGGCATCGGCGCCCTCTACGGCCGCCGCGCCCTGCTCGAGGCGATGCCGCCCTACCAGGGCGGCGGCGACATGATCAGCTCGGTGACGTTCGAGAAGACGACCTGGAACGAGCTGCCGCACCGGTTCGAGGCGGGCACCCCGCACATCGCGGGCGCGATCGGGCTCGGGGCGGCGCTTGACTTCATCACCGGGGTCGGGTTCGACGCCATCACGGCCCACGAGCGGCGCCTCCTCGCCTACGCCACCGAGGCGCTGTCCGCGGTGCCGGGGCTGCGCCTCGTCGGGACCGCCGCCGACAAGGCGAGCATCCTGTCGTTCGTGATCGAGGGCGTGCACCCCCATGACATCGGGACCATCGTGGACGCCGAGGGGGTCGCGATTCGCACCGGCCACCACTGCACCCAGCCGGTGATGGACCGCCTCGGGGTGCCCGCCACCGCCCGGGCTTCGCTCGCCATGTACAACACGACCGGGGAGATCGATCAGTTGGTGGCGGCGCTCGCCCGGGTGAGGGAGCTGTTCGGTCAGGCGTCGGCGCCATAGAACGGCGCGGCCGCCTGGCGGGTCGGGCGGGCGGCGGGTGGAGCCGCAGGCGCGTTCCGGGTCAGGAGCCGGGGCGAGACCGCGGCGGGCCGCGTATCGGGAGCCGGGGCGAGACCGCGGCGGGCCGCGCCCGCGGCGCTTCTCGGGGCGCAATGCCCGGTGCGGCTGGAAGACGGAGACGAGATGTCCGATCTGCGGGACCTGTACCAGGAGGTCATCCTCGACCACAACCGCAGCCCGCGCAACTTCGGGCGGCTCGAGGACGCCGACCTCCACGCCGACGGCCACAACCCCCTCTGCGGGGACAAGCTCTCGATCACCCTCAAGGTCGCCGGCGACCGGGTGACCGACCTGCGCTTCGAGGGGTCCGGCTGCGCCATCTCGAAGGCGTCGGCGTCCCTCATGACGGAGGGCGTCAAGGGGCGGACCCTCGACGAATTGCGCGGGCTCTTCGACCGGTTCCACCGGCTGGTCACCGATCAGGGGGCGGCGGCGGACGATGCCGAGCTGGGGAAGCTGGCCGTCTTCGCCGGCATCCGCGACTATCCCGCCCGCGTCAAGTGTGCGATCCTGGCGTGGCACACCCTGCGGGCGGCGGTGGACGACCGCCACGAGATCGTCTCGACGGAGTAGCCGCGGCCCGTCTCGACGACGATCCGCATTCCGGACCGGGAGCCTGCGCCGTAGCATGGCGTGGATTCCCGGAGGGGTGGTTGGGCGCCCGGCGGACCGAGGGCGCCGATGGGGGGCAGGGAGGAGGCATCGCCAGTGGGAATCTTCAACTTCAAGGCGTCGGCCCAGGGCGACGAGCCCGCGTCCGCCGGACCGGCCCCGGCGACCCCGCCGGCCGCGGCCGGACCGGCCCCGGCGACCCC
>JAJEFC010000119.1 GCA_022820675.1 Vicinamibacteria bacterium | reverse complement strand
ACGCGAGGCTCATCGCGATCCTCCGCCAAGCCAAGACCTGCGGCTTGTGGTACTTGGTCACCCCGCTGTCGCGCAGCAGCTTCCCGAGACTCTCCGCCGGCATGGAACATACCTTCGCCGGGTTGAAGACTTCCGGATTCTACCGGAACAGGCCGCCCGCCGCACGCCATAGCTGCGTCGCATCCCGCATCTTGTCTACGGCGGCGACGAAAGTCAGGAACAAACGCACCGTCCGTCCGGACGCCTTCTCATGGCGAAGCCCGTCGGTGGCCACTACCGCATCCGTCGGCGGCATCCTGTCGGTCACCTCGATTTCCGGCAGGCTCCGACAGTCGTTGTTCCCGGGGTTACGCGCACTGAAATCCAGGCGCCTCCCATAGAAATCCTCGGTAATCAGCTCGGCGAGTCGGGCCACACAAGCCATTTCTCTGTCTTCCTCTGGCAACGCGGTCAGCGCCCGTCGCTCCACCGCCCCCGCGCGGCGTGCGGGGGCGCGCCGTCAGACCGACGCGCCGCACGTCCCGAGCCGAGAGCACCACCGCCCGCGCCATGCGGCCGTTCCTCCCGCTCACGCCGCCTCCCCGCGCAGGACACCCCCAATCGTAGCGCTCACGGCCGCGAACTGCCGGATGATGCGCCGGCCGGCGTGGTCCTCGAGGTCGACGCCCCACCCTTCAAGCGCCTCGACCGGACGGGCCTCGATCGGTCGGCCGGTCTCGAACAGCTCCTCGAACGCGTCGTCGACTCCCTCCCGCGTGTTCACGGTTCTCTCCTTCAGTCTAGCCGGTGGTGGATCCCTGGCGGTCGTCCTGTTTCGGCGGCGGCCTTGATCACCGGCCGTACCGCGGCGTAGGCGGCCTCTCGCGCACCTAGACCGCGAGGTTGCGGCGTGGCACTGGAGGCGGTCGCGGTTGATCTCGCCCTCGCGCAGAGCGGCGGCGCTCGTCGCGCTCGTTCCAGCTCGAAGGAGGAGCCCCCTGGCCGCGCGCCCCCTGCTCCTGAAGCTCGGTGAGGTGGCCGACCAAAGCAGCTCCCCGTCGGTCATGGCCGACCACCTGCCGCGCCCCGCGGCGGTGACCCGCAGTCAACCGAACCCCGATTATCCGACCCAACCGATCCTCAAGCCCAAGAAACGCCGCACCGGCCCGTGTCGGACGCGCCGGCTCAGCCATTCTCCGATAGAGTCCGTCGGAGTTGCGACAGGGGCTACCCGCCCGCCTCGCCGTAGGTCGCGAACGACGAGGGCGTCTCCCACAGCGTCACCCGCACGACGGGGAGGCCGGCGTCGGCGGCGACGTCGTGGATGAGGCGGGCGATCCGTTCGGCGGTCGGGTTCGTGTCGATCACGTACACCGGCTCGCCGAGCGACTGCAGGGCCTCGACCAGCGGGTCGCCGCGCTTCAGGATCATCTTGTGGTCGAGCTCCCGGTCCACCCAGGCTTCGACGGCGCGCCGGACGTCGGCGAAGTCGCACACCATGTCGCGCCCGTCGAGCGTCGCCGAGCGCACCTCGACCTCGGCCACCGCGTTGTGGCCGTGGGCGTGCCGGCACCGCCCGGGGTGGTCGAGCAGGCGGTGCCCGTAGCAGAACTCGATGCGGACGGCGACGGACCAGGCGCGGTCGGACATGCCCGTCACTCCTCTCCGGGACCGGCGGCGGGCCCTCCGTCGGCTGGCACGGCAAGCCCGGCGAGATCGGACATGTCCGTCACTCCTTTCCGGGACCGGCCGCCGACCGCGCCTGCGCCTCGAGCTCCGACGACAGCACCTCGCGCCGGTCGAACAGCCGCCGCTGCGGACGCCGGCCGCGCTCGGACCCGACGACGTACTCGCACAGGATGGGGAAGGCGATGGTGGAGTCGCAGTAGGCGACCACCGCGTCGGGCAGCCGGCCGGGCTTGACCTTGCCCCAGCTCACCGCCTCTGACGGGGTCGCCCCCGACAGCCCTCCCCAGACGACCTGGTCGGTGGTGATCTGGATGAAGTAGTCGGTGCCGCCCTTGGGGATACCGTAGATCTCCCAGAGCGTCGGCTGGCCCTGCAGGTAGAAGTTCTTGGGCGACCCCCCGCCCAGGATCAGGCACCCGTTGGTGGTCGCGCCGAGGATGATGGCCGCCACCTCATTGACGTCTCGCCCGGGGTCGAGCAGGCAGCCGCCGCCGCGCAGGAGCTGGTGGGAAGCCAGGTTCATGCCGATCGAGCTGTCCCCCGGCGACGACGTGTAGACCGGCACCCCCGCCGCCGCGGCGGCGGCCACCACCGAGTGGGCCTCGCACCCGGGGGTGCGGGCCATCAGGTCGCGGCCGATCTCGTGGTGGAGCGCGGCCGACGACACCGGGCCGTCGACGGGCCGGCGGGCGAGGAAGTCGCGCAGGTAAGCGTCGGTCTCCAGCAATACCCGGGCCGGGAACAGCACGTCGTAGATGCGGATGACGCCGTCGTCGTGCAGCTCGACGTCGTCGAGGAATGGCGAGCCGCGGTGCAGCGTGAAGTTCAGCGCGTAGTGCAGGTCGTGGTAGAGGTTGGCCCCGGTGCTGACGACGAAGTCGACGAGGCCCCGCTCCATCAGCTCGATGACGCAGCCGCCGAGCCCGGCCGGGGTCAACGCGCCGGCCACGGTGAGGCCGATGGTGGTGTCGTTCGCCGGATCGAGCATCTTGTCGGCGAAGACGTGACAGGCCTCGCGCAGGCGGCCGGCGTTGAACGCCTGGAACCCCTCGTCGACGAGGCGCCGCGTCTCGGGGCCGCCGCGGGGCCGGTAGTAGCGGATCGGCTCGCCGGTCAGGTGGCGGCTGGCCGCGGGCGGGGCGGAGGGAGGTGCGGGACGATGGGGCACGGGGTTGCCGTTCTACCGCGCAGACTGCTAGGCCGGATCGATCCAGTCGGGACGCCGCCCTCCCAGCGCGGTCAGGATCAGCGCCGCTCCGGTCGCGAGGCCGGCGAGGCCGAGCCCGTCGGTGAGCCAGCTCTCCCAGGGATAGTCGGCGGCCATCAACGCAATCGACGGCGCGAGCAGGGCCGAGCCGGCCGCGAACGCGGTCATGCGGCTGCGCGCCAACCGCAGCACGCCGCCCCGCAGGCGGCGGGCCCGAATCGCCCACCGGGACCGCCCTCGCGGGGCGCTCGCCTCGGGCCTCTCGGTCACCTCTGTTCCGGTATTCCGGATTCCGGCCGGTATTCCGGATTCCGGCCGTGTGGTCATTCCGCCGCCGCGGCCGCGGTCATCGCGACCGGCTCTTGCCGCGGCTCCGGGACGAGGCCTTGTTGAACCGCTCCGGGCGCCCGTTGCCGTTGCGGCGGGCCGCCTTCGGCTCGTTCTTGCCGTAGCCGGACCGGGCGAACTGACCCGGATGGCCCTCGGCCCGGTTCCCGTTCGGCTCGCCGCCGGGCCGCGACCCGTTGCGGCGCCGGCGCGACGCGTTCCCCCGATCGACGTTGCCCGCGCGACCCTCGTTCTCGCGCATCGTGAACACCGGCGCCGGCCGGGACGCCGCGGCGGGGTCGGGCCGGCCGAGCGTGGCCCGGATCAGCGGGCGGCGCACCGAGTCGACGTGCGCGGGCTGGGAGGGGCGGCTCACCACCGGCAGGGGGACATCCGGGAGCGTAACGTCCGGGGCCGCGACGCCCGGAGTCGAGGCGGCGAGCGGCGTGGCGGCCGGGGGCGCAACGCCCGGGGGCCCGGCGGCAAGGGGCCTGGCAGCCGAGGGCGCGACGACCGGCGAACCGGCGGCAAGGGGCTTGGCAGCCGGGGGCGCGACACCCGGAGAACCGG
>JAJEFC010000116.1 GCA_022820675.1 Vicinamibacteria bacterium | reverse complement strand
GTTCGGCGGCCGGCCTCGGCGCGGACGCCCGCTCGCGCTCCGGCGGAAACCCGCCGCCGCCCGTTGGCGGAGACCCGCCGCCGCAGGCGCCGAGCAGCGGGGAGCACGCGAGGGCAAGGGAGAGGAAAAAGGCGTGATGGGCCCGCATCCGCCGATTCCCGGCACCGGACATGCGGTAAGGTGACAGCAGCATCAAGCCGCTGATCGTACCAGAAGTCCGGGCTCGCGGGGACGGGCCGAGACGGGCCGTCGAGGCCGGCGCCCTTCCGGTTCGATCGAGAGCGAACGGATTCGCAGCCGCAGGGGCGAGGCCCCGAGGAGCGACACGATGACGACATCGACATGGCGACGTCTCACCGCAAGCGGCCATGGTGGCCGGCGCCGTGCACGGACCCACGGCACACGCCGGGCGACGTACCGCCGGCGCTTCTCCGCGTCGTGCCGCGTGCTTCTGGCCGCGGCCGTCGTCGCGGCGAGCCTGCCGGCGGCCGCCCAGGACCGGCCCACCCTGACCACCGAGGCCGACTTCCTGCGGGCGATGGAAGAGCTCTCCAACTGGGGCCGGTGGGGCCCCGACGACGGCCTCGGGGCCGCGAACTTCATCACCCCGGAGAAACGAAAGGCGGCGGCGGCGCTGGTCACCGAGGGCATCAGCATCTCGCTCGCCCACGACGTGCTCCAGGCACCCGCGGTCGACGGCGGCACGTACCTCGACCGGCAGGTGATGCGGGTCAGCGACACCGGCGCCTCGGATCGCTACCAGTACAGCGACACGTATCACGGGGCCATCCACAGCCACCTCGATTCGGTCGCCTGTCACGTGATGTTCGAGGGGCGGGGCTACAACGGCGTGAGCCGGGAGCAGATCGAGGCCACCGGCGGCTGCCCGCAGGGCAGCATCCACGAGCTGCGGGACGGCATCATGACGCGCGGCATCCTGTTCGACGCCACCCTGCTGCCGGGGCGGGCCACGCCGGAGGGCTGGCTCGAGCCGGGCGAGGCGGTCACCTGGGCCGACCTCGAGCAGCTCGAGGAGATTCAGGGCGTGCGTGTCTCCGAGGGCGACGTCATCCTGCTGTACACCGGGCGGTGGAAGCGGCGGGCGGCCCTCGGCCCGTGGCCCACGTCGGAGGGGGTCGCCGGCTACCAGGCCGACGTCGCCTACTTCCTCAAGGAGCGGGGCGTGTCATTCATCGGCCACGACATGTACAACGACGTCTCGCCGCACGGGTTTCCCGAGCGGGTCGGGCTGCCGCTGCATCGTCTGGCGCTGGTGGCCCTCGGCGTGGCCATCTTCTACAACCTCGACTTCGAGCGGCTCGCCGAGGAGGCGCGGCGGCCGAACCGCTACGAGTTCCTGTTCACGGCGGCGCCGCTGCGCATCGAGCAGGGCATGGGCTCGCCGCTCAATCCGATCGCGACGTTCTGAGCCGGACCCATGGGGCCCGCGGGGAGCCGCGGGCTTCCCGGGGCCGCCGACGATGGGCTGCCGGCGGCCTCGCGGCAGAATGGCCCGCTGCGTTCGACCTGCGCTACATCCTGCCCGACCGCATTGCTCGTCGGTTGCATGTGCCGAGCATGCGCCTTCTTCGTATCTCGGCAGGCAGGCCTCTCGGCGTCTGCCGGCGCCCTCCGGGCGCGGTGTAACGCGGGCCTCCGCCACGCGCGGCCGGACCGCACCGCAACCGGGCGTATAATCACCGTCTGGACTCGAAACGGACGACGCGCGGCCGGGACCGCGCACATCGGGCGACGGCGCCCGACGGGGAGGAAAGCAGATGTCGATTCCGAAGAGAATCGTCCCGCTGGCGGCGGTCGCCGTGGTGGGGCTGGCGGTGGCCTGGGGCAGCGGCCTGGGCACGCTCGAGACACCCCTCCAGGGGCAGGGGAAAGAGGCCCCGATGTTCGAGGTCGACCCGTTCTGGCCGCAGCCGCTGCCGAACCACTGGCTGCTGGGCTCGACCATCGGGGTCGACGTCGACGCGCAGGACCACGTGTGGATCGTGCACCGCGCCTCGACCCTCGCCCGCAACGAGATTCCCGCCATCTCGGACCCGCCGTTCGCCGACGACTGCTGCGCCCCGGCCCCGCCGGTGCTCGAGTTCGACGCCGACGGCAACCTCGTCGGCCACTGGGGCGGCCCCGGCGAGGGCTACGACTGGCCGTCGTCGAACCACGGCATCACCGTCGACCACATGGACAACGTGTGGGTCGGGGGCAACGGGGCCGGCGACTCGCACGCCGTGAAGTTCACGCGTGACGGGCAGTTCCTGCTGCAGGTCGGCGTGGCCGGGCGCGCGCCCGACAGCCTGAGCCTCGACAGCTTCAGCCGCATCGCCAAGATCTCGGTCGACGGCGACGCCAACGAGATCTACTTCGCCGACGGCTACGGCAACAAGCGGGTGGCGGTGGTGGACGCCGACACCGGCGACGTCAAGCGCTTCTGGGGCGCGTACGGCAACGAGCCCGACGACAGCCACGACGAACGGTACACGCCAGGCGGCCCGATGCTCCAGCAGTTCATGAGCCCCGTGCACTGCGCCGAGGTGTCGAGCAGCGGGCTGATCTACGTGTGCGACCGCGCCCACGACCGCATCCAGGTGTTCCAGAAGGACGGCACCTACGTCGACGAGATGCTGGTGATGCCCAACACCACGGGCTCCGGCGCGGCCTGGGACCTCGACTTCTCGCACGACGAGGACCAGACGTACATGTACCTGGCCGACGGCGTGAACCAGCGCATCCACGTCATCGACCGCGAGAACCTCGAGCACCTGACGAGCTTCGGGGACGGCGGGCGGCAGCCCGGGCAGTTCTTCGGGGCCCACAGCATCGCCGTCGACTCGGCCGGCAACATCTACACGACCGAGACCTACGAGGGCAAGCGGGTCCAGAAGTTCGTCTACAAGGGCATGGGCGAGGTCACCACCATGAACCAGGGCGTGGTGTGGCCGACGAGCGGCGACTGAGGCGGGGAATGGGCGCCGGCGTCACGGGACGGCGCCTGAAGATCGGCCGGCGGACCCGACCGCAGGGCGGCGGGCGCTGGCGGCCGGCCGTCTTCGGCAGGGAAGAAAACGGGGCGGCGTCTCCTCGGGGATGCCGCCCCGCGCGGAATGCGGCGACATGCGTTCACCCTGACGGGCCGGAAGCCGGCGCCGCCGAAACCACCAGCCCTGCTCGCAGTGCTGCTGGACCAACGCGTTCGTGCGGGTGAACGTCTCCTGACCAGCTTCCCCGAATACCGAACCCGAGAAGAGAATTGTGGGTGAGCCGGCTGGCGGGGTGGGTGGCTACGCCGGTCAGCGCCGGCGGTCAGCGCCCCGGCCGACGATCTCGTCGACCGTGAGTTGCAGGCCGGCCACCGCGGTGGACGCGATTTCCTCCCCACGCCGGAAGACCCGCCGGTCGGCGTAGCCGTCGGGGCCGGGGCTCGTGAACACGGTGACGGCGCCGCTGGCGATGTCCACCAGCCACACCTCGGGTATGCCGGCCCTCGCATAGCGCGGTATCTTCTCGATACGGTCGTAGCGGAGCGACGAATCCGCGACCTCGACCACGAGCAGGATGTCGCCCGCCTCCAGGTGACGATCGGCGTAGTCGTCCTCGCCTCCCCTCGCGACCACCAGATCCGGTTGCGGTTCGGTGTAGCGATCGAGACGAAGCGGGTTCTGCACGCTGACCCAAGCCCGACCGGCCAGACGCGTTACCAACCGCCAGGTGAGACGATTGACGATCCAGGCATGCAGCCGGCCGATGGGCGTCATGTCGCGGATCTCCCCATCGATCAGCTCCACGCGATCGGCCTCGGTGAAGATCCCGGCTTCACCCAGGCGGGCATAGTCCTCGACGGTGAAACGGTGGCGCGGAATCGCAACGGCGGCCCCGGAATCGGACAAGCCCATCTCCGCCTCCCTCTCCGCTTCGCGGCGGAACGTATCCGTCCGTGCCGGTTCCACCCCGATCTCCAGCCGCTCCACAGGTGGCCGCCAGTTCGAATACCAGACACCGGCGAGGTGGGCAGCCGCACGCGAGCGCACCCCTGCCTGCGCTTCAGGCCGATGCGCCGGGGTCTCGCCCGGCCAGTTCCCTCGCGACCTGGCGAGCGAGTTGCCGCATGGCGGGCATGCGCGCGGACCTGGACGGCAACCCGAACAGCTCGTCCAGCGCGTCGCGGGTCGCGCCCGGCAGAACGCGGCTGGCCGCGGCACGCCCGACCGCTGCGGACGCCTCCCCGCCGGGAATCCAGATTGCCGCGCCGTCGCGACGGCTCCAGGTCCACGCCTCGCGCACGCCCATCCGGAAGTAGGGCGCGAGCTTGCCGCTCGATTGGGTGCTGCGGTCGATCTCGACCACCAGGTCCGGCGCCGGATGAGCGCGGCGGACGTCCAGCCAACCGCTGGCGCGCTCCGCGGCGGCGATCCTCTCCGAGCCGATGAACAACCCTTCGTCCGGCTCGAACGCGCCGTCGTCGCTCAACAACCGGGTCGCCCGCGAGGCCTGCAGCTCGATGGGCGAACCCGCCGCCTCCAGCTCGACCGCGACTCGCGCGAACAGCTCGCCGGCGACAGCGGCCCGCGACTCGTGCGCGAACGTCGGCTCCGCCACGAACTCGGCGCGCCCGGTCGCCGCCTCGTAGCGGCACGTCGGCGCCTCGTCGTGGTCGGTCAGGCGGTCGAACAGGTCGCGCGGCATCGCCACTTCGACGCGCCGCGGCGCGTCGGCACCGGCGTTCGAGCACTGCCCGGCGGAGGGGCTGGAATCGGCGCCGGCC
>JAJEFC010000165.1 GCA_022820675.1 Vicinamibacteria bacterium | reverse complement strand
GGCATCGTCGATCGCGTCCGCCTCTACCTGTGTCCGGTGACCCTGGGGCGAACGGGAGTCCCGTGGATGCCGGACGCGCGTTTCTCTCTCGCCGCGCTCGGCCCGGTCCGGACCCGGTGCCTGGGCGCGGACGTGCTGCTGGAGGCCGATGTTCAACGGTTTGATTGAAACGACGGGCGAGGTGGCCGAGCTGACGCCGATCCCCGAGGGGTTGCGCCTCGGGGTGCGGACGCCGGTGGCGCGCGAGCTGGCCCTCGGCGAGAGCATCGCCGTCAACGGGGTCTGCCTCACCGTGGTCCGGGCCGACGACGGGTCGTTCTCGGCCGAGGTGTCGCCGGAGACGATGCGGGTGACGAACCTGGGCGGGCTCGCGTTGCGGGACGCGGTGAACCTGGAGCGATCCATGCGCGCCGACACGCGGGTCGGGGGGCACTTCGTGCAGGGGCACGTCGACGGCACCGGCTGCATCGAGGGCATCCGGCACGAGGCGGAGTTTCACTGGGTCTCGGTGTCGTTCCCCGCCGGCATGGCGCCCCTCCTGGTGAGGAAGGGATCGATTGCCGTCGACGGGATCAGCCTGACGGTGGCGGAGCTGCGGGCGGCCGCGTTCGACGTGCAGATCGTGCCCTTCACCTGGGAGCACACCAACCTCGGTCGGGCCCGGGTCGGCGCCGTCGTCAATCTCGAGTGCGATATCATCGGCAAGTACGTGGTCCGGGCCCTGGAGGTCGGCGAGTTCGGCCGGCCCGCGGTCGGCGGCGGGGGGCGGGAGCCCGGGCCGTAGAGCGTCGCCCCCTCATGGCCGGCGCCGACGCCCCGCAGATGGTTGGGAGGCGGAGCCGTCCGGCCCCGATTGGCGGGTCGGCGGCTCCGGGGCTCGGAGAGCCGGTCGGGGGCGGAGCGGCAGGGCGGCGGCGGGAACGGCAGCGCGGCGCCTGGGCTCGGAGAGCCGGTCGGCAGCGGAACGGCAGGTCGGTGGCGGGAGCGGCGGAGCGGCGACCCGGGTCTCCAGATCCGGAGGCTGGATGTCGACCGTCAGGCCCCGCTCGAATCTCGACCTGAGAGGGCGGCGGTTCCCCGGTGGACAGCGTCATGGCTGAGAAGAGCGACGGCGAGCGGACGCGGCGCGGGCGGCTGGCGCTGGCCGACAAGTCGCGCCGGCGCGGGCCGTTCGCCCCCGTCGACGAGGCGGTGGACGCCATCCGCGAGGGCGGGATGGTCATCGTCGTCGACGACGAGGACCGCGAGAACGAGGGCGACCTGACGGTCGCGGCCGAGAAGACCACCCCCGAGATCATCAACTTCATGGCGAAGCACGGCCGGGGCCTCATCTGTCTCCCGATGCCCGGAGACTGGCTCGACCGGCTGGACCTTCCCCTCATGGTGCGGGAGAACACCTCCCAGTTCGCCACCGCGTTCTGCGTCTCGATCGAGGCGAAGGAGCGGACCAGCACCGGCATCTCGGCCCACGATCGGGCCATGACCGCGCGGGTCGCCGCCGACCCGTCCACCATGCCTCAGGACCTCGCCCGCCCCGGCCACATGTTCCCCCTGCGGGCGCGGGACGGCGGGGTGCTGGTGCGGGCCGGCCAGACCGAGGCGGCCGTCGACCTCGCCCGCATCGCCGGGCTCAACCCGGTCGGCGTCATCTGCGAGATCATGAACGACGACGGCACCATGGCCCGGGTGCCGCAGCTCCGGCGGTTCGCGCGCCGCCACAAGCTGCTCATGATCACGATCGCCGATCTGATCAAGTACCGCATGCGCAACGAGCGCCTCGTGCGGCGGGTGGCGTCGTCGAAGCTGCCGACCGACTACGGCGAGTTCGAGCTGGTGGGGTTCGAGAGCATCGTCAACGGCGAGACCCACGTGGCCCTGGTGCGGGGCGAGATCGGCGACGGCGACGACGTGCTCGTGCGGGTGCACTCGCGCTGCCTCACCGGCGAGGTGTTCCACTCCGCCCGGTGCGACTGCGGCGCCCAGCTCGACGCGGCCATGGAGCGGATCGCGTCCGAGGACCGCGGCGTTCTCCTCTACCTGAACCAGGAGGGCCGGGGCATCGGCCTGAACAACAAGATCCGCGCCTATCACCTGCAGGACCAGGGCTACGACACGGTCGAGGCCAACGAGCGGCTCGGCTTCAAGCCCGACCAGCGGGACTACGGCATCGGCGCCCAGATTCTCGGCGATCTCGGGGTCAAGAGCATGCGGCTGCTCACCAACAACCCCCGCAAGTTCATCGGCCTCGAGGGATACGGCCTCTCGGTGGCGGCCTCGCTCGCCCTCGAGGTGCCCACCACCGGGCTCGCCCGCTCGTACCTCAAGACCAAGAAGACCAAGCTGGGCCATACCCTGAAGTCCGTGTGAGGCAGAATTCGCAGAGAGGCCGGGTGCCCGAGACCGCGGGGTGCGGGAGGAGACATGGAGACGCACCATGACTGATGTCCGAGCGGCCATCTGGATGACTCTGCTGAACAGCGCGAGGTGGGAGCGCTACTACGGGATCCTCGCCAGTCGGCGCGAACGGGCAGAGCGCATCGTGCGATTCATACTGATCGCTTCCGCGATCGGGGCTGTCGTGGCCGCTGTCGACCAGCTTCCCGCCGCGGTCGGTCTGATCTTTGGCGCCTTCGTCGGCCTCGCCGTGGCCGCGGACGCCACATACAAGCCCGGCCGCGACGCGGTCGTCTACGCGCTGATCCGCGACGAGTGCTGCCGCTACAAGACTGAGCTCGACAGGCTGTGGCGAGTGTCCCACCAGTTGGATCCAGCCGAGGCCGAGCAGCGTCTGGGCAAGCTGGCGGACGCCCTGCACGCCGTCACGGCCAGGGATCCCGGGCCTTACTCCGACAAGGACAACAGGGCGGCTACCGCCGCTGTGTTCGCCGAAGCTGAGACCGGGCGTGTCTCGTGAGCCCAGCGCGGGAGGACCTCCGGTACCTCCCGGCATGCAGATTCCGCCGCCTCCGTCTCTGCCAGAGACGCCACCGAGACCCGAGGGTCCGTCTCTGCCTCGGGCCCCGGAGACGCCAAGGCCCGAGGGTTCGCCGGATCCGCCTCCCGTGGGGGCAAGGCACATCCGTACGACGTGACGCAACGGCGGTATGACCGAATGTCGTGGATCGCGGGCGTGAGACAGGTGGCGTATCCTTCCATGTGAATCAACAGAAAATACCCTGCCGGCACGCCGGGGGAAGGAGATACCCCAGCAACCTGCGTCGACGTTGACAGGAGGGCCCCAACCGGCGCTATCATGAGCGGTTGCGTCTGGTCCGCTTCCCCTTGGTGACAGATGTTCGGCTCGCTGAGTGAACGACTGCAATCGGTGTTCGCCGCGGTGCGCCGCGAGGCCCGGCTGACCCCCGAGTCGGTCGAGACGGCGTTGCGCGAGATACGCCTGGCCCTCCTCGAGGCGGACGTCAACTTCAAGGTCGTCCGCGCGTTCATCGATCGGGTGCGGGACCGTGCCGTGGACGGCGCGGTCCTGGAGAGCCTGACGCCGACGCAGCAGGTCGTGGCCATCGTGCGCGACGAGCTTCGGGCCCTGCTGGGCGACGGCGAGGGCGGGCTGGCGCCGACCCGGCAGCGGCCGCAGGTGGTGCTGCTGCTCGGGCTGCAGGGGGCGGGGAAGACCACCACCACCGTGAAGCTCGCGAAGTGGCTGGAACGGCAGGGGCGGCACGCAGTGGTGGTGTCGACGGACGTGCGGCGACCGGCCGCCATCGAGCAGTTGGGGGTGCTGGCCCGCGAGGCCGGCGTCCGGGTGCACGAGCCGGATCCCGGCACCGGCGTGGCGGCCCGGGCGAAGGGGGCGGTGGAGTCGGCCCGCGACCTCGGGTTCGACGCGGTGCTCGTCGATACGGCGGGACGGCTGCACATCGCCGACGACCTGATGCGGGAGCTCGAGACGCTGAAGGTCGCCGTCGAGCCGTCGGACCTGCTCTACGTGGCCGACGCGATGACGGGGCAGGACGCCATCAAGAGCGCCGGCGAGTTCAACCGGCGGGTCGGCATCGACGGCGTGGTGCTGACCAAGATGGACGGGGACGCCCGGGGCGGCGCCGCGCTGTCCGTGGTCTCGGTGGTCGGCGTGCCCGTGACCTTCGTCGGCGACGGCGAGCGCATCGACGACTTTCATCCCTTCCAGCCCGACCGCCTGGTGTCGCGCATGCTCGGCATGGGCGACGTCCTCTCGCTCGTCGAGAAGGCCGAGCAGGTGGTGAGCCGCGACGAGGCGTCGCGGCTCGAGAGCAAGATCCGGCGGAACGACTTCACCCTGCAGGACATGCGGGACCAGTTGACGACGGTGAAGCGGATGGGGCCGCTGGATCGGCTCATGGACCTCATCCCCGGGATGGGGCAGATGGCCTCGCGCGCGCCCGGCGAGGTGGACACGGCGGCGCTCGGGCGGACGATGGCCATCATCGACTCGATGACCCCGCTGGAGCGCTCCCGGCATCAGATCATCAACGGCAGCCGCCGCCGGCGGATCGCCCGGGGCAGCGGGACGACCGTACAGGAGGTCAACCGCCTCCTGCGGCAGTTCGTGGAGATGCGCCGGATGCTGCGCTCGGTCGGCGCCGCGGCGCGGTCCCGGAAGGGCAAGCGCGGGCGGCGGGCGATGGCCCTGCCGCCCGGCATGGGATTTCCCGGGCGCTAGGCGTCTGCGCCGTAGAACGGTGCAGACTCCCGGCAGGGTTGGTTGGGCGCCCGGCGGAGCCGCGGGCGACGATGGGCGGGCCAGGAGAAGACAGCCGATATGCTGACTATTCGATTGAGTCGAGTGGGAACCACCAAGCGGCCGTTCTACCGGGTGGTGGTCATGGAATCGCACACCCCGAGGGACGGCCGCTTCGTGGAGTTGCTGGGGCACTACAATCCGCGCACCGAGCCCGAGACCGTGGAGGTCGATCACGAACGGGTGGCGTACTGGATCGGCAAGGGGGCCCGCCCCTCCGACACCGTCCGCACGCTGCTCGCGAGGCATCCCGCTCCGCCGCCGACCGAGACCGAGGCGGCATCCACCGCCGCCGACGAGGCGCCCGCCGCCGCCGACGAGGCGCCCGCTGGCGGCGACGAGCCGTCGGCCGCGGGCGACGGGTCGTCGGCCGCGGGCGACGCGGTGACGGCATGAGCCGTTCGCGAGACGTCGTCGAGGTCATCGCCCGCGAGCTGGCCGATAGCGCCGAGGACATCTCGGTGACGGAGCGGGAGGAGCGCGACACGACCTATGTCGAGTTGTCGACGGCGGGTCAGGACCTCGGGCGCATGATCGGGCGGCAGGGCCGCACCGCGGCGTCCATCCGGGTGCTGGCGGGGCTCGCCGCCGAATCCGAGGACCGGCGTGTGGTGGTCGACTTCGTCGACGAGCACCAGGAGTCTGCGCCGTAGAACGGCGCGGACCTCCGGAGGGTTGGTTGGGCGGTGAGCGGAGCCGTAGGCGACGCTCTCCGGGCGAGGGACGAGTGGCGGCCAGGAGCCTGCGCCGGGGAACGGCACGGACTCCTGGTTGGGCGGGGCCGGGCAGAGCCAGAAGGCGACGATTGGCAGGCGCGGACCGTTCCCGGGAGCGGCAAGCGGACGCAACGGCGCGGGAGGGTTCCGGCGTGGAGCGGCCCGGCATTCGGTGCGGGACAGGGCCTTCGGAGGCCTCCCTCGCGGCGGGGCCCGACTGGGACGCGATGATCTCGGTGGGCCGCGTCGCCCGGGCGCACGGGAACGCCGGGCGCGTCGTCATCGACCCGGACACCGACTTCGCGGAAGACCGGTTCAGCCCCGGGAACGCCGTCTACGTGCGCCGCGGCGACGACGTGGACCGGCTCGTGCTCCGGGACGTGCGCTTCCATCGGGGCCGGCCCATCGTCGGGTTCGACGGCGTGTCGACCATCTCCGGCGCCGAGGCCCTGGCGAGGGCCGACGTCCGGGTGCCGGCGGAGTCCCTGGGGCGCCTGCCGGCCGGTACGTTCTACCATCACGAGCTGATCGGGTGCCGCGTGGAGACGGTGGCGGGACGCACGGTGGGCACGGTGGCTTCGGTCGAGGGGGGCGGCGAGGCGCACCGGCTGGTCGTGGACGACGGGTCCGGCGAGGTGCAGGTGCCCCTGACCGCTCCGATCTGCGTGCGGGTCGATCCGCACGAGCGGGTCATCGTTCTCGACCCGCCGGAGGGGCTGCTCGAGCTCAATCGTTCAGGTCGCGCCCGCGGCGCCCCGTGAGGCGCCCGGCGACCGGGGGGCGACACTGAGGTTCGACATCGTCACCGTCTTCCCGAAGCTGATGCGGACGATGGTGGGGGAGGGGGTCCTCGGCCGTGCCCTCGAGCGCGATGTCGTGCGGCTCGGCGTGCACGATCTGCGCGACTACACGAGCGACCGGCACCGCACCGTCGACGACGTGCCCTACGGCGGGGGGCCGGGGATGGTGCTGAAGGCGGAACCGTTCATCGCGGCGGTGGGCGACATCCGGAGCCGGCACGGCGCTCCCGACGCGGTGGCGCTGATGTCGCCGCAGGGGCGGCCGTTCTCCCATCGGGAGGCGCTGCGGTTGAGCCGGCTGCGGCACGTCGTGCTGCTGTGCGGCCGCTACGAGGGGGTCGACGATCGCGTGCGCGACATGGTGGCCACGGAAGAGATCTCCATCGGCGACTACGTGCTGACGGGGGGAGAGCTGCCGGCGGCGGTGGTGTTCGACGCGGTGGCCCGTTTCGTCCCCGGCGTGGTCGGCGATGCCCGCTCGGTCGACGACGATTCTTTCGTTCGCGGGCCCTTCGACCATCCGCACTTCACGCGGCCGGCGGAGCTGGACGGCCACGCGGTGCCCGAGGTTCTGCTCTCGGGGCATCACGGGGAGATACGCCGCTGGCGGAAGCGGGAGGCGTTGAGGCGGACGCTGGCGCGCAGGCCGGACCTGTTGGAGGGGGCGGCGCTCGACAGCGAGGATCGGGAGATTCTGGAGGAGCTGGACGGCGTCGGCGAGGCGTGATCGGCCTCGCGGAGCCGATGCAAGCGGCGGTGCGGCCGGTCGGGCCCGGTCGACGCAGACCTGGAGCGTCAGATGAGTGTGATGGAGACGATAGAGCAGGAGCAGTTGCGCGAGCGCCCCGACCTCCGGCCGGGCCTGACGGTTCGCGTGCACGTCAGGATCCGCGAGGGGGGGAAGGAGCGCATCCAGGTCTTCGAGGGCGTCGTCATCTCCATTCGCCGCGGCGGTCCCCGGGCGACGTTCACGGTGCGGAAGGTGTCGTTCGGCCAGGGCGTGGAACGCATCTTCCCCTTGCACTCGCCGTCGATCGACAAGATCGAGATCGGACGCGCGGCCCGGGTGCGGCGCGCGAAGCTCTACTTCCTTCGTGGCCTGCGGGGGCGCGCGGCGCGGCTGCGCGAGCGGCGCCGGCCCAGCGAAGGCTCGAAGAAGTAGGACCTCCCGGGTGGCAGGGCGCCGGCATCGACCGCCGTCGGCCCGGCGCACGGCGGAGAACGCGTTGCGCCGCCTGGGCTTCACCCGCGTCGCGGGGGTCGACGAGGCGGGTCGGGGATGCCTGGCGGGGCCCGTCGTCGCCGCCGCGGTGGTGCTCTCCGGGCGGCGCCTCGTCGGGCTTCGGGACTCGAAGCTGCTGACCGCCGCGGCCCGCGAGCGACTGTACGATCGGATCCTGGATTCCTGCCTGACCTGGGGCGTCGGCGTGCGGGGGGCGGACGAGGTCGACCGGGTCAACGTGCATCGGGCGTCCCTGGCCGCGATGCGGGATGCCCTGCGCGGTCTCGCGCCCTCGCCGGACTTCGTGCTCGTGGATGCGTTCCGCATCCCGTTCGTCTTCATTCCCCAGCGCGGCGTGGTCGGCGGCGATCGGCAGTGCGCGTGCATCGCCGCCGCCTCGATAGTGGCCAAGGTGACCCGAGACCGCGAGATGCTCCGCCTGCATCGGGCGGACGGGCGCTACGGATTCGACCGCCACAAGGGCTATGCGACGCCCGGGCACCTCGACGCGGTGGCCCGCCACGGCCGTTCGTCCGTGCATCGCCGGACGTTCCGGCCGTTCTCGTTGCCGGATGTCTGATACCATCGTGCAGGGCGTTCCTGGCCCGGCGGGGAGGGCGAGATTCACCGACTGTCGCGGATTCTGCTGATCGTCTACTTCCTCGAGACGGGTCTGGTGCTGCTGGTGGCGCCATGGTCGATCGTGTGGGAGCGGAACCTGTTCGTCGAGACTCTGCCCGCCTGGGCGAGCGTGGCCCGGCTGCACGGCGTCCGGGGCATGGTGTCGGGCGTCGGCCTCGTGACCCTCGCCATCGGCTTCTGGGAGCTGGCAGCGGTCGTGAGTGCGTCGCTCCGGCGGCGGCGCGGCGCCGGAAGCGAGCAACCGGCGCCGCCCGGCGGCGGGGTGGATCGCGCGCTCGCGGAGGAGGGCGGTTCCTGGCCGCGGAAGCCCTGACGCGGCGGCCGGTCGTCTCGCTGGTCACGAGCCGGCGCCGGCTGGCACCGCACGCCGACGGCACCGACCTCCTGAAGCGGCAGATCGCGTCGGCGGTCCGGGCGCGCGTCGACCTGATTCAGATCCGGGAGCCCGACCTCTCCGACCGCGAGTCGGTGATCCTGGTGCGCTGGGCGGTCGGCGTCGCACGGGGGACCCGAAGCCTGATTCTGGTCAACGAGCGATTCGACGTGGCGCTGTCGGCAGGGGCGGCGGGGGTCCATCTCCGGAGCTCGTCGGTTCCGGCGCCGGTGATGCGGGGCCATCTGCCCCCCGGGTTCCTGGTCGGGCGCTCCGTGCACGCGGCGGGAGAGGCGGCGCGGGTGGCGGCGTCGGGCGGGGTCGACTATCTGACCCTGGGCACCGTCTACCCGTCGGCGTCGAAGCCGGGACGCCCCCCCTGCGGCGTGGGCGCGCTGGCCGCGGCAGCCCGGGCGGTACGCCTTCCGGTATTGGCGATCGGGGGCGTGACCGTCGACAATGCGAGAGAGGTGCTGGCCGCCGGGGCGGCGGGGACGGCGGCGATCGGGCTCTTCGCGGAGCCCGGGCCCGCGGGCACCTTCGACTCAATCAGCGCAATCGCAGCGGAGATCCGCAGATGCTCGGAGAGACACTGAACGTCATGCCCACCGATTCCGGGCCCTCGCGCGACTCGGCCGCGAACGTGGGGGCGCGTCTTCGCGAGGCGCGCGAGGCCAGGAACATGGAGCTCCGGGACATCGCCTCCACGACGAAGATCTCCATCGGCGCGCTGGAGGCCCTCGAGCAGAACGACTTCGATCCGCTGCCGGGCGGCATCTTCACGCGCGCCTTCGTCCGGGCCTACGCGAGCGAGGTCGGCCTGGATCCCGAACAGACGACCCGCGACTTCATGGCGCAGGCGCCCGCCGAGGCCGCCAACGACCCGGTCCGGATCGACGAGGAGCAGATGCCCAGCCGCCGGCAGGTGGTCGAGACCGTGTTCAAGCTCCTCATCATCGGCGTGCCCCTGGCGGGACTGCTGTTCCTGGGGCTGCGCGGCACCTCGACCGTCTCCCCGGCGCAGGGACAAGCCGGCGGCCCGGTCGCGTCGGTGGCCGATCCTGTCCCCCCGTCGCCCCCCGCGCCGGTCGCGGTCGAGGAAACGGCGGCGGCTCGAGAGCCCCTCGCCATCGTGCTGCGACCCCGCGGCGAGAGCTGGGTGTCGATGACGGTGGACGGCGAACGCGTGCTGTCGCGCATCATGCAGGCCGGCGAAGAGGAGTCCTACGAAGCCGAGGACGAAATCACCATCAACATCGGCAACGCCGGGCAGTTCGAATTCCTGATCAACGGGCAGACCGCGCGTTCGCTGGGCGGCCGGGGCGAGGTGGCGACGGCCACGATCACGCACGCGAACTACCTCAGCTACGTGGAGCCGTGACGGCCGCCGAAGACGCGCTGCCGTCTCCTTGACGGTCCGGGCGGGAGCTGGCTCGGGGCCCGAAGATCGCAGTGTCCTGATCCGGGTTGAAGCCTCCGCCGGAAGAGCCCCTGGAAGGTCGTCAGTCGAGCCTCTCGACGAGGCCGTCGGGTCGATCGGGCTCTTGGGAAGCCCCCGAGAGGCCGCCCGAACATCCTCTGTCTCCTTGCCGGGTCCGGGCGGGAGCTGGCTCGGGGGCCCGAAGATCGTGGTGTCCTCATCCCGGTTGCGGCCCCCGCTGGAATGCCCCTGGAAGGTCGTCAGTCGAGCCTCTCGACGCGGAGGCCGTCGAGGTCGATGGGGCTGTCGAGGAGGCGGGCGCCGGCGCTCGCCAGCGCGTCGCGCACGGCGTCGCGGCGGTCCGGGTCGACGAGGAAGAAGACGCAGCCGCCGCCGCCCGCGCCGCAGACCTTGCCGGCCGTCGCGCCGGCCGCGGTCGCGGCCGCGAACAGCCGGTCGATGGCCGGGGTGGTCACCCCGGGGGCGAGGGCCTGTCGCTCGCGCCATTCCAGCGCCACCTGCCGCGCCAGCGCGGTCCAGTCGTGACGGGTCAGGGCGTCCCGGGTCGCCGCCGCGATCTCCGCGATGCGCCCGAGGTGCGCGACGACCGTCGAGTCGCCCTCGATGTGCCGCCGGGTAATCTCCCAGTTGTTGATGCCCGACGACCGCGAATCGCCGCTGTAGGCGAGGACGATGCGGCGTTCGAGCTCGGCGGGGTCGACGTCGAGGGGGACCCGGCGGATTCCCGCCGGCCCGAGCTCGACGGCCGCGATGCCGCCGTAGCAGGCGGGCCGGTAGTCCTGCACGCCGGTCGGGATGCCCAGCGTCCGGGCCTCCAGGTTCATCGCCAGGGTCAGGAGCTCCTCGGGCGGGAAGGTGCGCCGGCACCACTCGGCGAGCACCGCGCACACCGCGACGTTGAGGGCGGAGGACCCGGCGATGCCCGCCCCCAGCGGCGATGCCGCGCGCGTCGCCACGCGCACGCCGTCGACCTCGAAGAACCGGACGACGTGGGCGAGCAGGCGGTTGTCTCCGTCGGTGGCGAGCCGGCGCCACGTGTCGGCGCGGAGGCCGGCGCCGGTGTCCTCCGACACGATCTGCACGCGGCCGTCCGGGCTCGTCGACACCGTGCAGGCGGCGCGCTGCACGATGGCCGCGTTCACCGTCTGCGCGCCCGGGTGGAAGAGGTACAGGGGCCAGATGTCGAGGGTGCCCCCCGCCAAGTCTATGCGGGTGGGGGCCGACGCGCGCACTTGCACCGGGGCATTATAATCGCAGGGTGTCGTCCTTCCGTCGGCCGGTCCGCCCCGGCCATCTCCGGCCGCTCCAGATCGAGGGTTCCGCTGCCGCCACCGCGAGTCGGCGCCGTGGAACGGCGCGGACTCCTGCGGGGTTGGGCGCCGAACGGAGCCGTCAGGCGACGATTCCGCGGGACGGCGCGACCGCCCGCGGGGTAGACCCGTCGTGACGAGAGAGCGTTTCCGCTGCGCGAGGCCGGATACCGGCCCGCCCCGCCCGGTCGCCGGCCCGAGACGCCGGCGCCGCCGGCGCCGCCCGCATCCCTTCCGATACGAGAGGAACGGACGGTCATGAGTCCGCTGCATCGCCAGGTGGGGCAGGTGATGATGGCCGGCTTCGGCGGATGCACGGTGCCGGTGGAGCTCCGTGCGCTGGCGCGCGAATGGGACCTCGGCGGGGTGGTTCTGTTCGCTCGCAACGTCGAGGCGCCCGAGCAGGTCGCGGAGCTGACCTTCGCGGCCCGGGAGCTTGCGCGCGAGATCCCCCTGTGGGTCGGGATCGACCAGGAAGGGGGGCGGGTCGCCCGGCTGCGGGCGCCGTTCACCGAGTGGCCGGCCATGGCGCATCTCGGGCGGCAGGGCGCCGAGGGCCTCGCGCGCCGCTTCGCGCAGGCCTTGGCGGCGGAGCTGTCGGCGGTCGGGGTGACCCTCGACTTCGCGCCGGTCCTCGATCTCTTCGACGAGGCCGCGGACCCGGTGATCGGGGATCGGGCGCTCTCGGCGAGCCCGGACACGGTGGGGCGGCTCGGCTCGAGCATCGTCGCCGGCCTGCAGGAAGGCGGCGTGGCCGCCTGCGCCAAGCACTTTCCCGGGCACGGCGCGGTCCGGGTCGACTCCCACGACGAGCTGCCGGTGGTCGAGCACGACCCGGAGCGGCTGCGGGCGCACGAGATGGCGCCGTTCCGGGCCGCCGTCGCGGCCGACGCGGCGGCGGTGATGACCGCGCACGTGGTCTATCCCGCGCTCGACGAGGAGCGTCCCGCGACCCTGTCGCGCGCCATCGTCGACGGCATCCTGCGGCGCGAGTGCGGCCACCGCGGACTCATCATGACCGACGATCTGGAGATGGGGGCGATCACCGCCGACCGGACGGTGGAGGAGGCGGCGGTGGAGGCCATCGCCTGCGGCTGCGACACCGTCCTCGTCTGCGGGGCGTCGGTCGAGCGGCACGCGTCGGTGCTGGAGGCGATCGTCCATGCCGTCGAGGACGGCCGCCTCGCCCCGCGCCTCGTCGAAGCGGCGTGCGCGCGCCACCAGCGCGTCAAGGCGCGCTTCCTCGCCGGGGAGCGCCCGCGCCGTCCGCTCTCTCGCCAGCAGTTGCTGGAGCGCATCGGCTCCGACGAGCACCGGGCGCTGGCGGAGGCGATGCGGCGGGCCTGACGTCGGCACCGCCGCCCGCGGCCGACCTCCCGCCCCGGGGCGGCGGATACGAGTCCTGACGCCATGCGACGCGCCATCCCGGAGGTCGACGCCTGATGCGGAAGCCGCGCCGTCTCGTGCTCGGCGACCGGATGGCGGTGGTGGCGCCGGCCAGCGGGTTCGACCGGGACCGTTTCGACCGGGGGGTGGCCGAGATCGCGCGGCTCGGGCTCGAGCCGGTGCTCACCGACGGGGTCTTCGAGCGGCGGGGGTACGTGGCGGGAGAGGCCCGGGGCCGGGCCGCGGCCCTGACCGCGGCGTGGCGCGACCCCGGCATCGCCGCCGTGATCGGCGCCCGGGGCGGCTACGGGAGCGCGCAGTTGCTTCCACTGCTCGACCGCGCCGACCTCGAAGGGACGCCGAAGGCGTTCATCGGCCACAGTGACCTCACCGCCCTCCTCGTCTATCTCACCATCCACTGCGGGGTCGTGTGCTTCCACGGACCGACGGTCGTCAACCTCGCCGGCGGCGACGCGGCCTACGACTCCGACTCGTTCCTGCGAGGCCTGACGACCCCGGCGCCGATGGGGGAGCTGGCCTGCGACGGGGTCCGGACGCTCCGGCCGGGCGACGCGCGCGGCCCCCTGCTCGGGGGCACCCTCACCCAGTTGGCGGCGTCGCTCGGCACGCCCCAAGCGTTCTCCCCGCCCGACGGCTACGTGCTGCTGCTCGACGACGTCGGCGAGCGCCCGTTCCGGATAGACCGCATGCTGACCCAGTTGATCGGAAGCGGGGTGCTCGGCCGGGCCGCCGCCGTCGTGTGCGGAGAGCTTCCCGGCTGCGACGAGCCCGGCGGCGAGCTGACCGCGTGCGGCGTCGTCGCCGATCTGCTCGACGCCTTTCCGGGACCGGTGCTGTTCGGGTTTCCCACCGGCCATACGTCGGGACCGGCCCTGACGGTGCCGCTGGGCGTCGAAGTCCGGGTGGTCGGCGGCGGGCGCCCGCGCCTCGCCGTGACCGAGGCGGCGGTCTGCTGACCTCGGCCGCGAGCCTGCGCGGCGAACGGCGCGAATTCCGCGCGGGTCGGGTGGTCGGCGGCGTCAGCGGCGGGTGACGATCGGCGGGCGGGCGACGCCGGGACAGAGACGATGAAAGTCCACCTGATCGGCATCTGCGGCACGGCGATGGCCACCCTGGCCGCCATGCTCAAGGAAGAGGGGCACGAGGTCGGCGGCTCCGACCAGCACGTCTATCCGCCGATGAGCGACTTTCTCGCGGAACGGGGAATCCCGTGCCGGGACGGCTTCGATGCCGCGAACGTCACCGCGGACATCGACCTGGTGGTCGTCGGGAACGCGGTGTCGCTCGGCAATCCGGAGGTCGAGGAGGTGCTCGACCGCGGGCTCCGGTACCGCTCGCTGCCCGAGACGGTCCGCGAGACGTGGCTGTGGGACCGCCGGTCCATCGTCGTCGCCGGCACCCACGGCAAGACGACGACGGCGTCGCTCGCGGCGTGGCTGCTCACCGAGGGCGGGCGCGACCCGAGCTTCCTCATCGGCGGGGTGACCGGCAACTTCGGGTCGAGCTGCCGCCTGGGGCAGGGCCGCGAGTTCGTGATCGAGGGCGACGAGTACGACAGCGCCTTCTTCGACAAGACCGCGAAGTTCCTGAAGTACCTGCCGGACATCGCGGTGGTCGGCAACCTGGAGTTCGACCACGCCGACATCTATGCCGACTTCGAGGCGATCCGGGTGGCGGTCCGCCGCTTCGTCGCCCTGCTGCCGCGGCGCGGGCGGCTGCTCGTGGGCGCCGACAGCCCCGCCGCGCTGGAGATGGCGAAGGGGGCGCCGTGCCGCGTGGAGACGTTCGGGCTGGCCGGCGACGCCGACTGGCGGGCCGCGGAGGTCGAGCCGGGCCCCGACGGCACCCGGTTGACGGTCGTCCACCGCGGCTCGCCGGTCGGGCGGGTGCGGATGCCGCTGGTCGGGGCCTTCAACGTGCGGAACATGCTGGCCGCCTTCGCGGTGGCCCGAGCGGTCGGACTGGAGACCCCCGCGATCATCGACGCGATCGGCCGCTTCGCCGGCGTGCGCCGGCGTCTCGAGGTCCGGGGGCGGGAGCGCGGGGTGACCGTGTACGACGACTTCGCCCACCACCCGACCGCGGTGCGCGAGACGCTGGCGGGGCTGCGGGCGGCGGTCCCGTCCCGCCGCATCTGGGCCCTGTTCGAGCCCCGGTCGGCTACGGCGTGCCGGCGGGTCTTCCAGACGGCGTTCGCGGAGGCCTTCGGCGACGCGGACGAGACGCTGATCTGGCGCGTGTACCGCTCGGCCCTGCCGCCCGCCGAGCGCCTTTCCGAGCCGGAGCTGGCGGCGGCGATCCGGGCCGGGGGCGGACGCGCCCGGTTCCTGCCCGAGCTGTCGGACATCGTGCGGGCGGTGACGGACGAGGCCCGGGACGGCGACCTCGTCGTGGTGATGTCGAACGGGGCGTTCGGGGGCGTCCACGGTCGGCTCCTCGACGCGCTCGCGGCGTCGTCGGCCGGCGGCGAAGGGGCCGGGCGCCGCACCGGCGCGGCGGAGACGCGGCCCGACGGGCCATGACGCGGGCGACGGCAGACTCCTCGGCGTCGTGTCAGAATGAGCAACCCATGACAGGGTGGACACCGTGACCGACGGGGCGCGTCCGGCCCGGGACTGGCGCATTCGGCCCGCCGGCGACGCCGCCGTCGCTCTCGAGTTCGAGGCGCGCATCGACCCCGGCGTCAACGCCCGGGTGACGGCGGCGGCGGCGCGGGTCGAGGCGGCGCGGCTCCGGGGCGTGCGCGACATCGTCCCCAGCTACCACTCGGTCACCGTGTACGTCGATCCCCTCCGGACGGACGCCGGCCGGGTGTGGTCGGTGCTCGAGGAGGCCGCGTCGGCGCCGCCGCCCGCCGCCGACGCGGCGCGGGAGGTCGTCATCCCGGTGCGCTACGGCGGCGCGGGGGGGCCGGACCTGGAGGAGGTGGCGGCCTTCGCGGGATGTCCGGCCGACGAGGTGGTCCGGCGTCACGCCGCGACCCTCTATCGCGTCTACATGGTCGGTTATCTCCACGGCTTCGCCTATCTCGGCACCGTGGACCCCCGCATCGCGATGCCCCGGCGCCCCACCCCCCGCCTTGCGGTGCCGGCCGGGTCGGTTGGCATCGCGGGGGCGCAGACCGGCGTGTACCCGACCGCCGCGCCGGGGGGCTGGCGCCTCATCGGCCTCACCACGGTGCGCATGTTCGACGCCGGGCGCAATCCCCCGGGCCTCGTCGGCCCCGGCGACCGGGTCCGCTTCGAGCCGTTGCCGCCCGGGGCGCCGGCGGCGGGAGGCGGGGTGTGATCCGGATCGCGGAGGCGGGGTTCCCGACCACCGTGGAGGACGGCGGCCGGTGGGGCTGCCAGCACCTCGGCGTGTTCGAGCCGTTGCCGCCCGGGGCGCCGGCGGCGGGAGGCGGGGCGTGATCCGGATGGCGGAGGCGGGGCTCCTGACCACCGTGCAGGACGGCGGCCGGTGGGGCTGCCAGCACCTCGGCGTGCCCGTCGCCGGCCCCATGGACCCGGTGTCCCACCGGACCGCCAACCTGCTCGTCGGCAACCCGGCGGGCCGCGCCGCCCTCGAGGTGACCCTGATCGGCCCGGAGGTCGAGTTCCTCGACGACACGACCTTCGCCGTCGCCGGCGCGCGGTTCGACCTGTTCCTCGACGAACGGCCGATGGAGACCGGCATCGCGGCCCGCGCCGGCCGGGGGAGTCGTCTCCGGTTCGGCCGGCGTACGGCGGGGGCGCGCGCCTACCTCGCGGTGCGCGGGGGCATCGACGTGCCCCCGCGCCTCGGCAGCAGGAGCACCGATCTCGCGAGCCGCCTCGGGGGCCTCGGCGGCCGACCCCTCCGGCCCGGCGACCGGCTGGACGTGGGGGCGCCCGGCGGCGCCCCCGTCCGGGGCGGGCGCCGCGCCCCCGTGTTCCCCCTGCCTGAGGGCGGCGCCAGGGTGCGATTCGTGCCGGGCGCGGACGAGCAGCGGTTCGAGGCCGGCGCCCTCGAGCGCCTTCCCGACGGCCGCTTCACCGTCGGACCCGACTCCAACCGGATGGGCTACCGGCTGCAGGGGCCCGCGATCCGCCTCGCCGATTCCGCCCCGGTCCTCTCGACCGCCACGCCCGCGGGCACGATTCAGGTCCCTCCCTCCGGCCAGCCGATGCTGCTCATGGCGGATCGGCAGACGACCGGCGGCTACGCGGTGCTGGGGACCGTGATCACGGCGGACCTCGGCGTGGCCGGACAGCTCGCGCCCGGCGACTGGATCGCCTTCGACGCCTGCGGCCGGCGCGAAGCCCTCGCGGCTCTCGTCGAGCAGGAGCGCCGGTTGATGCGTCTCGCGCCGCCGCGCCGCGGACCGTCGGCCGCGACGGCCCACGGGAGAGGCGAGACCGGATGACCGCCGCCTTCACGACGGGGCCGGCCGGCTCTCGTTCACCCGCTCCGCCGTCGGCCGCGGCGGTCGACGGGAGAGGCGAGACCGGATGACCGCCGCCTTCACGGCCGGGCCGCCCGGCCTCCGCCCACCCGTCCCGCCGCCGGCCGCGGCGGTCGACGCGGCGGGCGTCCGCCTCGCGGCGCTCTTCGGAGGCCGACTTCGCCGACGGGCGCCGCTCGCGGACCTGACCACCTTTCGCACCGGGGGAGCCGCCGACTGGCTGGTCGAGACGGCGCGGGCGTCGGAGCTCGCGGCGGCGATCCGTGTCGCGAACGGGCTCGGGCTGCCGCTGACCGTGCTCGGCGGCGGCTCGAACGTGCTCGTGGCCGACGCCGGCGTGCGCGGCCTCGTCGTGCGCCTGCGCCACGGGACGATCTCGCGCACCGCCGCGGGCACGGTGCGGGCGGACGCCGGCGTCACCGTCAACCACCTCGTGCGCTGGACGGTTCAGCGCGGCCTGTCGGGCCTCGAGCGGTGGGCCGGGACCCCGGGCACGGTGGGCGGCGCCGTCCGCGGCAACGCTCACTTCGACGGCCGCCTGATCGGAGACCTCGTGACCGCGGTCGGGGTGGTGGACCGCGCGGGCTCGGAGCTCGTCGTGCCGCGGGCGTCCATGGGCTTCGGCTACGATGAGAGCCGCGTGCAGCACACCGGCGAGCTCGTCCGCTGGGCGGAGTTCAGGGTGGGCGGCGGCGAGGCGGCGGCGCTGCGGGCGGCGGCCCGCCGCTCGCTGGCCTTTCGCAAGCGGACGCAGCCTCTCGGGCAGGCGTCGGCGGGCTGCGTGTTCCAGAACCCGCGTCCCGGGGACGGCCCGCTGCCGGACGGGGTGCCGCGGTCGGCCGGCGCCCTCATCGAGCGGGCGGGGCTCAAGGGGCGCCGCGTCGGCGGGGCGGTGGTGTCGCCGCGGCACGCCAACTTCATCGTGAACGAGGGGGGCGCCCGGGCCGCGGACGTGCGCCGCCTGATCGAGTCGTGCCGGACCGCGGTGGCCGAGCGGTTCGGCGTGGTCTTGCGCGACGAGGTCGTGTACCTGGGCGAGTTCGAGGCAGGAGGCGCGGAACGGAGGGCGGCGCCGTAGGCCGCGGACACCGCGAGGACGGCGCCGAGAGAACGGCGCGGGTTTCTGACGGCTGGGCGCCGGGAGGAGGCCGCAGCGGGACCCTGCGGTCGCGTCGGGCGACGATTGGCCGGCTGGCGCGAAGCGGGTTGCCCGGAGGGGCGCGGGCTCCTGCGGCGTCGGGCGCCGAGAAGCCGCCGACGGTTTGCGGGCCGGCGCCAAGCGGATTTCCCGGGGAGGCGCGAACTCCTGCAGGGTTGGCGCCGAGCGAAGGCCGTAGCGCGACCTTGCGGTCGCGTCGGGCGAAGACCGGCGGGCCGGCGCGAAGCGGAATCCCGAGAGTTGCCGGGCGGGAGCCGTGAGACGGGCGGTTCCCGGGCATGGAAACGACGACATGGCGAAACCGGTGGGAAGCAGCTTCACGAGCCTGGTGGTCGAGGGCGGTCATCGCCTGGAAGGCCGGATCGACGTCGGGGGCAACAAGAACGCGGCGCTGCCGCTGCTGGCGGCCTGCCTCCTCACGGACGGGGCCTGCGTCCTCACCAACGTCCCCCGCATCAAGGACGTGCAGGTGATGTCGGACCTGCTGCGCGGTCTCGGGGCGGTGATCGAGGGGGAGGGGACCGCGACCCTGCGGGTCGACGGCGCCGGGGTCACCGGCGACGTCCCCGACCGCGACCTCGTGGGCCGGCTGCGGGGCTCGGTGCTGCTGTGCGGCCCCCTGCTCGCGAGGCGGGGCCGGGTGCGCCTCGCCCCCCCCGGCGGCGACTTCCCGGCGCGGCGCACGTTGTCGGCCCATCTGCAGGCGCTCGAGGCGATGGGGGGGCGTCGCCTCGCGGATCGCGGGGGCGACTTCGTGCTCGAGGCGCCGGACGGCCTGCGCCCGGCCTCGCTGTACCTGGTGGAGGCGTCGGTGACGGGGACCGAGACCGCCCTGCTGGCCGCGGCCGCCGCCCCCGGCGTGAGCGAGATCCGGCATGCGGCCTGCGAGCCCCACGTGGCCGAGCTGTGCCGCTTCCTCACCCGGATGGGGGCGGAGGTCGAGGGGACCGGCACCTCGACCCTGCGCGTGGCCGGCGGCGGGCGGCTCGCCGGGGTCGAGCATCGCCTCGGCGGCGACTACATCGAGGCGGGGAGCTGGGCCGTCGCGGCGGCGGTGACGGGCGGCGAGATCGACGTGCACGGCGCCGCCGCCGGCGATCTCGAGCCCATCACCTCGGTGCTGAAGCGAATGGCCATCGACTGCGAGGTCGACGACGACCGGCTGCGGCTGCGCCCCTCGCGGCCCGAGGCGGTGCGGCAGATAACCACGTCGCCGTGGCCCGGTTTTCCGAGCGACATGGTCAGCCTCATCTGCGTGCTCGCCACCCAGGCGCGGGGGGCGACGCTGATCCACGACTGGATGTACGAGCTGCGGCTGTTCGCCCTCGAGCAGTTGAGCGGCATGAGCGCCGACCTCTTCCTGTGCGATCCCCACCGCATGATCGTCAACGGCCCCGCCGCCCTGACCGGCCGCACCCTCGACAGCCGGGACCTGCGCTCGGGCATGGCCCTGATCGCGGCGGCGCTGGCCGCCGAAGGCACCAGCCGCATCCATCCCCTGGAGACGGTCGAGCGCGGCTATGCGCAGCTCGTCGAGCGGCTCCTCGCCCTGGGCGCGCGCATACACGTCGAAGGCCGCTGACGCCGCGGGTCACCGCGGATCGAGCCTGGGCGATGCATCGACCATGAGTCCAGCCACCTGGAGGTCGCGACGGGTCGCCGCCGGTCACCGCAGATCGAGCCTGGGCGATGCATCGACCAGAGTCCGGCCACCTGGAGGTCGCGACGGGTCGCCGCCGGTCACCGCAGATCGGGCCTGGGCGATGCATCGACCTCGAGTCCGGCCACCTGGAGGTCGCGACGCGACGCCGCGGGTCACCGTGGATCCAGGGGCGGGGGCAGTATGGGGAGGACCTGGCCGGGGTCGAAGTCCCGGGGCGGCGCGGGCTGCGGGTCGCGCGGCGGCCGGAGCGCGCCGGGAATCGGCACCGGCTCCGTCGAGCTCCGGTTGATCACGTCGAGGGGAGCGCCGGCGTCGCCGTCGAAGCGGAACGCCCGCAGGTCAGCCTCCTCCAGATCGAGCCCCCGGACGATGCGCGGGGTCAGCGTGACGATGATGTCGGTCTCCTGCGTCTCCAGGCGGTTGCGCGCGAACAGACGGCCGATGACCGGCAGGTCGCTCAGGCCGGGTATGCCCTCCATCACCTCGCGCTCGTCGTCCCGGATCAGCCCTGCAAGAATGCTGGTTTCCCCGTTTCGCAGGCGAATCGTCGTTTCGATGGTGCGCTGGCCGATCGTCGGGATGTCGCCGTAGCCGACGCCCGACAGCGTGCTGACCTCGATATCCAGCGCCAGGGAGACCTCGTCCTCGTGGTGGATTTGGGGCGTGACCCCGATTCCAACGCCGACGTCGCGGTACTGGAAGGACGTCACCGGCTGCTGCTGGAGGCCCCCGGCCGCGAACGGCGTGAACGTGGTGACGGGGATGGGTATCTGGTCGCCGAACTGCGCCGCGGCGGTCTCGCCCGCCAGCATGCGGAGATGGGGGTTGGCCAGGGTGTGCGTGTGCCGGTCCCGCTTCAGGAGGCGGTAGAACAGCCCGGGGAGATCGGCGATGAAGACGTCCGCGGCGCTCAGGCTGCCCAGCTCGTCGATGAACAGGCCGTTCGGGGCGTCGACGCCCAGCGCACCCTCGAGGCCCGGGGAGCCCGGTGTCGCGAACTGCAGGCCGTAGGCCCGCAGCCGCTGGCGGTCGACCTCCAGCAGCTCGACGTCGACCACGACCTCGGGCGGGGCCTTGTCGACGGCGGCGATGAGCCGGGCCGCGGCCGCCACCCGATCCGGCGTGTCGCGGATCGACAGCGACCCGGTGGCGGTGACCACCGACAGCCGGCGCAGGTCGAGGACGAGGCGGAGCATGTTGACGGTCTCCTCCAGGTCCGCGTTGCTCACGTAGAAGGTCCGGACGATCTCCTCCTGGTACTCGGTCCGCTTCGCGGGCGTGTCCGGAACCACGGTGACGGTGCGGGGCGCGGTGACGCGATAGAAGTTCCGCGTGGAGCGGGTGACGGACCCCAGGGCGGCGGAGAGCCGGGCGCCGCGCAGATCGACGGACGTCCTCCGGTCGACGAAATCGGGATCGAAGATGACGTTGACGTCCGCGAACAGGCCCAGCGCGGTGAGGATGTCGCGGGTGCTCGCGTCGCGGAAGACGAGCGAGTCGGGCAGCACCTCGTCGGGCAGCTCCAGCCCTTCGGCAGGCAGGAAGCGGGTGCGTTCGATCAACGCCTCGGTCGCGGTCTGACCGGCGCGAAGAGCGGCCTCGCGCATCCGGACCCGCTCGGCCGTCTCGCGCAGGGCATCCTGGATGTCGGCGGCGGACGGATCCAGCTCGGCCGCGATCCGGAACTCGACCAGGGCATCCTCATGGTTGCCGAGCCCGGCGAGGCGGAGCCCTTCTGCCTGGTGGTACTGCGCGGCACGTAGCCGCGCGCGCTCGAGCTCCCGCTGGAGCGCCCGGTCGTTCGGACGCTCCTCGAGGGCCCGCGTGTACTCGATCACCGCCTCGTCGAAGTTCTCGGCCAGCTCTGCCGTGCGGGCCCGGTCCCGGGCGGTCGTCGCGCAGCCGGCGGCCAGGATCAGGCACAGTCCGGCCGCGGCGACTCCGGCCGCGGTGAATGGCGCCTGGCGTCGCGACCCCGGATCGCGGCCGGGCGAGTGGCCTTCCCGTGCGACGCGTCCCGCGGAAGGCCCGCGCGGGCTCGTGGACACCACCGCCCCCGGAGGCCGCGCGTCCCCACCGCGCGCCGTTCCCCGGCGCGGGCTGCTAGCGCGCTGGAACTCCGGGCTAGCAGCGCGTGGTGGAAGTCCCCGCTGCATTCGAGCAGCGATGCATCCCGCCTGACTGCGTTGTTCGTCGTTTACATATGCCCAATATGCGCCCTCCTCACGCCTTGTCAGGCGGGCACCTCGCTGCTCTCGGTGCAACGCGGGGTTCCACCACGGGCTGCTAGCGGAACGTGCCGGCGGCGGTGGTGTCGATGACATCGGCATCCCGTGGAATCTCGAAGGTGAACGGGCGGTCGGACAGCCCCACGTTCTCGCGGAGGTTCGAGAAGAAGAAGGTGGAGACGCCGCCCTGCAGGTCGTAGGCGGCCAGGCGGACGATGGCCAGCGACGGCGCGTCGACCACCACGACCAGGAACTCGAAGTCGCGCTCGGCGCGGGTCGGAGTCAGCCGCAGGACCCGGCTGTTCGGGGGCGGATCGTCGACGGCGTCGAACGCCGCCGTGAAGTCGGTCTCGAAGCTCCCCCGGCCGGCGAGGAAGAGGGCCGGCGTGGTGGCCTCGCCGTCGCGCGGCAGCTCGCCGACGATCACCTGGCGGTCTTCCGGCAGGTACGAGTAGAGGTGCTCGCCGTCCGAGAGATACAGCTTGCGCTCGGGCTCCCGGTAGTCCCAGCGCATCCGGCCCGGCTTCTTGATGCTGACCCGGCCGCTCTCGACGAGGGTGGTCCGCAGCACGCCGCCCTGGTAGGTGTGCGTGAAGTCGGCGGTGAAGTCGCGCACGAGGTTGTAGCGGCGCTGAAGCGCGCGCTGCAGGTCTTCCGGCGTCTCTCCGAGCGGTTGAGCCCCGCCGCTCGAAGTCATGCCCCCGAGCAGGCCGGCGGCGAGCAGCGTCGCTATCGAGCGGATCCAGTCACGCATCACGGGACAACGCCCCGCCGGTGGGCGAGGTTCGCGGGGGCTGCACGACGTCCGCATCGGGTCCGCGCCGCACTCACGGGGTCGAAGATACAACCCCTCGGATCAGCAGACCCACCCAGTCTCATCCTACCACGCACGTTCGAATCGAAGCGCGACGCGAAGGCAGCGTTTCTCGTCCGGGAAGCTCAGCTCCGTGGCGTCCGGGTCGACCGTGTGCGACGGAACCGGGTGCGGACGTCGGTCACGTTCTTCCGAGCCTCCTGCCAGCGTGCCTTTGGAGCTCGGCGCGACACGCGATCGATCGACGCCTGCGACCGGGCGGACACCGGTTTCGGGTCAGTCCGCCGTCTTGCGCCGCGGTCGGGCGTCGCGCGGTGGCGGGCGCGTCAGGGGTGTCTACGGGGCCACCGTAATACCGGAGATGGGCGACAAGGGGACGACCAGGGAGGACGGCGAACGTGGGTCCGGGTAGTGGAGGAAGATCTGGAGCTGGTGGCGTCCGGCGTCGGCGGCGGCGAACCTGTACGGTATCGAGAAGCGGTTGCCCTCGATGGGAGCGCACTCGTAGATGTTGCGCGCGCTCCCGTAGGGAAGCCACTCCGCGCAGGCGATGTTGAAGTCGTCGCGCTCGGTCGTGGTCACGGCGCCCGAGATGGTCACGCTCTCGCCGACGGCGATGCGCGCTGGCACCGGCCCGTCGAGCTCCACGCCCCTGAACTCTCCCGGGGCGATCGACACGTGGCCGGTCTCGGCCGTCTCCACGAGCTTGGCCGCGTGCAGCGGCGTGACGTCGGTTCGCAGCGGCACCACGCCGCCGGTGGCCTCGAAGAACGACGGAACGCCGTCCCAAGTGGTCGTCCCCCCGGTCGCCGCATGGCGGGCCGCGAAGAAGTTCCAGTAGCTCATCTCCTCGGCCGACAGCAACCCGTCCCGCGATACGACCACCGTTGCCCGAGACCAGGCGTCGTCCACGGGTCCCTGGCGCGGGCCGTGCTCCGCGAGGATGTCGTTGATGTGCACACGGCGCCAGGCGCCGTCGACCGCGGTTCCGACGTGGGGCGCGAACGCTTCGGTCTCGAACTGGCCCTGGTTCTCGAAGACGAGGAGCTCCGGCACCGCCTCCGGCCCGATCAGCCCCATTCGATAGCGGGTGGTCGGATGCAGCAGGGCCGGACCCGGGGTCCTCTCGATCACGTAGGCGCTCCCTCCGCCGACCTCCGCCACCCGCCGCCTCACGTCGAGCACCGCGCCGGCGTAGACCTCGCCCGGATGGAGCAGCGGCGTGTGGCTGGCCGGGGCCCTCCCCGCGCGATCGATGCCTCCAGCCAGGCTCGACCAGTCCCAGTAGTCGACCCACTGGTGGCTGATGGCGTGCGTCGAGGAGGCGTTGGACGTGAACGAGACGTCTGGATAGAGCTCCACCGAGCGAAGCACGCCGGCGCTGCCGTACGCTGCCGAATCGTCGAACACGGGCAGGGCGCCGAGGCCCGCGATGGGGTTGCGGACGTTGTGATGGAAGGCGTCGTAGGGCACGACGTGCGGCTGCCGGGGGACGAACGCGATCGACGCATACTCGTCGCTGAAGTGCGTGTAGAACCGCCTTGCCGCCTCGTCGAGCTCGAGGCCGTAGTCGTCGCCCGTCAGCCGGCCGTCGCCGAATCCCGGCATGACCAGGTTGACGACGTGGCTCGCGTATTGGGTGCCGGCGTCGATCTGCGTGATCTGCGCTGCAGGCACGTTCAGCGGCGTCAGGCGAAGCCGGATGGCGAACCTCTCGACGACCTCTTCGCCGGAGTTCGCCGCGCCGGACGACCTCGGGATCAGGAGCGTCCCGAGCTGCGCATGAGGCTGGTCGAAGCCGCGGCGTTGCCAGCCGATGGCGTCCCGGAGCGCGGCGCTGTTCCAGCTCGGATTGAAGACGCTGATCAGATGTCCGTCGATGTCGGTGGTGCCCGTCCGCCGCCACGTCTCGCGCACGAGGAAGTCGTCGGCGACCGCGCTCAGGGAGAGCCGCTCGAACGTCAGCGTCTCGACGTCGCCGGCGACGAGGAAGTTGTCGAGCGAGAGCCCGCCGGCGTGGTCCGCGCGGATGAGCCGCGGGTTCTGGTCGTACCAGAGGGGCGCGGGCAGCGTGGGCTCCGCCGTCTGCGGCATGAGCGCCGGGGGAGCGAAGCCCGACACCATCCGCCGCTCGATCGGCGCCGGGGTGTCGCGGGTGGCGGGAGAGTCGCCGTGGGTCGGCCGCGCAACCGGGGCGGCATGTCGCGCCGGCGGCGATTCGGCTACATGGGCGGCCGGCGGCGGCACCAGGATTGCCAGCGTCACGGCGACACCGATCACGCCGATGACCCGAGGGAATCGCATCGCGATACGCTGCGCCCGGCCGACGCCCGGCGTCAGCCCTTCAGGCTGCCGGCCTTGGGAGGCGCCTGCTTCGGCGCGTCCTTCGTGTCGGTGGGATACTTGGCGGTAATCCAGTCCGGCAGCCCCCCCGCGAGCGCGCTCGCCCTGAATCCCTTGCGGATCAAGGCCGCCGCGACGCGCGCGCTCACCAGCTCCTCGGGATCGGAGTCGTAGGCGACGACGTCGCGATCGGGGGACAGGCCCGACGTGTCCACCGCGTCCGGGTCCACGCGCACCGCGCCGGGCAGGATCATGGTGCTGTGCTCGTACGGATACTTGAGCCGGACGTCCAGGATGACGGGCGCGTTGGCGGCGTCCTCCTCGAGGCGGGTCTTCAGGGCTTCCTTGGTGATCCGCGGCACGGACATGCTGTTGTACGCTCCTCGATACTATCGGTCGACGACCGACGCGACATGACCCCGGTGGCTTCGTCGGACCCGCCTGGCCATCGTCGCCGGCGGTGCCCCCGGGCGCCCAACCAACCCTGCCGGAGTCCGCGCCGTTCCACCGCGCCGACTCCCGGCCCGCCCATCGTCGCCGGCGACGCCCCAACCAACCCTGCAGGAGAACCGCGCCGTTCCGCCGCGCAGGCTCCTGACCGGCATCGTCGCCGGAATCAGTTCATCGAACAGGCGCCGGCGCCCCGCGGGTCGCCACAGGTGCCGCAGGCGCCGGGCGCGAAGCTCGCGGCAGCCGGGGCCGCGCGACCCACCGCGAACGCCGACAGGCGCTTCTCCAGCGTCGGCGTGTCGCAGGCCGGGCACGGCGGGGCCGCCCCCGCGCGGACCAGCAACTCGAAGTCCTGCCGGCACCGCGAGCACCGGTACTCGTAGATGGGCATTCGCTCCAGCGTCCTGCGTCGATCTTAGCACGAACGCCGGCCGCTCCGCGGGCCTCGGCCGGCCGAGGGCGGTGCCTGGATCGGACCGGCGACGCCGGCCCGCCAGTCGTCGCCTTCGGCTCCGCTTGGCGCCCAACCAAACGCTCATGGCCACGCTTCGCGCAGCCATCCCGCCAGCATGAGAGTACGGTAGCCAGTTCGCGCTTGCGGGCACCGTTCGGCGTCGGGGCCACAATGGGGGCAGCCTGACCAGCCGAACGTCGCCGCAGGCGCATGAGCCCGCGTTCCGCGTTGCGACCTCCCGTCGCGTACGCGTTGGTGTGTCTTCACCCCCGTGTACTTTTCACGGCAACCCCTGCCTGGAGCCTGCACCGTTCTACGGCGCAGACTCCCGGCCGGCCGAGTGCTCGTCGATGGCGCGGCGGACCGCGTCGTAGTCGTCGGGCAGCTCGACGGGGACGTTCGCCCAGGTGGGGCGCACGTCGGGCAGCCGGCGCTCGTGATAGCCGAGCTTGAAGTCGGTGAACTTCAGGCCGCTGGCCGTCGAGATCACGACCACCCGGGCGCCGGCGTCGATCTGCCCGCGCTCGCGCAGCTTGATGAGGGCGGCCAGCGCCACCCCGGTGTGGGGGCAGTTGTACATGCCGGTGCGGTCGGCCCGGGCCGCCGCCTCGGCGAGCTCCGCCTCCGACGCCTGCTCGACGATGCCGCGGTGCCGCCGCAGCGTCCGTATCGCCTTGCGCACCGACACCGGGTTGCCGATCTGGATGGCCGACGCCTGCGTGGGCTTCGCGCCCACCGGCTCGAACTCCCAGTCGCGCTGATAGGCGCGATAGAGGGGGTTGGCGGCCTCGGCCTGGGCCACGACGATCTGCGGCTGCCGGTTGATGAGGCCGAGGTCCCCCAGCATGTCGAATCCCGCCCCCAGCGCGCTGACGTTGCCGAGGTTGCCGCCGGGAATGATGACGACGTCGGGGATGGTCCAGTCGAGCTGCTGCACGATCTCGATGGCCACCGTCTTCTGACCCTCGAGGCGCAGGCTGTTCATCGAGTTGGCGAGGTAGATGCCCTCGTCCTGCGAGAGGCGCTGGACGATCGCCATGCAGCCGTCGAAGTCGGTGTCGAGGGCGAGCACCAGCGCCCCGTTGGCGATGGGCTGCAGGAGCTGGGCGGTCGAGACCTTGCCGCGCGGCAGGAGGACGATGGCGGGGATGCCGCCGGCCGCGGCGTAGGCGGCCAGCGACGCCGACGTGTCGCCGGTCGACGCGCAGGCCACGGCGCGGATGTCGCCGCCCTGGTCCATGATCTGCCGCACCACCGACACGAGCACGGTCATGCCGAGGTCCTTGAACGAGCCGGTGTGGGAGTTGCCGCACAGCTTCACCCACAGGTCGTCCATCCCGAGCTCGCGGCCGAAGCGCTCCGCCCAGAACAGGTTGGTGCCGCCCTCGTCCATGGACACGACGGAGTCGTTCCGGACGTCGGGGCACACCCATTCCTTCTTGCCCCAGACCGACGATCCGTAGGGCCACGTCGTGCGCTTGTAGCGCTCGTCGAAGAGGCGCATCCACGCCCCCGCCGAGCGGTCCTTCAGCCGCTCGACGTCGTGGGCGACCTCGAGCAGATCGCCGCACGACGGGCAGCGGTAGATCGGATCCCAGACGGGATGCTCCCCGGAGCACCCCGCGATGCAGCGAAAGACCGCCCGATACGCCATTTCTCAGTTATACCGCAGACGGGATGGGGGCACTAAGGGCTTGCAGATCCCGGCCGAACACTGTTAAGTTGTTGATTCCGACGATGGGCCGCTAGCTCAGCCGGGAGAGCGCCGCGTTCGCAACGCGGAGGTCGTGGGTTCGAATCCCATGCGGTCCACCAGACTCTACCTGCAAGTCACTGATTTTCAAGGATTTTACGAAAAGCGAAGGTGGGACTGTCCCGCCGTGCGTCCGACCGCCGGCGCACGCTGCTTGTTGCCGCTTGTGCGCGCCGGTGTCACTGCGCCGGCACCATCATGAACAGCCGCGCGATGGCGATTCCGAGGGTCACTGCGGCGATCATGCCGCCAATGACACCACCGAGCACCCAGATTTTGAGCTTGAGCACATCTTCACGGAGAGCGACGTGCTTCATCCCCTCCCGTAGCTCGCGCAGGTGGCCTTCCACATCTCGCAAGCGCTGGTCGAACTCCCCGGACCCACCACCACCGCTCACCGACTTCTGGCCTTGCGGAAACTCCACGACAGGGGGCGTCATGTCGTGCCCTCCCACACCTGCAGCTTGTTCGCCAGCGCTCGATCGGCGGCGCCAGTGTAGCGGCCGGCGGCGATGACGACCCCGCTGTTGCCCCCAACCTTGATGTCGAGGCTGTCGCGGACTTGATCAACCGTCACCCATGGGCTACGAACCAGCCAGACACCGGGCCGGACTTGGTGACGATCGTTCTCGTGGAAGCGCGAGCAGACCGCGTCTTCGAGGGATGTTGCCCCAAGGCTTGGAATCGGGGAGATCACGACGTAGATCGGCATGTGTACACTCCCCAGTCTACTCGACTGGGGAGTACCCGCGCTGCCGGCCGGTCTCCGGCCAGTACGCTGAGACCGCGGAGAGCGCCGCCGTGGTCCACAGGTCGACGCCCCACACGCACCGACCTTCGGCCGCGGCCTGGCCCTCGATACGCTCCCACACGTCCGGTTCGACACCACGCGCCGTCGGGGTCCGCCCGGGGCGCGTTCAACCCTCTTCGACGACGTCCAGGTACTTCAGCGCGCCGCCGGTGTTGAGCAGGACCACCTCCTGGTCCCTGGCGACAACGCCGTCGCGGATGAGCTGCCGCAGGGCGGCGAGGGTGGCCCCGCCTTCCGGCGCGGCGCCGATGCCCTCGCGCCGTCCGAGGTCGAGCATGCCCTCGACCATGTCGCGGTCCGACACGGCGACGGCGGTCCCGCCGCTCTCGCGGAGGGCGCGAAGGACGAGGATGTCGCCCACCGCGGCCGGGACCCGCAGGCCGTCGGCCACCGTCGCCGCTCCTTCCCACGGATCGGCGGTGTCGGCCCCGGCGTGGAAGGCGCGGACCATCGGCGCGCACCCCTCGGCCTGCACCGTCACCAGCCGCGGGCGCGGGCCCTTCACCCAGCCGAGCCGCTCGAGCTCCTCGCACGCCTTCCATATGCCGACGATGCCGGTGCCGCCCCCGGTGGGGTAGACGATCCAGTCGGGCCAGCGCCAGCCGAGCTGCTCGGCGATCTCGTAGCCCATGGTCTTCTTGCCCTCGGCCCGGTACGGCTCCTTCAGCGTCGAGACGTCGTACCAGCCGTGGCGGCGCCCCTCGTCGGCGGCGATGCGGCCGGCGTCGGTGATCAGGCCGTCGACCAGGGTGACCTCCGCCCCGTGCACGCGGCACTCGCGGATGAACGGCGTCTTCACGTCGCGGGGCATGAAGACGCGGGCCTCGATGCCCGCGTTGGCGGCGTAGGCGGCCAGCGCGCAGGCCGCGTTCCCGGCCGACGGCACCGAGAGGGTGGCCGCCCCGAGGGCGTGGGCCCGGGTGACGGCGGCGGACATGCCGCGCGCCTTGAACGAGTTGGTGGGGTTCAGCGCCTCGTCCTTGACGAGGAGCCGGTCGAGGCCCAGGTCGGCCCCGAGGGCGGGCGCCGGAAAGAGGGGGGTCCAGCCCTCGCCCAGCGTCACGGGGCGGTCGCCGTCGGCGAGGGGGAGCGCCGGCGCGTACCGCCACATCGACGGGACGGCGTCGCGCAGGGACTCGCGGGGCCACGTGGGCGCGATGCGGTCCCAGTCGTACCGCGCCAGCAGCGGGCGGCCGCAACGGCACAGGTGCTGGCGGCGGTCCGCGTCGAACGGCCCCGCGCCGCAGGAGACGGAGCACTCGAGGTGGAAGCGGGTCGCCATCGTCGCGCTCGCCGTCAGCGGTCGAGGAGCTCCGCGTCCTTGGCCTTCAGCAGCTCGTCGATCTCGGCGATGTGCTCGTCGGTGACCTTCTGCACGTCGTCGAGGGCGCGCCGCTCGTCGTCCTCCGAGATCTCGTGGTTCTTGAGGAGCTTCTTCAGGGCGTCGTTGACGTGCCGGCGCACGCCGCGCACCCCGTTGCGGCCCTCCTCGGCGAGGGCGTGCACGATGCGCGAGAGCTCCTTCCGCCGGTCGTCGTTCAGGGGGGGAATGGGCAGCCTGACGATCTTGCCGTCGTTCGCGGGGTTCAGCCCGAGGTTGGCGCGCTGGATGGCGCGCTCGATGGCGCCTATCTGGCCGGGGTCGAAGGGGTGCACGACGATGAGGGTGGGCTCCGGCACCGAGAGGGTGGCGACCTGGTTCAGGGGCATCTGCGTTCCGTAAGCCTCGACCCGGACCGAGTCGAGGATGCCGATGGACGCGCGACCCGTGCGCACGCCGGCCAGCTCGTGCTGCACGTGGGCGACCTGTCCCTCCATGCCGGCCCGGGCCTCGGCCACGGCGCTCTTTCCGTCGGTGACGTTCATCGCGACCCTCGTCCTTTCTGCGCTTCGACCCGCGCCAGGGGCGGATGCGGTTCAGGTGCCGACCACGGACCCGACCGGCTCGCCCAGCACCGCCCGCCGCACGTTGCCGGGGGTCTTCAGGTTGAACACCACGATGGGCAGCTTGTTGTCCATGCACAGCGAGATGGCCGTGGTGTCCATGACGTTCAGCCGCCGTTCCAGCACCTCGTGGTGCGAGAGCGAGTCGAGCCGCGTCGCGTCGGGGTCGACGGCCGGATCGGCGGTGAAGACGCCGTCCACCTTCGTGGCCTTCATGATGACGTCGGCCCGCACCTCCATGGCCCGAAGCGCGGCCGCGGTGTCCGTGGTGAAGTACGGGTTGCCGGTGCCGGCCGCGAACAGCACCACCCGACCCTTCTCGAGGTGCCGGATGGCGCGCCGCCGGATGAACGGCTCGGCGACGGTGCGCATCTCTATCGCGGTCAGCACGCGGGTGGCGGCGCCGTGGCGCTCGAGGGCGTCCGAGAGCGCGAGAGCGTTCATCACCGTCGCAAGCATGCCCATGTTGTCGGCGGTGGTGCGGTCCATGCCCCGGGCGCTCGCGGCGAGCCCCCGGAAGATGTTGCCGCCGCCGATGACGATGGCGACCTCGACCCCGAGCCGTTGCACGTCCACCACCTCGAGGGCGATCTGGTCGGCGACGGGCGGGTCGATGCCGTACGAACGATCGCCGAGGAGCGCCTCGCCAGACAGCTTGAGGAGGACGCGCCGATAGGCGGGAGCAGCCATCGAGTGACGGGGATTATAGCCGAGCCGCGGCCGCGGCGGACCGCGGGTCAGTCCGCGGCCTCTCCGATCTTGAACCGGGCGAACCGCACGACGTTGATGTTCTCGCCCATCTTGGCGATGGCCGCCGTCACCAGATCGCCGATCGAGGTCTTGGGGTCGCGGATGGACGGCTGATCGAGCAGCACCACCTGCTGGTAGTAGCTGTTCATCTTGCCGTCGACGATCTTGTCGATGACCTGCGGCGGCTTGTTCGAGCCCTCGAACTGCGCGCGGAAGATCGCCTTCTCGCGTTCCACGTCCTCGCCCGGCACCTGATCGCGGGTGACGTAGAGCGGGCTCGCGGCCGCGATGTGCATGGCGACCTCGCGGGTCAGTTGCTGGAACTCGTCGGTCCGGGCCACGAAGTCGGACTCGCAGCCCACCTCCACGAGCACGCCGACCTGCCCGCCCATGTGGATGTAGCTGCCGACGAGGCCCTGGCTCGTGCTGCGGCCCGACCGCTTGGCCGCGCGGGCCTGCCCGCGGGTCCGCAGGATCGTGATCGCCTTGTCGACGTCGCCCCCGGCCTCGGTGAGGGCGGCCTTGCAGTCCATGAATCCGGCCCCGGTCTTGTCCCGGAGCTCCTTGACCTGTGCGGCGGAAATAGCCATTCTCAATCTACCTCTCGCGATGGTGAACCGGGCGCGCCGGTTCGGCGCGGTGGACGGGTGTCCCGCGGCGGGCGGCCGGTACCCGCCCGCCCGGCGCCCGCGCGGCTCCCGCCCGCGGTCCCCGCCGTTGCGGGGGTGCCTGTTCTCTCGGGGGCCTCCTGCGCGTTCCTGGTCTGCCCGGCGTGAAGGGGGTCGTTCGGTACCGGGTGTCGACGCCTCCGGCGGCCGGCGCCGGCCCGTCGCGAATGCGGCGGCGCGAGGCCCGGTCCGCCAATCGTCGCCTGCGGTTTCCGCTTGGCGCCCGACCGACCCGGCAGGACAGTGATCGATATGAGGTCGCCGCCTGCGCGCAGACTCAGCCCATGTCTTGGCGACTCCTGCGCTTCGCACGCGGCAAGGTGATTCCCGTCACCGTCCTTGCAGGAGTCCGTGCCCGGTCCCCGGTGCAGACTCCCGGGGCCGCGGCGGGCGCCCGGGAGTCCGGCCGCGGACGATCAGGCGGAGGCCGGAGTCGCCGCCGGCGCCGGACCGTCCGCCGCGGGGGGCGGGGCGG
>JAJEFC010000141.1 GCA_022820675.1 Vicinamibacteria bacterium | reverse complement strand
GACCCGCAGACCCGCAGACCCGCAGACCCGCAGACCCGCAGACCCGCATACCCGCAGACCCGCAGACCCGCAGACCCGCAGACCCGCAGACCCGCAGACCCGCAGACCCGCAGACCCGCAGACCCGCAGATTAGATCCGGTGCGGACCGTCGCCGGAGATCCCGTTACAGTTAAAAGGAGAGCGCCGTGAAGGTATTCCGTAAATTCACGTTCATGTTCGTGGCAGGATTCCTTCCGGAGCGATTCCCGCGCCGGCGGACCCGGCGCATGTTCGCCGCGGCGGCGTGCCTGCTCGCTCTCGGCTTCGTCCTGTTGCTCGGCGCCGGGGCGGCGCAGGCGCAGGCGCCGGTCCCGGTCAGCGCCGAGGTGGCCTTGAGGGGGCTCACCGTGACCTTCGACAGGGCCCTGAGGCAACCACCCGCCTCACCCATAGGTGGCAGCGCAGGGAGGCCGGACGGCAGGGCGTTCACGGTGGAGGTGACGGCCCCGGACGGCGGGACCCGCACGCTGACCGGCGGTTGCAGCAGAACGAGTCTGGGCACCATCTCCGGCAGGAAGGTGTCGGTGACGCTGTGCGGACCCGTCTATCACGGCGAGACGGCGAGGGTGAGCTACGACAGAACGAAGGCGTCGAACAGCCCGTCGATGCTTAGTGTCGGCACGAGGCTCGCGGGCGTCGGCTACGCCGAGGTGGCCAGTTTCAACGGCCAGGCGGCGGCCAACAACACGCCGGATGAGTTCCAGCCGCCCAGGCGCAAGGACCGGTGGCCGCCGACCCTGCAGGACGTGACGGTGTGGGGCGGCGGCGCTCCGGTGAGTGGGAGCCATCTCCGGCTCGATTTCAGCGAACGCCTGAACGCGGGGAGCGTGCCCGACGGGCGGAGCTTCCGCATCACGGTGAACGGGGAGCGGCGCCATCTCTTCTCCGGCGCCCCCGCCCATATCCAGGGCGCGACCTTGCGGCTCTGGCTCAATGCCGTGGTCAGGGCCGGCGACCGGGTCGAGGTGAGCTACACCAGGGCCTCATACCATTATGCCGACCACTACGGCCCGCTGAGGGACCTCACCGGCAACCTAGTCGAGGAATTCTCCGCCCGGGCGGCGAGCAACGCCGAGGGGCCGCCGGTGCTCTCGGAGGCCGAAGTGGACGGGACGAAGCTGACCGTGACCCTCAACGAGGAGATCGACCCCTGCTGCACGGGGACCTGGCGCGTCCGGGCGGATGGGGTGTCCCTATCCGTGCTGAACGCCGCGACGACCGTCGCCGGCAACACCCTGACCCTGACCCTCGGCGCGCCGGTCGCCGCCGGCCAGCGGGTCCGGGTCTCCTATCTCGGCGGCGGCGTGCGGGACGTGCAGGGCAACCGCTTAGCATCTTTCTCCACGTACATGGAGGTGACCAACATCACGGCGCCGCCTGAGTTCGTGAGCGCGAAGGTGAACGGGACGAAGCTGACCCTCGCCTTCGACGAGCCGCTGGACGCAGGCTCGGCGCCCGCGCCCGGCGACTTTTACGTGACCGCGGGCGGCGCCCGGCGCAACGTCGCCGGCGTCGCCATCGACGGCGCGAGCGTGATGCTCACGCTGGACTCGGCCGTCGCCTGGGGCGAGAGCGCGGTCAGGGTGGGCTACACCAGGCCGGCCAGCAACCCGCTGCGCGACCGCGGCGGCAACGAGGTCGCGAGCTTCCCCGACCAGGCGGTGACCAACGTCAGGCCGCCGGCCTTCCAGAGCGCGCAGGTGACCGGGAAGACGCTCACCGTGCTCTTCGACCAGGCCCTGGACCCGCGCTCGGTGCCCCACCGCAGCCGCTTCTACGTCCTCGTGAACGGCCGCTGGTACATGGTCGTCGGCCCCTGCGACGACGGCGACTGCGACGGCGGCGTCGTCATCGAGGGTGCTAAGGTAACGCTCACTCTGGAAAAGCCGGTGAGCGAGACCGACACCGTCACGGTGAGCTACGGCAAGCGCGAGAAGCCGCTGCGCGACCGCGCCGGCAACGAGGTAGCGGACTTCTCCAAGCGGCCGGTGAGCTGGGTCGCGGGGCCGCCCGTATTCGTGAGCGCCGAGGCGAACGGTACGACGCTCGCCCTGACCTTCGACCAGGACCTGGACGGGGGCTCGGTGCCCGCGCCCGGCCGCTTCCACGTCAGCGTGGACAGCGTCCCGCGCAACGTCGCCTCCGACGGCGTCGCCATCGACGGCGCGACCGTGACGCTGACGCTGAGCACGGCGGTGGCGTACGGCGAGACGGTAAAGGTGCGCTACAGCAAGGGCGCGAACCCGCTGCGGAACGCCGCCGGCTTCGCGGTCGCGAGCTTCGGCGACCAGGCGGTGACCAACAACTCGCCGAAGGTGCCGGGAGCATTCTGGTCGGCGACGCTGACGGTGGGGGACGCTAGTGATCTCGGCTCGGGTTGCTCTAATCTGGACGTTCCACTTTGCACTACCGCTCTTACCGAGGACTCCTTCACAAGCGAGGGCACGAGCTATCAGGTCGTAAGTCTTAGGCACGCTGGGGCGGTTGGCTCTTGGGTTCTATTTATACAACTCGACAAGGCGATTCCCTCGAACTCGAACTGGACGCTGCATGTCGGGGACCGGACGTTCCTCGTTGCCGACGCAACTCTTTCTCACAGCGGCTTACAAGCGACTTGGAACTTAACCGAAGAGATATGGCAGACCGGCAACAAGGTCGATCTGGCACTGACGGCCGCCAACAGCGGCGCTCAGGCCAACTCCGGCCCGTCGTTCCACAGCGCATCCGTGAACGGGAGGCAACTGAGCGTCACCTTCGACGAGCCGCTGGACGAGGACTCGGCGCCGGACGGGGGCGCCTTCAGGGTGAGGACGCTGCCCGACGGCGGCGGAACCGGAAAGCGCTCGGCGCAGGGACAGGGCGGCACCTCCTCCGGGACGGGCGCGACGAGCGTCGAGGGCCGGACGGTGACGGTGACGCTGGACCGGCCGGTGACGCCCGGCGACCGGGTGTTCGTGTCCTACGACCGGCCCGACGAGAACGCGATCCGCGACCGGGAGGGCGGCGAGGCGGAGGGCTTCTCCGCGCGCCCGGCGGCGCACGCCCCGCCGGTGACCGCCGTGGCGGTGGTCTCGGACGCGGGCAGCGACGACACCTACGCGCTCGGCGACACGATCCGGGTGCGCGTCACCTTCGCCGAGAAGGTGAACGTGGACACGGCGGGCGGCACGCCGCGGCTGACGATCAAGATGGACCCGGGCTGGGGCGAGTTCCGGGCGCAGTACGCGGGCGGCTCCGGCACGGCGAACCTGGTCTTCACCCACAAGGTGGTGGAGCCGAACACCTCGCCGCGGGGCATCGCGGTGCTGGCGAACACGCTCGAGCTGAACGGCGGCACGATCCGCTCGAAGGCCACGGGCGCGGACGCCGATCTCGCGCACGCGGGGCTCGGCCACGACGCGAAGCACAAGGTGAACTGGCGGATCCAGCCGTCGGACGTGACCGCCGTGGCGGTGGTCTCGGACGCTGGCTCCGACGACACCTATGCGCTCGGCGACACGATCCGGGTGCGGGTCACCTTCGCCGGGACGGTGAACGTGGACACGGCGGGCGGCACGCCGCGCCTCAAGATCAAGATGGACCCGACCTGGGGCGAGTTCCGGGCGCAGTATGCGGGCGGCTCCGGCACGGCAAACCTGGTCTTCACCCACACGGTGGCGAAGCCGAACACCTCGCCGCGCGGCATCGCGGTGCTCGCCAACACGCTGCAGACGGGCGGCGGCGCGATCCGGCTGGCGGGGACGAACGCCAATGCGCGGCTCGGGCACACGGGCCTCGGCCACGACGCGGCCCACAAGGTGAACTGGCGGCTCTCGCCGCCGGTGGCGAGCGCGCCGCCGGGCGCCCCGACCGGGGTGACGGTGACGGGCGCGTCGAACACGGGCCTTTCGGTGAGCTGGACGGCGCCCTCGGATACCGGCTCGGCGGCGATCGCGGGCTACGAGCTGCGCTGGCATGCCGGCGCGTCGGATCCGGCGAACGCGTCCGACTGGACGGAGACCGGCGACGTCGGCGCGGGAACGAGCGCCACGATCGTGGACCTGGCGGCGGACACGGCGTACCGGGTGCAGGTGCGCGCGCGGGGCGCCGGCAAGGGGCCCTGGTCGTCGAGCGGCGCGGGCCGCACGCAGGCGGCGGGTGACACGACGCCGCCCGTGGCGGAGAGCGCCACGGTGAACTGGCGCCAGGTGACGGTCACCTTCGACGAGGACCTGGTGGCGGTCGGCGCGGGGGAATACCTCCACTACTACTTCAAGGTCAAGGGCGCCGGGGTGGAGCAGCACCCGGTGCGGGCCACGGCGTCAGGGCGGACGGTGACGATGGAGCTCGGCGCGGGCTCGCCGGCGCGGGCCGGGCGGTCCTACACGATCAGCTACTCCTTCAACTCGGGCAACGGGCCGCTGAAGGACGCCGCGGGCAACTCGGTGGTGAAGTTCGGCGGTCTGGCGGCGGAGAACCTGACCCAGCCCCGGCTCTCGGTGGCCGACGCCAAGGCGTACGAGGGCACGGACGCGTCGATGGACTTCGCGGTGACGCTGGACGCGGCCATGGACGAGGCGGTGACGGTGGACTACGCGACCGCCGACGGCACGGCGACGGCGGGCGAGGACTACACCGCGGCCTCGGGCACGCTGACCTTCGCCGCGGGCGAGCGGAGGAAGACGGTGAGCGTGGCGATCCTCGACGACGCCATCGACGAGGGGAAGGAGACGTTCCGGCTCCGGCTCTCGAACGCGCAGGGCGCGGTGATCGAGGACGGCGAGGCGACGGGTACGATAATCAACTCGGACGCGATGCCCCGCGCCTGGCTGGCGCGGTTCGGGCGGGCGGCGGCCGAGCACGTCGCCGGCGCGATAGGCGAGCGCCTGCGCGCCTCGCCCGGAACGCGGGTGACGCTGGGCGGACAGGAACTGGATTTCAGTGCGAGCGCGAATCCGGACGCTCTCACAGCGTACGGGGGCACCCTGCTCACGGGGTCGGGTCCGGGCCTCGCAGATGGCGCTCCGCTCCTGGCGAGCGCGAACGGGTTCGGACGCGGCCTGAACGAGCGGACGGGGGAGGACGCGGCGGCGCCGGTGCGCGAGTTCTCGATGCCCGGCCTCCTGCTTGCGAGCTCGTTTCATATGGCCTCCGCGGGTGGCGGGGACACGAGAGCGTCCGGACGCTGGTCCGTCTGGGGCCGGGCGGCGCGGTCGAGCTTCGAGGGCGCGGAAGGGGCGCTGACGCTCGAGGGCGACGTGACGACGGCGACGTTGGGCTTCGACTACGAGCGCGGGCTGTGGCTCGCGGGCGTGGCGCTCTCGCGCAGCTCCGGCGAGGGCTCGTACGAGAAGATGGGCATGAAGGGCGAGGTCGAATCGGGCCTCACGGGCGTTTACCCCTACGCGCGCTACAACCTGAGCGAGCGTCTCTCGGTCTGGGGCGTCGTGGGCTTCGGAGCGGGCGACATGACGCTCGAACCCGGAGGGGCTGCGGCTTCCATCGAGACGGACATCGAGACGAGCATGGCGGCGGGCGGTGCGCGCGGCGTCCTGCTGCCGGCCCGCTCGGCGGGCGGCTTCGAACTCGCCCTGCGGGCGGACCTGATGGCCACCGCGACGGCTTCGGACGCGACAAGCAACCTGGCGGAGACCGAAGTCGAGACGAGCCGGATTCGCCTGCTGGTAGAGGCCTCGCGCAGCTTCCAGGCGGGGGACGGGAGCGCCCTCGCCGCCTCGGTCGAGGCGGGCCTCCGCTACGACGGAGGCGACGCGGAGACGGGGAGCGGCCTGGAGGCGGGCGGCTCGCTCCGCTGGACCTCGGGAAGCCTCGCGGTGGAGGTCGCCGCGCGCGGCCTCATGGCCCATTCCGAGGATGAGTATGAGGAATGGGGTGTGAGCGGCTCGGTGCGCTACGCGCAGACCCCTGACGGACGCGGATTCGCGATGCGGGCGGGTTCGACCTGGGGCGCCGCGGCGGGGGGTGCGGAACGGCTCTGGTCGCAGCGGGCGGCGGGCTTGGCACAAGGCGAGTTCGCGCCCGGGGCGGGCTTCGACGCCGAGGCGGGCTACGGCTTCGGCTTCCGGGGCGGCCTGCTGACGCCCTACACGGGCGTGGCGCTCTCTGACGCCGGCGACGTCTGGCGCGCGGGCGCCCGCTGGAAGCTCGGCGCAGCCACCGAGGTGAGCCTAGAGGCGAGCCTGCGCGAGAACGCCGCCGGCGACGACCCCGAGAGCGGGGTCCTGCTCAAGGGTTCGAGGCGCTGGTAGCACACATCCCTCCCCCGGCGCGGGCCTCCGCGCCGGGGGGTTTCTATTCTTCCGTTAAATCGTAGACACGGGTTTTCAGGAATATTGTCAAGGAGATAATCCGTTATGAGATTTCGTCTTTTGTTTGCCCAGATGACCACAATCGATACCGGGGTGACGTTGGACGAGCGCCTGCGGCGGGCGGTCACCGCCTGGTGCCGGCGGCGCGGGGTGAGCGCGCGCCGCTTCGACGCGGACGCGCTGGGGGACCGCGGCTTCGCCTCCACGCTGGCGCGGGGGCGCTCGCTGCGTCTCCCGACGGCCGACCGGGTGCTGGCCTTCATCGGGTACCCGCCGCTGGGGCCCGCCTTCCGGCTGGAGCTCGAAACCTACCTCGTGGTGAGCGGGACCAAGATCTCGATCCTGGGCGAGATGGCCCTGGGCGACCCCTCCTTCGTGGGGCGGTTCCGCCGGGGCGTATCGCCGCATCTCACCACGCTCGACCGCGTGCGCGCCTGGACGGCAGCCAATGCGAACGCAGAAGAAGTCCGGGCCATCCGGGCGCGGCTGGCCGAGGCGGCGCTCGCGATACATCCCCTCGCCAGGCCTGGGGCCGAAGGCATGAACGGACGCGCCGAAGACTGCCTGAGCGAGCGGGAGGCGGCCGCCCGGCTGTGCATCTCACCGGGGGTGCTGGGAAGCTGCCGCATGCGCCGCGAGGGGCCGGCCTTCCGCCGCATAGGCAACCGGTTGCGCTACCGGCCCGCGGACCTGGAAGCGTGGGCACGGGCGCAGCGCTGGACATCCATATCCGAGGAGAGCAGCGCAAAGAGGAGGAAGGAGCGCTAGAGGATCGCGCCGGGGAAACGCGCCTGCATGAGCCGGACGGACACGGACGCAGGAGCGCATCCTTCGCGTGTTTTTAGGCATTAGGCCGAGCCTGAGACAAGATAAAGTTTTACATCTCCTGGTTTTTTAAGCCTTTCACATTCCTCAGAAATGGTGTTTGCCACCAGTTGGAGAATGGGTAAGATTGAATTAATGTCTATAATAATATACATTACAATAGATAACACATTAAGGAGTTGACGTATGCGCAGGAAATTCGAAAACACATTGCCGATTCCGGTTCGCCGCGCACTGAGGAAGCTCGGGGCGGAGATTCGTGATGCGCGCCGTCGGCGCCGCATCCCGACTACGGTGATGGCGGAACGCGCGCTCATCAGCCGGATGACCTTGAACAAAATCGAAAAGGGCGACCCGGGCGTGTCGCTCGGCTTTTACGCCACTGTCCTCTTCGTGCTCGGGATGAACGAGCGGCTCGCCGACCTCGCGGACCCGAGGTATGACCCCGTCGGGTTGAGCCTTCAGGATGCGCTGTTGCCCAAGCGCATTCGATCGCCTCGTCCCGGCAAGCCCGGGGACGGCGTGTAATGGAGCGGGAGGTACTTGTCCATATCGACCTGCACGGCTCGCCTGTCTTCGTAGGACGACTATGGACCCGCATACGCCGGGGCCGCGAAAGCGCCTCCTTCGAGTATGACGCCGGCTGGCTGGAGCATCCCGAGCGTTTCGCTCTCGAGCCGGCCCTGACGCTTGCTCCCGGCCCTTTCCACACGCCGCCGGAGAAGGCGCTCTTCGGCGCCATCGGAGACTCGGCGCCCGATCGATGGGGTCGAATGCTCATGCGACGAGTCGAGCGCCGACGCGTCGAGAAAGATGGGCAGACGCCCCGCACCCTGCTCGAAGCGGACTTCCTGCTCCGCGTGGACGATGAAGCGCGCCAGGGCGCATTGCGCTTCGCCGAAGAACCCGGCGGCCCGTTCCTCGCCCCGGCTTCCGAAACGCGCATACCGCCGCTCGTCCAGCTTCCCCGGCTTCTCTCCGCCACCGAAAGGGTGACCGACGAAGAAGACGATGATGATGATCTGAGATTGTTGCTCGCGCCGGGCTCCTCCCTTGGCGGGGCGAGGCCGAAAGCCTCCGTTCGCGACCACGATGGACACCTGGCCCTGGCCAAGTTTCCCCACAGGCAGGACGATGTCGACGTCGTCCTTTGGGAGGCCGTCGCCCTGGCCCTGGCCGCCAGGGCCGGCATCCCCGTCCCTGAGTGGCGGGTTCAAGGAGTGGACGGCAAGGCGGTGCTCCTCATCCGTCGATTCGACCGCGAGGCGGGACGGCGCATCCCGTTCCTCTCGGCCATGAGCATGTTGGGGGCTGACGACCGCGAGACGCGCTCCTACCTGGAGATCGCCGACGCACTCCGGCGGTACGGAGCAGCGGCGAAAGAAGACCTCGCGCAGCTTTGGCGTCGTATCGCGTTCAACGTACTCGTTTCAAACACGGACGACCATTTACGGAACCATGGCTTCCTGTACGAGGGTCACGGAGGCTGGCGACTGTCGCCTGCCTATGACCTGAATCCCGTTCCCATTGACATGGGTCCGCGCGTGCTCTCTTCGGCCATTGACCTCGACGACCCTACGGCCTCTATCGAACTGGCCCTGAGCACGGCCGGGTATTACGGTCTGCAGGCGGCGGAGGCGTCGTCCATTGCAGGGCAAGTGGCGCGTGCCATATCCGGTTGGCGCGCGGAGGCGGGCCGCCTGGGGGTTCATGCCCGCGAGATCGATCGCATGGCTTCGGCTTTTGAACACGCGGATATGGGAAAAGCCCTCAAGTTCACATAATCTCCAAATCTGTTGTCCGTCGTATGACTCTATTCAAGAACACTGTCTACCTTTTCAGCCTATCCCAGGAGACGGACGCAGCTTCTTTACATGCACCGAGTGGTTTTGCTGAGTGAAACAATACGCAGCCAAAATGCGTCGACACTTCGAGGTAGAAGATTTAGATACCCCGGCTTCCATATCCGATGAACCGTTCGCCGTCCAGGGAACGGATGAGATTTCTGACTTGCAGGGTACTTGCAGGGGACTTGTCGGGTTCTTGCGAGGCCGCATGTTCGATCTGACGTGCGAATGTGGTAGCCACCCAATTCTCGGAGACGTCGATTCTCGGCCGCTCCTCCAGCATCTCCTCGCGCTCCAGCGCGCCGATGTAGTTGAGGTCGATGTCCACGGACAACCGGGGATGGCGGAGGACGAACAGGTTCAGGGCCGTGCCGCCCTTCAGGACCCATCTTCCCTTGAGCGAGGGGTGCGTGCTCAGGGCGTTCAGGAGATGCATCAGGCAGAAAACTTTCTCGACCACCTCCGCGTTGAATCCGTTGGCTCGGGCCACGGGCAGGATTTCCGAGGCGGAAAATCTCACGATACCTCTTCCCAGGACCGATTCAGGATTTCATCCGGAACCATCAGGTTCCAGCTTTTCACCAACCGGCAACCTCTGGGCTTGCCTCGCATCATATGGTGGGGCTGTCTCGGGCGCAGCTTGCGCAAGGCATCGAGGTGGGTCTCCTCCACCATCAAGGGCTCCCTGTGTTGTTCCAGAAAAAACCCCACCTTCGCCGCTGTGGTCGCGTTCTCCAGCAGGCGGGTGTACTCGATGACCTGTTCCAGATCGAAGAACTCCACCGATTCCAGGGACCGCCATATCTCTTCCCAGGTTCCGGTCAAGTCCGGCCGGTCCAGGGTATCGACCAGGGTTCTCTCGTGGCCGGTCACTCGGAGTTTCACGCCGGAGCGCTCATGGCGGGCGACGCCGAACATCTCCTCTCCTTTCGCCAGCAGCGGCGGCGGCACGGGCGCGCGCCGGAACTCGTGGGATTGAAAGGTAAGCGGAAGCGATTTGGTCGCCGAGACGTAGACCAGCCTCCAGTGGACCGAGTATGCCCTCCCGTGGAACTCCAGGGCCGTGTGGTAGCCCAGTACAGCGTCCCTAGTCATCTTGGCCGCCACAAGGAATGGATCGACCTGTGCGGTTTCCGGGTCCATACC
>JAJEFC010000223.1 GCA_022820675.1 Vicinamibacteria bacterium | reverse complement strand
GCGCCCGCACCCGCCATTCGGACCGCGCATCCCGACCCGATCGCGGCCCCCGCGGCGGCTCCCGAAGCCACCCCGGCGACGCCCACGACGCTGGGCCTCGACCCCGCCCCGGCGCGCCGGGAGGCGCCCGACCGGCGCCGGAAGGCCTTCGCGCTGCCGCCGCTGTCGCTGCTCGACCCGGTGCGGGCGAAGCAGCAGTTCGACGAGCGCGAGCTGCTCGACAACGCCCGGCTGCTGGAGAACAAGTGTCAGGAGTTCTCGGTCCGCGGCGCCGTCATCCAGATTCACCCGGGGCCCGTGGTGACGACCTACGAGTTCCAGCCGGACCCCGGCGTGAAGTACAGCCGGATCACGGGCCTCGCCGACGATCTCTGCCTCGCGATGCAGGCGGAGTCCATCCTGATCGAGCGGCTCGCCGGCCGCTCCACCGTCGGCATCCAGATCCCGAACCGGGTGCGCGAGCAGATCTCGCTGCGGCAGATGCTCGAGTCGCCCCCCTACCGCGAGAGCGGGTCGAAGCTCGCGCTGGCCCTGGGGCGGCGGATTCACGGCGAGCCCATCGCGGGGGACCTCGCCAAGATGCCCCATCTCCTCATCGCCGGCTCCACCGGCACCGGCAAGAGCGTGGCGATGAACGCGATGCTCACGAGCATCCTCTACAAGGCCACGCCCGACGACGTGCGGTTCATCCTGATCGATCCCAAGCGGCTCGAGCTCGGCATGTACAAGGACATCCCCCACCTGCTGACGCCGGTGGTGGTCGAGCCGAAGCTGGCCGCCAATGCCCTGCGATGGGCCGTCCACGAGATGGAGGAACGCTACAAGCAGTTGGCGGCGGAAGGGGTGCGCAACCTGGAGCAGTACAACCGGAACGTGCGTGCGCAACTTCAGGAGGCGAACGATGGGGCCGGCGAGGCGCCCCCGGATCCCGAGGAGCTGCCGAAGCCGCTGCCCTACATCGTGCTCGCCATCGACGAGCTGGCCGACCTGATGATGCTCGCGGGCCGCGAGGTGGAGGAGTCGATCGCCCGCCTCGCGCAGATGGCGCGGGCCGTCGGCATCCACCTGATCCTGGCCACCCAGCGCCCGTCGGTCGACGTGATCACCGGCCTGATCAAGGCCAACCTGCCGTCGCGCATCTCGTTCCGCGTGTCGTCGAAGGTCGACTCGCGCACGATTCTCGACAGCAACGGGGCCGAGCAGCTCCTCGGCCGCGGCGACATGCTGTACCTGCCGCCCGCCTCGTCGCGTCTCGTGCGGGTGCACGGGCCCTACATCTCCGAGCAGGAGACGGCGCGCGTCTGCGGCTTCCTGCGCAAGCAGGGCGCCCCCGCCTACGACACGTCGATCACGGCCGAGGAGAAGGCGGCCGACGCCGACGTCCTCGAGAAGGACGACCTCTACGACGAGGCGGCGCGCCTCGTCGTGGCCGCGGGCCAGGCGTCCATCTCCCATCTCCAGCGCCGCCTCAAGATCGGATTCAGCCGCGCCGGACGCCTCGTGGACATGATGGAAGCGGACGGGCTGGTGTCGGCGGGGACGGGCGGCAAGGCCCGCGAGGTGCTCGTCGGGTCGGACTACTTCGACCAGGTCGACATGCAGCTCCGCTGACGCGGGCGCGCCGTCGTCGGCCCCCGTATCAGACGCGGTCCGGGCCGCCGGACGCTTCGACCCAGTCGGCCTCGAACGGCAGCGCGGCCAGGGTCCGCACCCCGACCCCGGTGGCGCCCTTGACGAAATACGGCTTGCTGTCCTCTCGCCACGCGGTGCCGGCGATATCGAGATGGGCCCACGGCAGGTCGCCGGTGAACGCCTTCAGGAACATCCCCGCGGTGATCGCCCCGGCGTCGCGCCCCCCGATGTTGGCGAGGTCGGCGGTCTCGCTCTTCAGTTGCTCGGCGTACTCGTCCCACGCGGGCAGAGGCCAGAGCCGCTCTCCCGCCCCGGCCGCCGTCGCCCGCACCGATTCGACCCACGCCGCCGGCGTCCCCACGAGGCCCGAGGCGTGGTGCCCCAGGGCGACCACGCAGGCCCCGGTGAGGGTGGCGATGTCCACCAGGTGGGTCGCGCCGAGCTGACGGGCGAGCACGAGCGCGTCGGCGAGGATGAGCCTTCCCTCGGCGTCGGTGTTCAGCACCTCCACCCGTTTTCCGTCCGCCGCGGTCAGCACGTCGCCGGGGCGGATGGCCCGCCCCCCCGGCATGTTCTCCACCGCCGGCACGATGCCGATCACGCGCACGGGCGGGGCGAGCTGCCCGATGGCCCGCATGGCGCCGACGACGGCCGCGCCCCCCGACATGTCGTGCTTCATGAGGCCCATGCCTTCCGACGGCTTGATCGAGATGCCCCCGGTGTCGAAGGTCACGCCCTTGCCGACGAGCCCCAGCACCGGCCCGGCCCCGTCGCCCTCCTCCGGCTCGTAGCGCATGACGATGACCCGCGGGGGCTCCGCGCTGCCCTGCCCCACGCCGCGGACGAGACCCATCCCCTGCGACGCGATGGCCTCCTCCGTGAGCACTTCGACCGACGTCCGCGGGCCGCTGGCGAGCTCGAGGGCGCGGTCGGCGAAGACCCGGGGGGTGAACAGGTTGGCGGGCTCGTTGGACAGCTCCCGCGCGACGTTCGTGCACGCCGCCAGCAGCGCCCCCCGCCGGGCGGCCGCCTCCACGCCCGCATCGGGCTCGCGGCCGAGAACGAGCTCCGCCCCGGCCAGCGGCAGGCTGTCGGGCTCTTCGGTCTTGAAACGGAGATCGCGGAACGCACCCAGCACCAGCCCTTCGACGACCGCCTGGGCCACGGCCGGGGCCTCGCCGGCGCGGCCGCAGGCGAAGGCGACGCGGCGGGCCTTGCGGCCGCGCGCAGCCAGCCCCGCCGTGCCGGCCACCTCCCGCGCCCGGTCCGCCGTCCAGGCGTCCCGCGGCCCCGCGCCGACCAGGAGCACGCGGCGGGTCCCCCAGCCGGCGTCGACCACGTCCGTCAGGTACAGCTCGTGGGACTTGCCCGTCAGCTCGCCGGAGGCCCGGGCCCGGCCGATGGCGCCGGCCGTCGCCGCATCGAGCTCGCGCAGGTCGTCGTTGTCGTCGTCCTCGAAGAAAGGGGCGCAGAGCAGATCGGCCCGGGACAGGCCCAGCGCGCCGGCGCGGCAGTCTACGGGCAGGGGTTCGGGTGCCGTGTTCATCGGCGGATTATAGCGTGCGTCCGGTGCGGGAACGGCACTCCCGAGCACTCCCGGGAGGCCCTCGCGCCCGCGGCCTTCTCCCCGCGCCGCGCTGCGGGCCGGGCCGTTCGCGGCCCGGCAGCCGCGGTTCCAACGGGTGCGGCGCGGGTCGTTGCATCCCGGGCGCGCCAATCATCGCCTCCGCTCGCCGCCCCGCCGACGCTCCAGGAATCCGCGGCCGTTCTGCGGCAGACTCCAGGCCCGCCAATCGTCGCCTGCTGCTCCGCTTGGCCCCCGACCAGCCTCCAGGAGCCCCAGCCCGCCAATCGTCGCCTTCGGCTCCGTTGGCGCCCGGCCCACCCTGCGGGAGTCCGCGGTCGTTCCACGGCGCAGACTTCTGGCGGAGCGACGACCGTCGGCGTTACAATCGGCCCATGCAAGGATCCTGCTCGCGTCAACCGGTCGGCGGCATCCTCCTGGGCGCGGCGCTCCTCGCCCTGGCGTTCCCGGCCAACGCGGCCGCCCAGGACGACGACGGGCGCCCGGAGCTCACCCTCCGCGCCCGCCCCAACGTGACGTTCGCCACCAACGCAATTTCCTTCACGGGCCTGCTGCGGGACGGCGCGGACGACTACGAGGAGTTCTACTGCCTCAGCGCCGAGTGGGACTGGGACGACGGGACGGTGTCGGAGAGCATCTTCGATTGCGAGCCCTACGAGCCGGGGGTGAGCGAGATCCGGCGTCGTTTCTCGCGACGGCACACCTTCCAGTTCGCGGGCCGCTACGAGGTTCGGCTGAACCTCAAGCGGCGCGACGACGTGGTGGCTTCGGCCCGGGTCCGCGTCACCGTCCAGGGCGGCCGGTTTCCGGACTGAGCCGCATCCGCAGCTCCACCGGCCGCAGTCGGCCGCCCTCGAGGCGATAGCCCCGTACCGCCCCCAGCGCCGGCGAGGCGATCAGGTACACCAGATCGTCGTCGTCGGCTTCCCGCGCATCGGTCTCCGAAGGTGATGGCGGCGATGCCGGGTGCGAATGATAGGCGCCGACCACGCGGAGACCGTTCCGGCGGGCGGTCCTGATGGCGGCGAAGTGGTCTGCCGGATCGATCAGATAACGGGTGGGGCTCGACCGCAGGTTGCGGGCGGGCCAGGCCCGCGAGACGTGGATCTCGTCCCCGAGGACGGTCCCGATCAGCAGGCCGCAGCATTCGTCCGGTAGCGCCCGTCTCGCATGATCGAGCACGGCGTCCCGCACCGCCCGGGTCATGCGGACCGCACCGCCGGCCGACGGGCGCGCTCCCCTGCTCGGGCCGTCCTGCACCGGGCTCGTCTCCTGGCCCGCCAATCGTCGCCCGACGGCTCCGCCCGGCGCCCGACCGAACGCTAGCGAGGCTCCGCCTCAGACCGACGAGGCATGTAGGTACTGCGCCGTCGCCGATGCTGTGGTCGCTCCCATGGTAGCGAACACAACACGATCAAAACTTGACCCAACTGTGAAGATCACGCCCGTTCAAGGAATTCTAGCGGCCGCAGCTTCGCGCAGCCACTCCGACGTCACGAAACTCGTCGGAGGCGCCGCACCCAACCCCGCCAACGCCGCCCCCGTCTCCAACGCCGCCGGCCCCCGTGATGCCTTTCGGCGCGCCGGGGTTGCGGGTCTGGATACCGGGAGGATCTCGCGGCAATCCTGCGGGAGTCCACCCATTCGACGGCGCCAATCGTCGCCCGACCGGCTTCGCCCGGCGCTCGACCGACCCGGCGGGAGTCCGCGCCGTTCCCCGGCGCCGACTCCCGGCTCACTCCTGCCGCCGTTCGTCCCGAAGCCGCGCCAACCGGGCCCGCCAGGTCCCCGCCGACTCGAAGACCCTGTCGATCTCCGAGCCCGTGTCCAGGCCCGCGCGAAGCGCCTGCAGCTCGGCGACGAGCTCGTCGAGGGCCTCGCCCACGGCGTCGGCGTTCGAGCGGCAGATGTCCCGCCAGATGTCCGGCGGGCTCGACGCGAGCCGGGTGGCGTCGAACAGCCCCCGCCCGGTCAGGGCCAGCCCCCGTTCTCCGGCCCGGTTGCCCACGACGTGCATGAGGGCGCTCGCCGCGAGCTGCGGCAGGTGGCTGACGAACGCGAGGAGTCGATCGTGCTCGTCCGGGTCGAGCACGTGGGGCTCGGCGCCCAGCGCGCGGACGAACTCGGAGAGCCGCTCGATCACGCCGGCCGTCACCGCGCCGTCCGGGGTGAACAGCCACGGCCGCTCGACGAACAGGTCCGGGCGGGCGTGCTCGATGCCGCTCCTCGGCGCGCCGCCGAGGGGATGCCCGCCGACGAAGGTGAACCGCGACGGCAGTTGCCGGGCCGCCTCGACCGTCGTCCGCTTCGTGCTCCCGACGTCGGTCACCACCGCGGGGGTGGAGACGTGGCGCTCCAGCTCGGCGAGCCGATCGATGTTCTGCTCCACCGGCGCCGCGAGCACGACGAGGTCCGCCTCGGCCATCACCACCGGGTCGTCGGCGGCGACGTCGATGGCGTGGAGCACCATCGCCTTCTCGAGGACCTCCTTGCGGTCGACGCCGATGACGAGGCAGGCGGGCCAGTGCCGCCTCGCCGCGAGGGCGATCGAGCCGCCGATGAGCCCGAGGCCGACGATCGCCACCTTCTCGAACGGCGGCGGGCTCGTCGCCGCGGCCCGCGGCTGGATGACGGGGAGCATCGTGGGCGGGTCGGTCACTGCGCGGCTCCCCGGCGGCGGGCTCCGGCCCGCGCCTTCGCCCGCCCCGGTTCGGCGCGCGGCGCCGCCATGGTCCCCGGCGTCACGGCGGGGAGGTTCGCGAACGTCTCGGATCGCGGCGAACGCCGACGGACGCCGAAGCAATGCCCCTCGGCGCCGTTCCACGGACCCCGGTTGCGCGGCACTAGGTCCCCCACCCGCGCCAGGCGACCGGCTCGAGGCAGATGCTGCGCCCGATGGCCGGCGCGATGATCCGCAGCTCGGCCATGAGCCGGTCGAACTGCGTCGGAAAGATCGACTGGGCGCCGTCGCTCACGGCGTGGTCGGGGTCGGGATGGACCTCGATGATCAGGCCGTCGGCCCCGGCCGCAATGGCCGCCCGCGCCATCGGCGCGACCTTGTCGCGCAGGCCGGTACCGTGGCTGGGGTCGGCGATGACGGGCAGGTGGCTGAGCTTGTGGACCACCGGGATGGCGGAGATGTCCATGGTGTTCCGGGTGTAGCTCTCGAAGGTCCGGATGCCCCGCTCGCACAGGATCACGTTCGCGTTGCCGCCCGACAGCACGTACTCCGCCGACAGCAGCCACTCCTCGATGGTGGCCGAGATGCCGCGCTTGAGAAGGACCGGGGTGGCGCTGCGCCCCAGCTCCCGCAGCAGGGTGTAGTTCTGCATGTTGCGGGCGCCGACCTGCAGGACGTCGGCGTACCGGGCCACCAGGTCGATCTGGCTGACGTCCATGACCTCCGAGACCACCTTCAGGCCCTCGGCGTCGGCGGCGTCGCGCAAGAGCCGCAGGCCCTCCTCGCCCAGCCCCTGGAAGCTGTAGGGCGAGCTGCGCGGCTTGAACGCGCCGCCCCGCAGCACCTTGGCGCCCGCCTTCCTGACGGCGGCGGCGGCGGCGGCGATCTGCTCCTCGGTCTCCACCGAGCACGGCCCGGCCATGACGATCACCTCGTCGCCGCCGACGCGGAAATCGCCGAACGACACCGCGGTGTTCTCGGGCCGGAAGGTCCGGCTCGCCAGCTTGTAGGGCTCGGTGATGCGCATCACCTCGTGCACGCCGTCCATCACCTCGATGAGGCGGGCATCGAACCCGCGGTTGCCCCCCACCGCGCCCAGCACGCTGCGCAACTGGCCGGTCGACCGGTGCACGTCGAACTCGTTCTCCACGAGATGCGCGATGACCTGTTGTATCTGATCCTCGCTCGCGCGCTCTTCCATCACGACAACCATGGTTCCGCCTTCCTCGTCCCTCTGTCTCCGCCCGATCCGCCCCGCTCACCCGGATGAGCGTTCCAGTCGACGGGCCTCGTCGATGATCCGCTCGAAGAGCCGCGTGATCGCGTCCCCGTCGAGGGGGCCGGCGTTCTCCGAGCGCACGTGATCGAGCACCTCGCGCTCGCGGTGCGGCTGATAGACCTTGAGCCCCACCGTTTCCTTGAGCCGTCCGATCTCCTGCGCGCAGCTCGCCCGCTCGTTCAGCAGACTGACGAGACGGGCGTCGAGCTCGTCCATCCGGTTCCTGATCTTCGTGATCTCACGCTCCACCGTCTCGAGCTCGGGGGATGCGGATTGCCGATCCTCTGTCATGCCGCGCCCGCGCCTCCCTCCAGTGCCCGTGACGGAAGCCCCCGCTGCATTCGAGCGGGAGGGCATCCCGACCACGCCCGGCAAACGTCGCCTTCGGCTCCGATCGCCGCCCGGCCGCGCCTACGGCATTCTGCGCTGTGACCGGCGCAGAATGCCGGCCCGCGTTGTTCGTCGGTTGCCCGCGGGCGCCCTCCTCGCGCCTCGTCAGGCGGGCGCCCCGGCTGTTCGCCGCCGCCCCGCGGGCGCCGTGCAACGCGGGGTTCCGTCAAGGGTCGACGCCGTCCCGGTCGCCTTTCAGCCAGCCCACGTAGCGCTCGACCGCGCCCACGAGCCCGGCCGAGCCGGCCTCGCGTGCGATGGTGTCCACCAGGGCGCTCCCCACCACCCCGGCGTCCGCGTACTCCCCCACCTCGCGGAAGTGCTCGGGGCGGGAGAGCCCGAATCCGATCGCCACCGGCAACGCCGTCACCGCCCGGATGCGCGCGACGAGTCCCCGCACGCCGGACGCCACGTCGGCCCGCGCCCCCGTCACCCCGAGCCGCGAGATGCCGTAGAGAAACCCGCGCCCCAGCTCGGCCGCCCGCCGGATTCGATCGTCGGTCGTGGTCGGGCTCAGCAGGAAGATCGGGTCCATGCCCGCCTCGACGATGGTCCGGCGGAGACCGTCTGCCTCTTCTATCGGCAGATCCAGGACGAGCACGCCGTCGACGCCCGCCGCCGCCGCCCGCGCCGCGAAGCGCTCCGCCCCGTATCGGAGGATCGGGTTCGCGTACGTGAACACCACTATCGCGGCCCCGAGATCGCTCCGCACGTCCTCGATCAGGTCGAGCGTCCCGGCGAGGGTGGTGCCCGAGGCGAGGGCGCGCTCCGAGGCGCGTTGTATCACGGGCCCGTCCGCCAGCGGGTCGGAGAACGGGACGCCGACCTCGACGACGTCGGCCCCGGCGCGGTCGAGCGCACGCAGGATGTCGCCCGAACGCTCCAGGTCCGGATCGCCGGCGGTGACGTAGGTCACCAGGCCGGTGCGGCCGGCGGCCCGCAGGTCGGCGAAGCGGGCGGCGATGCGAGAGCTCATGCCTTCCCCTCCGATCCCGCGCCCCCCCTCCCGTCCGCGACCGGCCCCCGGTTGTCCGCGACCGGCCCCTCGTTGTCCGCGACCAGCCCCGCGCCGTCTGCCGCCGGTCCCTCGCCGGCCGCCGCGGTTGCCGCCCCGAGCCCACGGTCGCGCGCGATCTCGACGTCCTTGTCGCCGCGACCGGACAGGTTGACGAGGACGATCGCTCCCGGCCCGCAGTCGGTGGCGACCGTCTCGACATGGGCCAGCGCGTGCGCCGACTCCAGGGCGGGAATGATGCCCTCCAGCCGCGCGACCCGCTGAAAGGCCTGCAGCGCCTGGTCGTCCGACACCCAGGTGTACTCGGCCCGGCCCAGATCGCGCAGCCACGCGTGCTCGGGGCCCACCGCCGCGTAGTCGAGCCCGGCCGAGACCGAGTGGGTCGGCTCGATGTTGCCGTGGAGGTCCTGGAGGATGACGCTTCGCGTGCCTTGCAGCACCCCCACCGCGCCGGTGGCGAACCGGGCCGCGTGACGGCCCGCGACGATGGCCTCGCCGCCCGCCTCGACGCCGATCAGGCGGACCTCGCGATCGTCGACGAACCCGTCGAAGATGCCCAGCGCGTTGCTGCCCCCGCCCACGCAGGCCACGACCGCCGCCGGCAGGCGGCCCGTCAGCTCGAGAATCTGCCGCCGCGCCTCGCTGCCGATGACCGACTGGAACTCCCGCACCATCAGGGGATAGGGATGGGGGCCGAGCACCGACCCCAGCAGGTAGTAGGTGTCGTAGACGTTGGTGACCCAGTCGCGCATCGCCTCGTTGATGGCGTCCTTCAGGGTCCGGCTCCCCGCGTCGACCCCCGTGACCTTCGCGCCGAGCAGCCGCATCCTCACCACGTTGAGGGCCTGGCGGGCCATGTCCTCGGCCCCCATGTAGACCTCGCAGGCCAGCCCGAGGAGGGCGCACGCGGTGGCGGTGGCCACCCCGTGCTGTCCCGCGCCGGTCTCCGCCACCACCCGGCGCTTGTCCATCCGGACGGCCAGCAGGGCCTGCCCCAGCGCGTTGTTGATCTTGTGGGCGCCGGTGTGGGCGAGGTCCTCCCGCTTGAGGAAGATGCGGGCGCCGCCGATTTCCTCGGACCACCGCCGGGCTTCGCACATCGATGTCGGCCGGCCGACATAGCGATCGAGCAGGGTTGCCAGCTCCTGCCGGAACGCCGGATCCCCGCGCGCCGCGAGGTACGCCGCCTCCAGCTCCGCCACCGGCGCTACCAGGGTCTCGGGGACGAAGCGCCCTCCGTAGGCGCCGAAGTAGCCGCGTACGTCCGGGTCGCGCCGCCCGAAGACCGCGCCGGCCGCGGCGGTGCTCTCTGTGGTCGTCATGACTCCTGCTCCACGCCCTCGGCCGGGGCGGCGGTCGCGTCCACGACGGCGAGGGCGGCAAAGAACGCCCGCAGTCGGTCGGGGTCCTTCACCCCCGGCTCCGACTCGACCCCGGACGACACGTCGAGGCCGTAGGGCGCGACCTGCCGCACCGCGTCGGCCACGTTCTCGGCCCGCAGCCCGCCCGACAGCATCAGCGGACGGCGCCGGGCGAGCCGCGCCGCCCGCGTCCAGTCGACCCGCCGGCCGGTGCCGCCCATCCGCACCGGGTCGAACGCGTCGACCAGCAACGTCGCCCCGGACCACACCGCGTCGGGGTCGTCTCCGTCGCCGTCGCCGGGCAGCCGCACCGCCTTGATGACGCGCCGGCGGCACGCCCGGCACGTCGCCGTCGATTCCTGTCCATGCAGTTGAACCGCGGCGAGCCCCACCTCGTCCGCGACCGCGTTCACCTCGTCGACCGGCTGGTCCACGAACACCCCCACCCCGCCCACGTGGGGCGGCAGCCCCCCGAGGATGGCGGCGGCGGCGGCCGGCTCCACGAAACGGGGACTGCGGGGCCAGAAGATGAACCCGACCCACGCCGCGCCGAGCCGCGCCGCGAGGTCCGCGTCCTCGCGCCGGGTGATTCCGCATATCTTCACCGGCACCGTCATCGGACGCCCCCCGCCGGCCTGTCCCCGACCGCGGCCGGCGTGGCCTCCGTCGCCGGCGCTTCCGCCAGCAGGTCGCGAAGGGCGGCGCCGGGGTCGGGGGCGGTCATGAGGGTCTCGCCGATCAGGAACGCCCGGTAGCCGGACGCGCCCAGCCGGGCGAGATCGGCGCTCGTCCGCAGGCCGCTCTCGGCCACCCCGATCGCGCCCGCCGGCATCCGCCCGGCCAGCCGGTGCGACGCCTCGACGTCGACGGCGAGGGTCCGCAGGTTGCGATTGTTCACGCCGACGACGGTCGCCCCGGCCCGCGCCGCCCGGTCCAGCTCGTCCCCGTCGTGGACCTCGACGAGGACCCCGAGGCCCAGCCCCGTCGCCCGGGCGTGCAGCGCGCCGAGGTCGGCATCGTCGAGGGCGGCCGCGATCAGCAGCACCGCGTCGGCGCCCGCGGTTGCCGCCTCCAGCAGTTGATACGGGCTGACGATGAAGTCCTTGCGGAGAACGGGAATGTCGACGGCGGCCCGCACCGCGCACAGGTGGTCGAGCGAGCCGTCGAAGAACGTCGGCTCCGTCAGCACGGACACGGCCGCCGCACCGTTCTGCTCGTAGGCCGCGGCGATAGCCTCGGGCCGGTAGTCGCGGCGCAGGATGCCCCGCGACGGCGACCGGCGCTTGCACTCCGCGATGACGTTGGGGCCGCCGGCGGCGGACAGGGCGGCCTCGAACCGGGCCTTCCCGTCGAGGCCGGCCGGGACCCGCGACGCCAGGACCGTCTCGGGGACCGCCCGCTCCCGGTCGTGCACCGCCCGCCGCGTGGCGGCGACGATCGTCGCCAGCAGGTCCGGCCCGGGGTCGGTGTGAGGAGCAGGCATCATGAATCCCGGCCCCGGCGGTCGCGCACCGCGAGCCGGGCCCTCCCGTCGAGGCCGGCGGGGACCCGCGACGCCAGGACCGACTCTGGGACCGCCCGCTCCCGGTCGCGCACCGCCCGCCGCGGGGCGGCGACGATCGTCGCCGGCAGGTCCGGCCCGGGGCCGGCGTGCGGAGCAGGCATCATGAATCCCGGTCACGGCGGTCGCGCACCGCCGCCGTCGCCGCGGCGGCCGTCGCCCGGCTGCTCTCTCCGAGGTCGAGCCGCAAGGCCGACGTCATCCCTCCCCCGCCCCGGCGGTCGTCGCCGCCACCAGCCGGTCCAGCGTCGCCCCCGCCCGCCCGTCGTCGATGGCGGCGGCGGCCGTCGCGACGCCGGCCCGCAGATCGCCTGCCCGCCCGGTGATGAACAGCCCCGCCGCCGCGTTCGCGAGCACCATGTCCCGCGGGGGGCCGGGGCGGCCCGCCAGCACGTCGCGGGCAATGGCGGTGTTGTCGTCCGGCGACTCGGCCCGGATGTCCTCCATGCGGGCCACCGGCAGGCCGAAGTCGTCCGGATGCAGGAAGAAGCTGCGGACGACGCCGTCGCGGCACTCCGACACCTTGGTGTGGCCGGTGGTCGAGATCTCGTCCAGCCCGTCGGCGCCGTGGGCCACCCACGCCCGTTCCGCCCCGAGGTCGGCGAGGGCCCGGGCGAGGAGGTCGGTGTGGTCGGGGCGCGAGACGCCGACGAGCTGCCGCGAGACGCCGGCGGGGTTCGTCAGGGGACCGAGCAGGTTGAAGACGGTGCGCACGCCCAGCTCGCGCCGGGTCGGCGCGGCGTGCCGCATCGAGGGATGGAACGTGGGAGCGAACAGGAACGCGATGTTGCAGGTGTCGAGGCAGCGCTCGACCACGGCGGGGGGCGCGTCGACCGCGACCCCGAGGGCGCCGAAGAGGTCGGCGCTGCCGCAGCGGCTCGAGACCGCCCGGTTGCCGTGCTTGGCGACGGTCACCCCGCACGCAGCCAGGACGAGGGCGGCGAGCGACGAGACGTTGAACGTCGACGCCCGGTCGCCGCCGGTGCCGCAGGTGTCGAACCGGGGCCGCTCGCCCGCGGGCAGCGGCACCGCGTTGGCGCGCATCGTCCTCGCGAGCCCCACGATCTCGGACGGCCGCTCCCCCTTCATCGACAGCGCCACGAGCAACCCCGCGATCTGGGCGGGGGCGGCGCGCCCCGCCATGATCTCCTGCATGGCCCCCGCCGCCTCGTCGACGCTCAGGTCCTGCCGGCGGTGCAGCCTCTCTATCAGGTCGGCGAACACGTCAGCTCTCCAGGAAGTTGCGCAGAATCCGGTGGCCGACCCCGGTCAGCACCGACTCGGGATGGAACTGCACGCCGTGGACGGGCCGGTCGCGGTGGCGCAGGGCCATGATGGTGCCGTCGTCGGCGGTGCGGGCCGCGACCTCGAGCTCCGGCGGACACGTGTCCGCGGCCACCGCCAGCGAGTGGTAGCGGCCCGCCTCGAAGGGGCCCTCGATGCCCGCGAACACGCCCCGGCCGTCGTGCTCGACCGTCGAGCGCTTGCCGTGCACGAGAGTCGGCGCCGAGGCTATCGCGGCGCCGAACGCGAGCCCGATGGCCTGGTGCCCGAGGCAGACCCCGAGAATCGGCACCTCCGCCCCGAAGCGCCGTATCGCGTCCACCGTGATTCCGGCGTGCTCGGGGCGCCCCGGCCCCGGCGAGATGACGATGCGATCCGGCCCGAGGGCCGCGATGCCGTCGACCGTCACCTCGTCGTTGCGCCGGACCGTCAGGGTCGCGCCGAGCTCGCCCAGGTACTGGACGAGGTTGTAGGTGAACGAGTCGTAGTTGTCGATGACCAGCACCATGGTCCCAACCCCGAAGCTCTCCCGGCGGCCCGTTGCCGCCCCAACCAGATCTCTTCCAGCCCTCGCGTCGCCGACTCCCTCGCCCGCCCATCGTCGCCCGACGGCCCCGCCGGACGCCCAACCGATCCGCCGGGAGCCCGCGCCGTTTCGCGGCGACGCCTCGCCCGCCCATCGTCGCCCGACGGCTTCGCCGGGCGCCCAACCGATCCGCCGGGAGCCCGCGCCGTTTCACGGTGCGGACTGCTACACCATCTCCAGGGCCCGCAGCAGGGCCGAGGCCTTGTCCCGGGTCTCGTCGTACTCCGCCGCCGGGTCCGAGTCGGCGACGATGCCCGCCCCCGCCTGCACGCGGGCCGTGCCGTCGCGCAGGGTGATGGTCCGGATGGTGATGCAGCAGTCGAGGTTGCCCGCGAAGTCGACGTAACCGATGGCCCCCGCGTAGATGCCCCGGCGGGTCGGCTCGAGGTCCGAGATGATCTCCATCGCGCGGATCTTCGGGGCCCCCGACACCGTGCCGGCCGGGAAGCACGCGGCGAGGGCGTCGAGCCGGTCCCGGTCCTCGCGCAGCCGCCCCTCGACCCGCGACACCAGGTGCATGACGTGCGAGTAGCGCTCGAGCGCCATGAACTGCGCCACCCGCACCGTGCCGTACTCGGCCACCCGGCCGATGTCGTTGCGGCCGAGGTCGACGAGCATCACGTGCTCGGCCTTCTCCTTCTCGTTCTCCTTGAGCTCCTCGGCCAGCCGGTGGTCCTCGGCGTCGTCCCGACCGCGCGGACGGGTGCCGGCGATGGGATGGGTGACGACCTGCCGACCCTCCACCCGCACGAGCATCTCCGGCGACGAGCCGACGATGGACAGCCCACCCATGCGGATGAAATACATGTACGGCGAGGGGTTCACGTGGCGCAGGGCCCGGTACACGCTGAACGGGTCGGCGTCCACCGCGGTCTCGAACCGCTGCGACAGCACCACCTGGAAGATGTCGCCGGCCGCGATGTGGTCCTTCGCGGTCCTCACCGCCGCCTCGAACGCCTCCCGGCTGGTGTTCGAGCTCACCTCGCGCGGGCCGGACGCGGTCACCGCGGGCTCGGAGAGGCTGCGCTCGAGCTCGCGCTCGAGGAAGTGGATGCGGGCGCAGGCGAAGCGGTAGGCGGCGTCGAGGTCCGCCCCGGGGTCGACGCGGGCGTTGGCGATGACGAGTATCCGGTGCTTGACGTGGTCGAACGCGAGGATCGTGTCGAACACCATGAACGCGGCCTGATCGTCGCCGGTCGCGGGCGCGTCCCGCCGCTCCCACACCGGCCCGAGCCCCGGCTCGAACCACCGGGCCGCCTCGTAGCCGAGGAAGCCGACGGCGCCGCCCGTGAACCGGGGCATGCCCGGCACGACGGGGGCCCGGTAGTCACTCATCACCCGGCGCAGCCGGTCGAGGAACGGGGTCGGGTCGGTGGTGGTGACGCCGCCCTCCTCGACGATCGTCCGCCCGTCCCGCGCCCGCAGCACGAGGAACGGGTCCTTGCCGAGGAACGAGTAGCGGGCCACCTGCTCGCCCCCCTCCACGCTCTCGAACAGGAACGCGTAGTCGGCGTGCTCGGCCACCTTGAGGAACGCCGACAGGGGCGTGAGGAGGTCGGCCAGGATCTCCTTGCAGACCGGCACGAACGTGCCGCGCCCGGCCAGCTCCCGGAACGTCTCGAACGAGGTCATGCTCATGCCGGCGCTTCCTGCACGGTTGCATCCCGTGACGACGGCCGCGCCCGGCCCGCTGGCGGCCCGTGGCAGAACGACCGCTCCCGGCCCGCTGGCGGCCCGTGGCGGAAGGCCCCGCTGCCTTCGACCAGCGATGCATCCTGCCCGAGCCGCGTTGCCCCTCGGTCACCTGTGCCCAACGTGCTTCCCCGTCGCGCCGTGTCAGGCAGGCGCCTCGCTGGTCTCCGTGCAACGCGACGCGCTGCCACGTGCAGCCAGGGCCTCCCGCGCCGCCCGCAGGAACAGGCCGGCGGACGGGCGCGTCCCCAGCCACCACTCGAACTGCCGCACCGCCTGGGCCGCGAGCATGTCGAGGCCGCCGATGGTGCGGCAGCCCGCCGCCTCGGCCTCGCGCAGCAGCCGGGTCCGGGCGGGGTTGTAGACGAGGTCGTAGACGGTGGCGCCGCCCGCCAGCGCCTCCCCCGGCACCGGGGTGTCGTCGACGTGGGGCGCGGTGCCGACCGGGGTGGTATTCACCAGCAGGTCCCACGACCCGGGCGGGGGCGGATACGGGACGGCCGAGCCCCCCGCGAGGGCCGCGACCTCGGCCGCGCGTTCGGGCCGGCGGGCGCACACCGTCACCGCGCCCCCCGCGCCGGCCAGGCCCACC
>JAJEFC010000222.1 GCA_022820675.1 Vicinamibacteria bacterium | reverse complement strand
GACGTGCGGGATCTCGTAGAGCAGGCGCTCCGCCATGCGCAGCGCGACGCGCCGCCCGACGGCGAGAGGGCCGGCGACCTCGCGCCGCCCGCCCGAGACCACGCGCACGTCGGCGTCGGCGATGAGCGAGGCGCGCGCGCGGTCGCGGTCGGCGGCGACGAGCTCGGCCGAGGCGAGCGCCGCCCAGTCGGAGGACGGCATCCCCTTCGGCGGCCGCATCTCCCGCCACGACTCGAAGGCCGCGTCGAGCGCCTCGCGGAGCACGCCCAGATCGCCCGCGGCGATGCGCTCGCGCCAGGCGCGCGCGGCGAAGGTCCCCTGCAGCACGAGGAAGCCCAGGAAGACGCCGACGGCCACCACCAGCAGCACGCCGATCTCCACGCCGCGCCCTCCCCGCCCCGCTACCGGTCCCCGAGCGCCCCGCGGGCCGCGTCGAACATCACCCGGAGGGGCGGCTCGACGCCGGTCCACAGCCGGAACGAGGCCGCGCCCTGGTGCACGAGCATCGACAGCCCGCCGACGGCGCGCGCCCCGCCGCGCGACGCCTCCCGGAGGAAGGGCGTCCACTCCGGGGTGTAGACGGTATCGAACGCCACCTGCCCGGAGCGGAACGCCGAGCGTGGGAGCGGGCTCCTGGTCTCGTCGGGGCCGTGCCGCATGCCGAGCGGCGTGCAGTGTATCACCAGCGAGGCCTCGGACAGCGCCGCGCGGAGATCGCCGGATGAGGCGTCGAGCGGGCAGACCGAGAGCGGGAGGGAGCCGCCGGCGAGCGGGCGGAGCCCCTCGCCGCGCCCGGCCGTGCGGTTCGCCACCGTGACCTAGCGGGCGCCGAGGCGCGCGAGGGCGACGACGGACGCGCGCGCCGCGCCCCCGGCCCCGAGCACGCAGCAGCGGAGCCCGCCGACGCCGCCCTGCGCCTCGAGCGGCGCGAGCAGGCCGGCCACGTCGGTGTTCAGCCCCCGCCACCCGCCGTCGCCGGCGCGCAGCGTGTTGACGGCGCCGGTCCGCCGGCCCACGGGGTCGACGTCGACGACGTGGCTCAGGATCGACTCCTTGAAGGGGGCGGTGACGCTGAGCCCCTTCACGTCGAGCGCCTGCGCGAGGGCCATGAGGTCGTCAGCGTCGGCGGCCTCGAAGGGGACGTAGATGGCGTCGAGCCCGGCCTCGGCGAAGCCCGCGTTGTGCATGACCGGGGACAGGGAGTGGGCGATCGGGGCGCCGGCGACCCCGTAGATCGCGGTCGACGCCGTCACGCGCTGGCAGCGGTAGCGCCCGATCATGTCGGACAGGGGGACCTGACCGGGGGCCGCGCCGTCGCCGGCGTACGTCCAGGCCGACCCGAAGCGGCCCGGCAGCAGGCGGGTGGGCACGCCGATCGGCCCCATCCCCACCAGCACCGTGGCCTCGTCCCCGGCGCTGCGCCCGAGCCGGTGCAGCCGCACGACGTCGGCGGCCGAGCGGCTGCGGGCGGCGATCTTGACCACCTCGGCCCCGGTGGCCCGCATCGCCCGGTACCGCGACTCCAGGTCGTCCGGCGTCGCCTCGAAGTCGTGCGCCGACAGCACCACGTTCCGGCCCCGCCGCTCCGCGACGAGCTTCTCGAACCCCCCGCGCCACTCCAGGTCCACCCAGTCGGCGCCGAGCTCGAACGCCCGGGCGAGGATGCGCCGCCGCTCCTCCTCCGAGCCCGCGAACCGGCCGCCCTCCCAGACCGGCCGGCACGTCACCACGACCGGGCCGGACCGGCCGGCGAGGGCGCCGTCGACGTCGAGGTCCCCCACCCCGTCGAGCCGCAGCTCGACGAGGTCGGCGCCGCTCGCCGCGTCCCGCGCGGCCCGCAGGCCGGCGGTGGTCCCGGCCGTCACGGTGGCGCACAGTCGAGCCCGGGTCATCGGGAAAAGTCCTCGCACAAAAAAAGCCTCTCCAACCGGGGGCCGGAGAGGCTGTCGCGTTCTGCTGTGGCTGTGGTCAGGCGGGCAGACGCACCTCTCCGGGCCGGGTAAACCAGTAGCCCCACCAGGCGCGGGCTCCGCCGCCGCATGCCGGAACGAGGCCGTGCCGCCGCGCGATAGTCCGCTCTTCCAACACCTGAGGCACCCTGTCACCGCCCCGCCGCCCCCACCCGAGGGCGCGTCACGTCGTCCCGATGCAGCCGCGCCGAGACGCCGACCCTCACGGCTGCCGCTTCATGACCGCATCCTGAAGCACGTCCACGCGACCGGTCAGGCCGTCGACCTTGCCGTTCACCAGGATGATCGCGACCGTGTTGACCAGCCCGGTCACGCCCCCGACGACCGCCGCGATCAGCGTTGCGATCTCCACGCCGACTCCCGCGCAAGATCCTATCACAACGGATCGCACCGCTCGGACGACAAGTCCGGGACTGCAGTGAACCCGCCCGACGACGGTTGGATGGAACTGCCCGTTCCGGAACGCCTGGCACCCCGTGGCAAGAGTCCCCGCTGCATTCGAGCGGCGATGCATCCCGCCACTCCCGGCGCAACGCGGGGCTTCACCACGGGCCGCCGGACCGCGATCTTCGGCGGTCGGCGGCATCGCGGCCGGCCCGGGGCACGTCAGCATCGTGGGGACCGGCATGGGCTGGACCATTGCGGAGGCCGACGCCGACGTCGCGCGGCACGGCCGGAAGCTCCGCCGCTGCTTCGAGACTTCCGGGAACGAAGAGCCACCAAGGCAGCCTGAGGCTCTCCAACGAATCTGACGTGCACCCGGCCGAGCCCTTCTGCTTGACCCGTCAGCACTTCCTTCGCTATAAGGGTCTCGTTCCGGCGCAATAGGGGTTCGTTCCGGCGCACCTCCGGCCATCTCTACATGAATCCGAACAGGCCGCTCCTGGCTCTCGCCCTCACGGCCGGCTGCTTCCTCGCGGTGCTGCCCGCGGCTACCGTCACCATGCCGGTGGACGAGGTGCGGGCGGGCATGCGGGGCACGGGCCTCACCGTCTTCGACGGCGCGAAGCGGAGCGAGTTCACGGCCGAGATCATCGGGGTGCTCGAGAACTCGTTCGGGCCCCGCCGCAACCTCGTCCTCGCCCGCCTCGACGGGGGGCCGCTGGCCGGGAGCGGGGTGATCCAGGGCATGAGCGGCAGCCCCGTGTACATCGACGGGCGGCTCGTCGGCGCCGTCTCCTACGCCCTGGGCTCGTTCCCCAAGGAGACCATCGCCGGCATCACGCCGATCGACGAGATGCTCCGTGACGACACGCCGGGGCCGCCCCGGACCGCGCGCGCCGCCCCCGAGCTGACCCTCCCGCTGGCCGCCGACAGCCTGACGCGCCTGCTGTCGACCCGCCTCGCGCGGCCGGAGCCGTTCGCGGCGCGTCCCGGCGACGTCGACGCGGTGGGGCTGCCGGCCGGCACGGGGGCCTCCTACGGGGTCCGCCTGCGCCCCATCGCCACGCCCCTCACTCTGAGCGGCTTCACGCCGGCCGCGTTCGACCGCATCGCGGCGATGTTCGGCCCCGCCGGCCTCGCCCCCGTCGTGGGCGGGACGGTGGCGGGGGGGACGGCGCAGTCCGACGCACCGCTCCAGGCCGGCGACGCGGTGGGCGTGAGCCTGATGCAGGGCGACCTGTCGATGGCGGGCACGGGCACCGTCACCCTCGTGGAGGGCGACCGGGTGTACGCGTTCGGGCACCCCTTCTACAACCTCGGCGCGTCGCGCTTCCCGATGACCCGCGCCTGGGTGCACACGGTGCTCCCCAGCCAGTTGATCTCGTCGCGCATCGCCACCGTCGGCGAGACCCTCGGCACCTTCGACCAGGACCGCTCGAGCGGCATCGCCGGCCGCCTGGGCCCGGGACCGCGGCTCGTGCCCGTCCGCATCACCCTCGACGCGCCCGAGCGGGAACGGACGGACACCTTCGAGTTCGAGGTCGTCGACGACGCGATCTTCACGCCCCTGCTCGCCTACAACGCGATGCTCAACACCCTGTTCTCGCACAACCGCCAGGTGGGGGCGGCGACCTACGCGGTGCGGGGAGAGGTGACCCTGGCGGGGCTTCCGGCCGCCCGGTTCGAGGAGACCTTCGCCGGCAACGCCGCCACCGTGCTCGCCTCGGCCTACGTGGCGGGGCCGTTGACGGCGCTCGTCGACAACGGGATCGAGCCGGTGACGGTCGAACGGGTGGACGTGTCGGTCACCGCCCGCGACGGCACGCGGACGGCCGAGCTGGAGCGCGTCTGGCTGGACGACCCGCGCCCGCGGCCGGGACGGACGGCCCCCCTGCGCCTCGCCATCCGCGCCCGGGACGGCGAGGTCGAGGTCCGCACGGTCATGGTCGACCTGCCGTCGGCGGCGCGCGGCCGGGTCCGGCTGCTGGTGGCCGACGGCGCGACCCTCGCCCGCGAGGAGCGGCAGCAGGCGGGGCTGGCGGCGCGCCCCACGAGCCTCCGCCATCTCATCGACGCCCTGAACACGGCGCGGCGCAACGACCGCTTCTACGTGCAGCTCCGGCGCGCCGACGCCGGGGCGGTCGTGAACGGCCGCCGGCTGCCCTCGCTCCCCCGCTCGGTGCTCGACGTGCTGGGGGCCGACCGTCCCGCCGCCGGCCTCGCGCGGATGAGCAGCGCCGCCCTGCGCGAGTGGGAGGTGCCCCTGGACCGCGTCGTCTCCGGCGCCCGCGTCCTCGATCTGGACCTGGGCTCCTGATGAAACGCTGCCTCCTCCCGATGGCGCTCGTCGCCGCCGCCGCCACCCTGACCGGGTCGTCGCCGGTCTTCTGGCAGGTGTCGACGCAGGCCGAGCTCCTGCGCGGCGAGGTCGACGCCCTGTCCGTCGACGACGAGGGCCGCCTGCGGCTGGGCCCCGCCACCGACACCGTGCTCGAGACCCCCGAGCCGGCCCTGTGGTCGCTCGCGCACGCGACGGACGGCGCCCTCTGGATGGGCAGCGGCACCGACGGGCGCCTCTACCGGCTGGGGGCCGACGGAGCCGGCACCGTCGTCCTCGACGCCGACGAGCTCGACGTTCACGCCCTCGCGGCCGACCGCGAGGGGGGCGTCTACGCGGGCACCTCCCCCGGGGGCCGGGTGTACCGCGTCACCCCCGGCGGCGAGGCGACGGTGGCGTTCGATCCCGAGGAGACCTACGTCTGGGCCCTCGCCGTCGACGGCGACGGCGCCCTGTTCGTGGCCACCGGCAACCCCGCCCGCATCTACCGGATGCCGGCCGGCGGCAGCCCCGCCCTGCTCTACGCCAGCGACGCCGCCCACGTCCTCTCGCTCGCGGTGGCCGGCGACGGCACCCTCCTGGCGGGCACGGAGTCGCCCGGCCAGGTGCTGCGCATCGACCCGACGGGACGGGCGTTCGTGCTGCTCGACTCGCCGTACGAGGAGATCCGCTCGCTGCGGCCCCAGCCCGACGGCTCGCTGCTCGCGGTGGCGGTGAGCGGCCAGCCGGCGCCGGGAGCGGCGGCGACCCCGGCTCCGGCCCCGGCCGCGGCGGCGGCCCCGGTGCCGACGGTCTCGGTGACCACCAGCGTCTCCGCGGTCGTGGTCGCGGGCAGCGCAACGCCCACAACGACGCCGGCCTCGACCACGTCGTCCGCGAGCACCGGCGAGAAGGGCGCCGTGTACCGCATCACCGCCGACGGGCTGTGGGACCGGCTGTGGCGGTCGAGCCTCGACACGCCGTTCGACGCCGCCTTCGACGACCGGGGGGCGCTGGTCGTGGGCACGGGGCCCAACGGCAAGCTCTATCGCGTGTCGGGCGACCCGCCCCGGGCGGTCCTCTCGGGCCAGGCCCCGGCCCGGCAGGTGACCCGGCTGCTGCCCGCGACCGACGGGTCGCTGTGGTACGCCACCGCCAACCCCGGCAGGGTCCTGCGCATGGCGGGCCGCTTGGCCGCCCGCGGCACCTACCAGTCCGAGGTGCACGACGCGGGGGCGGCGGCCCGCTGGGGCTCGATCCGCTGGCGAGGGGTGGCGCCCCCGGGCAGCCGCATCGAGCTCGCGAGCCGATCGGGCAACACCGCCATTCCCAACGACACCTGGAGCCCGTGGTCCGACGCCTACACCGAGGCGTCGGGCTCGCCCATCGCCAGCCCCAACGCGCGCTACCTGCAGTGGCGGGCGACCCTGTACGGCGGGGGCGACGCGTCGCCGGTGCTGAGCGCGGTGACCGCCGCGTACCTGCCGCGGAACCTGCGGCCCGAGGTCACGCAGTTGACGGTGCACCCGCCGGGGACCGTCTTCCAGCAGTCGCTCGGCACCGGCGACCCGCCCCTCGCGGGGCTCGACGAGCGGCCGTCCCCCACGCCCGCCACCACCGTGGGCCGCGAGGGCTATCGCAAGGGCATCCAGACCTTCCGCTGGCAGGCGAGCGACGAGAACCGCGACCCGCTGGAGTTCTCGGTGTCCTACCAGCGGGACGGCGACACCGAGTGGCACGTCCTGCGCACGGGGCTGCGGGCGACGGTGTTCGCGTGGGACACCACGACGATCCCCGACGGCGCCTACCGCGTGCGCGTCAGCGCGTCCGACGCCGCGGGCAACGCCCCCGGCGCGGCCCTCGTCGGCGAGCGCGACAGCCCCGTCTTCGACGTCGACAACGCCCCGCCCCGCATCGAGGTGGGGGCGCGGCGGCGCGAGGGCGGCCGGGTCGTCCTGCCGTTCACCGTGCGCGACGCGCAGTCGCCGGTGCAGCGGGTCGAGTTCGCGGCCGGCAACGAGGACTGGCGGGTCGTCTACCCCCTCGACGGGGTGCCCGACGGGCTCGTGGAGCGCTTCGAGGTGGTGCTCGACGGGGCCGGCGCCGGGCCGGTCGTCATCCGGGCCACCGACGCCCTCCGCAACACCGTGAGCGTGTTCGGAGAGTGAAGTACGGCACGACCGACCCGCCCGGGACGATGCGGGAAGTCTCGCCCGGATCCGCTGGTGCGCCGACGGGCCACCGATGTCCTCTGGAACCCCGTGGGCGTGTTCGTGGAATGACCACCGCGCGACCACCTGGCACGATGACGGAAGTCACCCTGGCCGAGCCCGCCGGCGGGCCGAGCCGCGAGGCTCGGCCGCATCCCGGTGAAGCAGGCCGGTCAGGCTGGTCCGGAGCAGCCACCATGCCGACGACACCGTCCCCCGCCCTGTTCCCCACGGCCCACGCATGCTGAACGGCCTCATCGTCTTCGCGGCGCTCGCGTCGGTGTTCCTGGCCGCGCTGACGGGCCAGATGCAGGCCCTGACCGACGCCATCGTCTCGTCGGCCCGGGGCGCGGTCGACCTCGCCATCGGGCTCATCGGCCTGATGGCGTTCTTCCTCGGGCTGATGCGGGTCATCGAGGACGCCGGCGCCCTGCGGCACCTCGCGCGGCTGGTCGGGCCGGTCATGCAGCGCCTCTTCCCGGGGGTGCCCGTGCACAGCCCCGCGATGAGCGCCATGATCCTCAATATCGCCGCCAACATGCTGGGGCTCGCGAACGCCGCCACCCCGTTCGGCATCAAGGCGATGGAGGAGCTCGACAAGCTGAACGGCGAGCGCGGCACCGCGACCAACGCGATGGTCCTGTTCCTCGCCATCAACACGTCGGCCCTCGCCATCCTCCCGTCGGGGGTGGTGTCGATGCGGGCGTCGGTGGGCTCCGAGGATGCCGTCGGCATCTTCTTCCCGACGTGGTTCGCCAGCGGCTGCGCCACCATCGTCGGGGTGACCGCAGCCATCCTGCTCAGTCGGCTGACGGTGTACCGGCGCACCGAGCCGACCCCGGCGCGGGAGATTTCCCCGAGCGCGACCGGCAACGCGGATCCGGACGCCGCCGCGGGTCACGATGCCCCGGGCGAGGGCGAAACCGACGACGCGCCGGAGGCCCTGGAGCCGCTGCCCGGCCGGCGCTGGATGGGACGACTGTTCTGGCTCGCCCTCGGCGTCCTCCTCGGCCGCTTCGTCTGGCAGCACCGGACGGACCCGCCGTTCGAGCTCTTCGGCGCCGTCACGTCAGCCTGGATGCTGCCGATGGTGGTGGCGGTCCTCGTCATGTACGGCTGGACCCGCGGGGTCCGCGTCTACGACTCGCTCGTGACAGGGGCCCGGCAGGGCTTCGAGGTGGCGGTGCGCATCATCCCCTACCTGGTCGCCATTCTCGTGGTGGTGGGGATGTTCCGGGCCTCGGGGGGCATCGACCTCATCACGGCGCTGGTCTCGCCGTTGACGGCGCTCATCGGGCTGCCGGCCGAGGCGCTGCCGATGGCCATCCTCCGGCCGCTCACCGGCAGCGGGGCCTATGCGGTGATGGCCGAGATCATGACCGCGGAGGGCCCCGACTCGGTCGTCGGGTACATGGTCAGCACCTTCCAGGGGAGCACCGAGACGACGTTCTACACCCTCGCGGTGTACTACGGGGCGGTGGGCATCCGCCGCACCCGCCACACCGTGCCGGCGTGCCTGCTCGCCGACACGGCCGGGATTCTCGGCGCCGTGTTCATCGTCAACCTGATGTTCGGGTAGCCCGCCCCGGGCGGGTGCGGTTCCGCTCGACGCTCTCCAGCGTCGTCCCCGCGACCCGGACTCCTGGCCAGCGGTACGGTCCGGCCGTCACGGGTCGCACCGGCGTGTCCCGACGACCGCTTGCCTGGCGGCCGAGGGTGCACGACAGATTCGTGGGACGAGCGCTCCCGGCGCTGTCAGGCTGACCTCTCCGGTTTCGTTCTCGGCGGCGTCTCCACTTCCCTCTCGCGCACCGGGCGGCCGAAGCGGTCATCGGGCGCACGCGGCGTGCTACACTGAAACGATGTCTCCGCAGGCGGCCGGGCAGCTCGATCCGGAATCGTTGGTGGCGCGGATCATCGCCGAGCTCGAGGCGAATCCGGCCGCCCAGCAGATGCTCCTGCGCGCCATGCTTACCGGCGAGTTCCTGGGGATGCCGGTGCGGCTGAACGCCATCGAGCGCGACGTCGCCGAGATCAAGCGCGATGTCGCCGATCTCCAGGGCCGGGTCAGCACCCTGGAGCGCGACGTCGCCGAGATCAAGATCGACGTGGCGGCCCTCAAGGGAGACAGCCTCGAAGTCAGGATGCACAAGTGGATCCGCGCCTTTGTCAGCCAGAAGCTCGGCCTGCGCCGGCCGGACATCGTTCACGGCGCCGTGACGCACACGGACCGCGAGCTGCAGGAGGCGGTGTACGAGGCGGTCGACGCGGATCGCATCACGGTCGGGCAGGAAGTGCGCGTCTTCGCGACCGACCTCATCCTGCGCGCGCAGCGTCGGCACGACCGCGCAACCGTGTGGGTCGCCATTGAGGCGTCCAACACCGTCGACCGGCGCGATGTCGAACGGGCGCGCGAGTCCGCGGAAGCGCTTCACGCGATCTTCGCGGAGGAAGCGACGGCCGCCGTCATGGGACACGTGATCCCCAGCCCGCACCGGGAGCTCGCGGACGCGAGCGGGGTCGAGGTGTTCATCGTCGATCCGAACCACTGAGCGTGCAGAAGCCCACGAGGGTACGTCATGCCCGGGTCGGAGACCTCGAGCGGCATCACGGCCAGGAGCCTCGTGACGAAGGCGACCTCGCCCCGGCCACGACGCAATCCGCGCTCACCTTCACCCCAAACCGTCCGGGTGTCGGCGCGGTTTTCGCCGCGGAAGCGCAGCCGCCGGCATCGGCTTCGACACCGCCCCGGCATTCCATCACGGGCCCAAGGAGACTTCCCATGTTCCACGGATCTGGATTGCCAGGGCCGCGGCGCACCATCGCCTGCGCTCTCGTTCCCGCCGCGGTCGCCCTCCTGATGCAGTGTGCACACGGGCAGCCCGGAGCGGGCGGACAGCCGCGGCCCGCGCCGCCGCCGGTTGCGCAGACCGGCGGCTTCCAGGACTGCGCCCACTGCCCGGAGATGGTCGCCCTGCCGGGGGACGACGTGGCCCTCGGCCGGTACGAGGTGACCATGGGAGAGTTCCGCGCCTTCGCCGAGGCGGTGCCGGACGTCGGCGACGAGGCGCATTGCGGGAGCCCCGGTTCGCGCCCCTGGTGGCGCCCATGGGGGTACTCGGGCAGGTCGCCGACCGAGCGGCATCCCGTGGCGTGCGTGAGCTGGAACCAGGCGCAGGCGTACCTGCGATGGCTGTCGCTGGAGACCGGCCGGCAGTACCGCCTGCCGACCGGCGCCGAATGGGGTCGAGGCGCCGCCGGCAGCCCCATGGGGTGCTTCTTCCGCATCAGGAACGAGCCCGGAGCCTGCCCAGTGGGCGGCTACGCTCCGAGCGACGCCGGCCTCTTCGACATGGTGGGCAACCTGTGGGAGTGGACGGACGACTGCTGGGACGGGGACTGCGATCGAAAGGTGCTGCGCGGCGCCAGCTTTCGCAGCCCGAACTCGGAGCTGAACCCGGATGCGCGAACGTGGGCCCGGCCCGAGCACCACGACACGAGGGTCGGCTTCCGCGTGGCCAGAGGTCTCCCCTGACTCAGCGGTGAGCGGAATGCCTCCGGCCATGACGGCACCAGGAAGCGATGGCCGAGGCAACCGGAGTTGCGGCAAGGGCCGAACAACCGGGCCCGCGGCGCCCTCTCGAGCTCAAGGCAACTGGAGCTGCGGCAAGGGTCGAACATCGACGCCTATCCGTCTCACCCCGACCATGATCTCCGCGTCGTCGGCGCCGGACGGTACGTAGCTCACCCGGTACTGCATCGACATCCGCTCGTAGCCGGCGGCCAACCGGCTCGCGAGCCGGGACAGCCCCAACGACAGTTGGGTACGTGACGTCAGCGTCATGTACACCCCGCGGAGCAGCCGCGTCAGGTCCCGAGCGACGCCGGGAACGGGCGGCTCTTCCCCGCCGGCGCGGTCCCGCGCGCTCCGCGGCTCGAGAACCACCGCGTGCGCCATGATGCCCGCGGCGGCGAACCGGGCCATCTGCAGGTCGGTGTCGCTCCCGGCGTCGCCGCTGTCCTCGTCGCCGTTCGGCAGCACCAGCACGACCACCGGAAACGGTCCGTCGTCCTCGTAGCGGCGCTCGGAGACCTCGCGGACGCTGTCGAGCAGTCCGACCCGGGCGCGCGCCCCGACGCGCACGCGGCCGATCGCGTCGTCAAGGTCGCCGCGGTCGGTCGTCGGGCCGACCACGCGGCGAACCCGGCCCCGGATGGTATGGATGGAGACCTCGTGCCGCGGCGGCAGCGTGCGCAGGAAGGCGGCCAGGCCCTCCCGCAGCGCGTCCCGCTCGGCCGGCGCGGCGACGCGGCCGCCGTTGTCGACGAGCAGGGCGATGCTCATCGGGCGCGGCGTGCCGCGACGCACCGACACGACGTCGAGATCGACGTTGTTCTCCTGAAGGGCGAAGTCGGCCGGGGTCAGATCGGGGACGGGCCGCCCCGCCCGGTCCAGCACCTCGACGAACACGTGCTCCAGCTCCTGCCCCGCTGCACCCCCTGGTCCCCAGGCGATGCCCAAGGCGACGGCGACGAGCAACATTCGGCGCATGTGGGCCTCTTCCGGCAGTCCGCGGAGGACGTGCCTCTACTGTAGCGCGAACGGGCCGGGTCGATGAAGCAGGCCGGTGGCACGGCACGGACCCGCTCGCGCTGCGCGAGGTCGGCGCGGCCCCGCGTGCTCGTGGCGTTTCGGTGACGAGGGGGGGTCGCCGTCAGCGCACACGGCGAGCGCAGTCAGCCGCGACGATAGGGCGAGATGGAAGGCCAGGCGCCGCGGACGCGTCCCTGGTGGCGGATCAGCGCGTGGAATCCGTCGGACGCGGGATTCGGCGCGACCGGAAGGCGGTCGGGGCCTACGTACAGGCAACCGACCTCGTCGGGGGGGAGTGCGTCCACCAGGACTCGGGCTCGTTCCAGTGCGGCGATCCATCGCCGCTTCAGGTCGCGGAGGTCGAGAGGTTCTCGGAGAGCGAGCCGATCCAGATCGTCCTGTGTGTAGGCGACGTGCCGCGCCGCCTGCTCCAGCAGGAACTCCGGCGTGAAGCCGGGGTCTTTCCCGCACGCGGCCCAGACCAGGACGCCGAGCGGAAGATGGTTGTCGTCGAGATGAATGACGTCGACGAAGTCGCGGACTTCGCTCCGGCCCGCCAGAGCCAGCACCTTGTTGACGGCAGCGTCGGCATCGTGCAAGCGATAGCCGAGGTGCTCGTCCGCCTGCACGGGGTAGAAGCGGAAGGCGCTGTCCTGGGCCCACTCGATCTTCAGCGATTGTCCGTCCGCGCTGACCACGGCGCGGTGGAAGGCAGGCGCGCGCAGCAGCCACGACAGCTCGTAGCCGGCGGCCTGCAGCGTCGCCGTATCGGTTTCCGCACTCAGGGCGACACTGTCCTCCAGATCGTGGAACAGGTCGAGATCGGCCGAGTACCGCGGGGTGTCCTCCGCCCGGTGGAGGACGGTAGCCCCCGCGACGTAGCTGTCGGGACTGCGGTTCGCGGCGATGCGCCGGAGGACGTTCGCCTGGACGGTGCTCAACGGCATAGCCGGGCCGCGAGGAGGAACCCCTTCCGCCCACCGTTCCGGCGCAGCCCGCGGACGATCTCCGGAACATCGCCGAGGGTGACCTGCATGTCGGGGCGCAGGTACCAGAAGCACTGCGCGTGGTAGTCACGAAATGCCCGCCGCGCCACGCGCACCCGGTCCCGAGCCTCCGCGGCCGGCAGCGTGCCTTCGCTTATCGAGTCGCCCTGGCGCCCGATGGGGGCGAGGCATCCCTTCAGCGGTTCCTGCGCGTCCATCATTGCATTGTCAACGCCACGACCGGCGAATCGTCAAGCTCGAGGGGTGCTGGTCGTCGCGACCACGTCGAGCCGGGTGACCTTGGAACGGCGAGGCCACTGTCGCCCCGTCTGCACGTACCCCGGATCCCGCCAGCTCTCGCGCCGCCCGGAGCCGTGGCCGAAGCAGTTGTTCTCAAAGGCAACCTCGGTCGACGCCTCGGCGAAGACCCTGTACTCGTCCAGGGTCACCTCGTACCGACCGAGGGCCACGTCGCCGCCGGGCAGCGGCACCATCTGCGGGCAGACATCGCAGTCCCGGAACAACCCTGCCGGGGTCCTGCCCGCCGGCCGGAACCGTCGCGCACAGCATCGCGCACACGACAAGCCCGGTGCTCCAACTCCGCTCAATCATCCATCAGCTCGACTGGCGCGGCCCAACCCTGCAGCTCCGAAGAAGATCGCCGCGATGACCCCGACGCCGGCGAGAGCGGTCCCCACGAACCACCGGATGAGGTTGTTGGACTCTCTCTCGATCTTCAGCTCGAGCCGCTGCTCGAGAACCTCCAGGTCGCCCCTGGTCGGGAGATCTTCCACCGCCTCCCGGACGGTCCAGCGCAGGAACTCGGTCTGCTCCGGTGTGAATCCACTGGACGCTGGAGGCGCGCCCACGGGTGGCGGCGCTACCGTCGACGCCGCCGGCTCATCCACCGCCGACGCACAGCCCCATGTCATCAGCACCACGGCAGCGGCGATTGCTCGCACCTGAACCTCCAGCTCACCCAGACTACCATATGGAAACCGCGCCCTTCCGGGCCCTCGCTTCCGTCTCCACCGTTCGTGTTCATGCAACGGCGCACCACCATCGCTGCCTCCCGACCCCCTCACGCCTCCGGCGGCTCGCCGTAGCGCGTGTCGTCACTGCACCGCACCGCGGCGCGAGACGGATCCTCGAGGTCGAGCCGCTTCAGCAGCTTGGCGAGCCCCTGCCGCGTCACGCCGAGCGCCGACGCCGCCTTGGTGCGGCGGCCGCCGGCCTGCGCGAGGGCGCCGCTGACGAAGCGGCGCTCGAACACCTGCCGTGCCTCGTGCAGGGTCGGCGTGCCGTCAGGCCCGCTCGCCCCGCCGGTGATCGCGGTCGGCAGCAGGGCCGGTCCCACCACCCCGCTCCGGGGACCGCGGACGACCAGCGCCGCGACGACGTTCTCGAGCTGCCGGACGTTGCCCGGCCAGTGATAGCGGGCCAACGCCTCCAGGGTCGATCGGGCGGGCGCGGCCCGGCTCCCGGTGAGCGACTGCGCCCGCTGCCAGAAGTGGTCGACGAGAAGCACGACGTCGTCGCCGCGGTCCCTGAGCGGCGGCACCTCGAGGCGGAGCACGTCGAGCCGGTACAGCAGGTCCTGGCGATACTGGCCGGTCCTGACGTCGCTCTCGAGGGGGCGGTTGGTGGCCGCGACGACCCGCACGTCGACCGCGCGCGGCACCGTGTCCCCCACGCGGCGAATCTCGCCGTCCTGCAGCACGCGCAGCAGCTTGGCCTGCGCACGCGGCGACAGCTCCCCCACCTCGTCGAGGAACAGCGTGCCCCGATCGCACGCCTCGAACAGTCCCGCGCGGTCGGTCACGGCGCCGGTGAACGCCCCGCGGACGTAGCCGAAGAGCTCGGCCTCGACGAGGTCGTCGGTGAGGGCGGCGCAGTTGACGGCCCCGAAACGGCGCTCGGGACGGCCGCTCAGCCGGTGCACGCCGCGCGCGACCAGCTCCTTGCCGGAGCCGCTCTCGCCCGTCACGAGGACCGGAAAAGGCGACTCGGCGACCCGCCGCAGGCTGCCGCGCAGGCGGGCCATCGCGTCGCTCCGGCCCAGGAGTCCCAGATCGTCCGAATGGCTGTTGCCTCCCACTGTTCTCCTCCGACACGAGTTCCGGCCGCCGTCGTCGGGCTCTCGGCCATGTCCGCATCCCGACTCGGACGCGGGTGCCGCCCATCGAGACGGACGCTCCAACGAGAGTCGTCCCGGTGACGGCCCGATAGCGAGACCGGGACCGACGGTCACCTACGTCCACATGAACGCACGCACCGGGATCTGATGAGCATCGCCAGCAATGCAAGATGCCGGCCGGAAGAGCCCGGCGGCGGAACCCAGTCTGTTGGAGAGGTATCGCGAGGGGCGACTCGTAGGACGTTGCAGGAACTGCGCGCGCCGCCCCGCGGGATGCGCGCGCTTTCTTGAAATCGAGGTCCGACGCGGCCGGGCCGACCGCTCGTGCGGCGCGGCCCGTTCCGAGGCGGTGCTGCCGGCCGGCCCGCCCGCTATCCGGCAGGGCGTACCCGGGACGTGAGGAGGATCCGCTTCATGCCCTCGGCCGGCTCCCATCCGTCACGCGCCGGCGCCGACGGGTGGACCGCCCGCTCCCGGGCGTTCGCAGGTCACCGTCGAAGCTCGCGATACTCGTCGCACGCTTCCCGCAAGGCCGGCGGCGCGAATGGAAGCCGGTTCTGAGGAAACAGCCGGCGGCACTCGGTCGCGCCGCCGGTCCCGCGCAAGGTCATGCCCCCGCAGCCACGCGCCGGGCACGGGAGGCGACCCGCCCGCGCGCAGCTAGTGCGCCAACGGGTCGGGCCGGATCTGGAACTTGATGACCTTCTGGTTCGTCCCCGGCCCGCCCTCGAGGTGCCAGGCCGCGTAGTTGGAGTAGCTCGACCAGAGCCCCTTGCCCTTCCACCCCGCCGTCGGGTCGTCGACGCGGCCGGTCGACGACCGCGAGAAGAAGCCCAGGGGGTAGGGCACCCGCAGGGTGACGAACTCCTCGGTGTCGGGCCTGAAGACCTCGAGCGAGTCGGTGTTGACGACGCCGTAGAGGGGCACGTCGCGCCCTAGGCCGAGGACGTCGTGGTGGTCCACCTGGGTGAGGTAGCTCTCGTCGGAGTTGATGGGAAACGCCTCGGCGTTCTGGTAGACGGGCTTGTCCATGCGGAAGAACGTCCAGCCCTCGGGGCAGCCCTGCCCGTCGGCCTGCGGGCCCGAGATGTCCTCGCACCGGCCGCGGTCGAAGCGCGCGAAGTGGCCGCTGCCCCGCCAGTCCTGCCACGCCACGCCCTCGGTGGTCATGTGAAGGCCGCCGCTGCCGTAGGCGCCGGGGTTCATGACCGAGGGGGGCGGCTCGTAGAGCTCGGCCGTGCACGACTCGGGCGGGTTGTCGCCGATCTCGAGGCGCACGAGCTGGCGCTGGTTGCGGCCGTTGCCCGAGCACCACACGCTGCCGTCGGCGGGGTTGACGGCCGGCGAGTAGCAGCCGAACCGGATGGCGTGGTCGCGGGTCGGGTCGACGGGCTCGTCGGGCCCGGTCCACCCCGTGGTGATGACGCCGTCCTGGTTGGTGTCGACGACGCCGGGGCACCAGCCCTGGGCCGCCTCGGCGTCGCCGGTCTCGTCCCAGATCTCCATGTCGATCCAGCCGAGCCCGTTCTGGAACCCGTAGTAGATGCGCTCGTCCTCGCCGATCTGGTTGTGGTCGGCCGAGAAGCAGGTGTCGATCTCGGAAAACGCCTCGGTCTCGGGGTCGTACATGAACACCTGCCGCGTGGCCTGGGCGATCGGGTAGTGGGCGGCGAAGGCGTTGGCGGGGTCGGTGCAGAATTCGGGCTGCTCGCCGGGGGCGCGGACGCGGCCGGTCAGCCACACCCGCCCGTCGCCGTCCATGGCCACGCTGCGGGGGTCGGACTGCCGGGCCCACACGGGGTCGTCGCCCCAGTACGGCGACTCGGGGGTCTGCCCCTGGATGACGGGGCCGCCGGACGGGATGTCGATGTTGAAGGCCCGGTGCTCGACGGGGTCGAGGACGGCGAGGATGTCGCTGGGCTGCACGACGCCGTAGACGAGCCCGTCGGCATTGACGGTGCCGTCGCGCACGTCCGAGGCGGCGCTGTCGGTGCGGCCGTCGGTCGCGGTGCCCCAGTCCCACAGGGTGACGACGACGTTGCGCTCGATGCCGGCCGGCCGGGGCGGGGTCTGGGCGGGCGCCTCGCCGGCGGCGATGCGCTCGCTCCAGTCGGCGAACATGCGGCGCTGCTCGCCGAGGCCCCCCCACATGCCGGCCATGCTCGCGCCCATCGGCCCCATCGCAACCCGGCGGTCCCACGCCGCGAGGTGCGAGTCGGCGGCGTCGAGGATGTCGCCGGGAATCTCGCGCGTCGCGCGGTTGCCCACCTGGTGGCAGTTCATGCAGCCGGTCACCCGGCTGCCGAGCTCCTGCTGCGACTGCTCGCCTTCGGGCAGCTCGAGCATCGACAGCCACCACGCGGCCGGGTAGACGGCGGCGGCGGCGCGGGCGTCGGGCGCCACCACCCCTTCGAGGTCGACGGTCTGGCCGGGGGTCGCGGTGACCCGCGGCGAGTCGACGAGGCCGTAGCCGCGCACGAACAGCTCGTAGGTGGCGTCGGGCAGGTCGGGCACCACGTAGCGGCCCTCGTCGTCGGTGGCCACGATGCGGATGAAGCGGGTGGGCAAGTCGGTGGTCTCGGCCACCACCCAGACCCCCGCCTCGGGCCCGGCGCTGCTCGTGACGACGCCCCCGATGTCGTCGGCGTCGAGCTCCACCTCGCTGGCGCCTTGTTGCAGCTCGACGGCCAGGCCGGTCGCCCCGGCGAACATCGCCGCCACCCCGCCCGCCAGCAATCCCGTGCGCAGTCTCTCCATTCTGCCCTCCCTCGTTGGCCGCGCCGGCCCCTCCGCCGGTTCCGGACTCACCGACGTCTGTAGCCCCTTGGTCCGGGTACGCCCGCAGATGGAAACCATCCATAGGGGTCTTGACATCTTGACAACCCCTCTCCCACTCGTGCTATCCTCAAATTCGAGGGTTCGGCGGGTCGCGGGACCGAATAGGCGGAGGGAGTGGGGTTTGAACCCACGTGCGTGGTGCTAGCACGCAGCCTCCGGTAGTCAGCCGGGCACCTTGCCACTCGGTCACCCCTCCTGCACGGGGTCGGGAGCCTAGTCAACTCCCGACCCACCTTTCATCGTATCATGACGAAAAGCCCCACTTACTGGTGGGGCTTTTTGCTTCGCCTCGACCCTCGTCCACCTGCAGCTTCGTAAGTGTCGCTTCCAAAAGAAAGGGCCCGGCACGAATGCCGGGCCCAGGGTGTTGCCTCTGCCGATCCTCCGCGTCGAGGAACTGCCTAGCCCACCGGCAGCAGCTCGAGCCGGCCGGTAGCGTCGCTCATCTTGTCGACGCGCACGCCCATCTTGTCGAGAACCGTCAGGTGCAGGTTCGAGATGGACGTGTCCTCGTAGCGCAGGTGTCCGCCGGCGTGCAGCTTCCCGCCGCCGCCGCCGACGAGCACGAGGGGCAGGCCCTTGTTGTCGTGGCGGTTGCTGTCGGACATGCCGGCGCCGTAGAGCACCATCATGTTGTCGAGCAGGTTGCCGTCGCCGTCGGGCGTCGCACTCGCCTTCTCGAGGAAGTACGCGAACAGCGACAGGTGATACTCGTTGATCTTCGCGATCTTCTCGTAGAGGGTCGGGTCGTCGCGGTGGTGCGAGGTCGGGTGGTGCGAGTCGGGCACTCCGATCTCGGGATACGTCCGGCCGCTGATCTCCCGCGCCATCATGTAGGTGCCGACCCGCGTCAGGTCGGTCTGGTACGCGAGCAGCAGCAGGTCGGACATCAGGTTGGCATGCTCGCCGTAGGTCGCGGGGATGCCGGCGGGCTGGACGACCTCGGGCAGCTCGCGGTCGCTCTGCGCCTCGGCCATCCGGATGCGGCGCTCGACGTCGCGCACCGCCTCGAGGTACTCGTTCACCCGCACCTGGTCGGCGGGCCCGAGGCCGCGTCGCAGGGCGCCGATCTTGTCCGACACCGAGTCGAGGATGCTCCGGTCCTTGCGGATGCGGTCGAGCCGGGTCGCGGCGTCGGTCGACCCGCTGTCGCCGAAGAGCTGCTCGAAGACCGCGCGCGGGTTGTTCTCGCCGAGGAGCGGCGTGGTCTCGTTGCGCCACGAGATGTTGCTGGTGTAGGTGCAACTGAAGCCAACGTCGCACGAGCCCGACACGTCGCGGCTGTCGAGGGCCAGCTCGAGCGAGCCGAGCTGGGTGTGCCTCGCCGTCTCCCGCGCGATGAGCTGGTCGACTGACACGCCGGCGCGCAGGTTCGACTCGGTGCGGGCCGGGGTCACGCCGGTCAGGAACCGGGTGGCGGCGCTGGCGTGGACGCCGGCGTTGCTCGGCACCCCGTTCAGGCCCGTCAGCACCGTCATCTGGTCGCGATATGCGTCGAGGTGGCTGAGCAGCCGGGTCGACTCGAAGCCCAGGCCGTCGGTATTGGGCGTCCAGTGCTTCATCGCCATCCCGTTCGGCACGTAGAAGACGCCGAAGCGGCGGACGGGGGCGGCGGCGCTGTTGCGGATGGCCGCGAACGCGGGGACCATGCCGTCGAGCAACGGCAGCGCCAAGCCGGCGCCGATGCCCTTCAGCACGGTGCGGCGCGGGATGGCTTTCCTGGTGATGATCATGAGTCGGACCTCCGCAGCTTGAACGCGGTGCTCTTCACGATTCCGAGGACGATGGATGACCAGCGGTAGTCGTCGCCGGCCGCTTCACGCACGATCTTCCGGACGATTGGAGCGTCATGATACTCGATCGCACGCCCCAGCGCATAGCCCATCAGCTTTTCGGTGACGGTGCCGACGAAGTCTCCGGGCCTCGCGAGCAGGAGATCGCGGAGGCCGGTGGGGCCCTCGAAGGCGGCGCCGTCGGGCAGGACCCCCGAGGCGTCGACGGGCACGCCGGCGGTGGTGGCGCGCCACCGGCCGATGGCGTCGAAGTTCTCGAGCGAGAACCCGATGGGGTCCATCGGCGCGTGGCACACCGAGCACGCGGGGTCCTCGCGGTGCCGCACCATCGACTGACGCATGGTGAGCGGCTCACCCTCCTCGTTCTCCTCTTCCAGGGTCGGCACGTCGGGCGGCGGCTCGGGGGGCGGAGCGCCGAGCAGGTTCTCGAGCACCCACTTGCCGCGGAGCACCGGCGACGTCCGGTTGGGATAGGACGTGACGGTCATCACGCTGCCGTGGCTCAGCAGCCCGGCCCACTCGTCCTCCGGCAGGGTCACCTTGCGGAAGCGGTTCCCGTAGACGTTCGGTATGCCGTAGTGGGCGGCGAGGCGCTCGTTGACGAAGGTGTAGTCGGCCCGCAGCAGGTCGAGCATGCTGCGGTCCTCCCGGATCAGGCTGCCGATGAACAGGCTCGTCTCGGCCTCGAAGGCCTCGCGCAGGTTGTCGTCGAACTCGGGGAAGATGAGCGGGTCGGGATAGACGCCCTCGAGGTTGCGGAAGTGCAGCCACTGCCCCGCGAAGTTGTCGACGAGGGCCGCCGCCCGCGGGTCGGCGAGCATGCGGCGCACCTGCCGCTCGAGGACCGCGGGGTCGCCGAGCGAGCCGTCCTCGGCCGCGGCCAGCAGCTCGTCGTCGGGAATGCTGCTCCACAGGAAGAACGACAGCCGCGAGGCGAGGTCGAGGTCGGGAATGGCGTAGATCGCGTCGGGCGGGCTGTCGACGGGGTCGTGCTCGATGCGGTAGAGGAACTCCGGATCCGCGAGCACCCGCTCGAGGGCGAGGCCGATGCCCGCGTCGAAGCTGCCGCCCTGCCGGCCGATGTCGAAGAAGTCGAGCAGCGTGTCGACGTCGTCGTCCGTCACCGGGCGCCGGTACGCGCGGCGCGCGAGGGTGCCCAGGATCTCGGCCGCGCAGGGCCGCTCGTCGGCCTCGCTGGCCGGCGTGCACGTGAACAGCCGGCGCCTCGTCGGAGTGTCGCCGGGGCCGTCGACCGTGAACGGGCCGTGGATCTGCACGTGGTCGAGGGCCGGGTTGCTGTCGGGCATGTCGTTGACGGCGAGGGCGAAGCCCGACTGCCGCGGCTGCAGCACGCCCTCCTCTTCCCACGTCTCGCGCGGGAAGGACACCCCGATGACGTGCGGCCCCGCGTCGACCCGGATGCGCACCTCGAGGCCGTCGTCGGCGTGCAGCGAGTACGACTCCCACTCGATGTCGCCCCGGATGTTGCCGGCGAAGCTCATGGGCGCGGGCATGCCGGGGGCGTCGCCGCCGAAGGTGAACTTCCGGATGCGCCGGCCGTCGAGGCGGATCTCGACGTCGTGCGACTGGTCGATGCCGCGCACGTAGCCCACGTAGTTGGTGCGCAGGCGCAGCTTGATGAGGTACTCGCCGTCGACCGGGAAGTGGTGCCGCACCGCGGCGCCGCCGCGCGAGCCGAAGGGCAGGTCCTCGCTCTGCTGGTTCTCCTGGACCAGGTTCAGGGGAATCTCGTGGGTGGCGATGACCACCCCGCCGGCCGGCGGCTCGCCGACGGCGAGCCGGCTGATCTTGCGGGCCGCCGACACGTAGCGCTCGAACAGGGACGGCGACAGGGACAGGGCGCCGGCGTTGTTGTCGAAGCCGAACCGATCCGGCGCGTCGGCGGGAATCCACTCGCCGACGTCGACGTCGAGGTCGAGGAGGTCGCGGATGACGTTGCGGTACTCGGTCTGGTTCAGCCGGTGGAACGCGAGGGTGCGGCCCGGATTCGGCTTCGCCTCGGCCGCCCGGTCGAGCTCGTCCTCGAGCCATCGCCTGAACCCGTCGTAGGCGGCCTTGTCGGGGCGCGGGCGCGGCTGCGGGGGCATGGCCCCCACGCGCAGCTTCCGCACGACGGCCTCCCAGACCTCGGGGTCCTCGGCGACGTTGTCCACGTCGACCGTGTCGAGCGACAGCCCCACCGTGCGGAGCTGCGAGACGAGCACCGACCGCGGCTCGCCGGCGCCCTCCACGATCGCGCGGTTGTGGCAGGTGACGCAGTACCGGTCGAGGAGCGCCCGCTGGGGCGAGACCGCCGGCGCCTGCGCCCCCGCCGGGGGCTGCCCCGCCGCCGCGGCCGGCGGCGTGCTCACGAGGGCGGCGACGACCGCCGCACCCAGTCCGCCGAGGAAACGTCGGAACGCCGGAGGATGCTCTCGTGTCATGGGATGTCGCCCACCCTCAGATCGGAAGCGCGGGATTGCACCGGGGGCGTCCCGCTCCGGCGGGATTCCCACGGCGAGGCAAATCGCCTGAACTGCCGCCCGCGAACGGACCTCCGCATCCTGCCCTCGGGGACAGGATAGTGTCGCCGCTTTCCGTGATCGTGTCAACGACGCGACCGTCGCCGGGTGCACGTCAGGAAGGTTGCAGATTCGCGGTTGCGAGCATTTCGGGGCCAGGTTGGCGTGCGAACGGGTGGCTTTCGGCGAAGTGCTCGCGGCGGCAGAGGCGGGTTCCACAAATCTGACGTGCACCCACCGTCGCCGACAGTCCGCGCGTAGCGCGCCCCCGAGCACCGCCGTCCGCCGCCGACGACCCCGCCGCGGCCGACCGTGCCCGAACCGCGAGCCGTGCCGCGACCGGGCTTGCCGGGGGGGCGGGACTCCACGGGGCCGCCGGGACTCCACGGGGTCGCCGGACGCCCCCGATCCGGCCGGCGGCGCCGCGTATGCGCAAGCGGCGCGGGGTACCCCCGGGGGTTCCACCACGGGCCGCACCTGCGGTACCATGGTCGGCAATCGCCACGTCCCATTGACGCGAGGCGGGTCCGTGGCCCGTCCGGATCCGAGAGACCCAGGAGAAGTCTCGATGAGCGCCAACATCCCCGCGAGCCGAACGATGCCGCGAATCGGCGTCCTCGTCGCTCTGGCCGCATTGCTCCTTTCGGCCGCCGCCCCGGCCCGCGCCAACGCCGACGAGCTCCCGCTGATCGCCGCCGCCAGGGCGGCCGACGCCGCCGCGGTCGAACGCCTGCTGCAGGAGGGCGCCGATGTCGACCAGCGCCAGCCGGACGGCGCCACTGCCCTGCACTGGGCCGCGTTCCGCGACGATCTGCACGTCGCGGGGCTGCTGCTCGCGGCCGGGGCCGCCGTCGACGCCACCAACGAGCTCGGCGCGACGGCCCTCTGGCTCGCGGCCGAGAACGGCAGCGCGGCGATGATCGAGCGCCTCCTCGGGGCCGGCGCCGACGCGAACGTGGCGCTGCCGGAGGGCGAGACGCCGGTCATGACCGCGTCCCGGGCCGGCACCGCGGACGGCGTGCGGGCCCTCGTCGCCGCCGGGGCCGACGTGAACGCCGTGGAGAGTTCGCGCGGCCAGACCGCGCTGATGTGGGCGGTGGCGCAGGGGCACGACGACGTCGTCGCGGTCCTGGTGCGCCACGGGGCGGACGTCGAGGCCCGCTCGAAGGTGCGCCCGCGGATGATGCACGCCGAGAGCACCAACGGATCGCAGTACGACCAGGGCGTCGTGTGGAACCGGGGCGGGTTCACGCCGCTGTTGTTCGCGGCGCGGCACGGCCGCGTCGCGGCGGCGGGAATCCTGCTCGACGGCGGCGCCGACCTGGAGAACGCGGCCCCGACCGGAGCGGCGCCCCTCGCCCTCGCGGCCCTCAGCGGTCAGGGCGCGTTCGCCGCGCGCCTGGTGGAGCGCGGCGCCGATCCGAACGGCATCGGGGGCGGCTACACCGCCCTGCACGCGGCCGTGCTTCGCGGCGACCGGCGGCTCGTGCGAACCTTGCTGGCCCATGGCGCCGACCCCAACCTGCGGCTGCGCGCGGGGACCCCGGTGCGGCGCGCGAGCCAGGACTGGGCGTTCGCCCCGGCCCTCGTCAGCGCGACGCCCTACTGGCTCGCCGCGTGGTTCCACGACGCCGACGTCATGCGCCAGCTCGCGGAGGCCGGCGCCGACCCCCGGCTGACGACCCTGGAGCGCTGGCGGCCGGTCTTCGAGCGCGCGGGCGGGGTGGGGCCGCCCCACGTCGCCGGCGGCTTCGTGCCTCCCCTGGTGGCGGCGGCGCGGGGACCGGCCAACCGCGGGCGCTTCTTCAACAGCGCGTTGCGCCGCCCCGACGACGACGAGCGCAAGGTGATGGCCGCGGTCCGGACCGCCATCGAGCACGGGGCCGACGCCAACGCCGCCGACCTGCGGGGTGACACCGCGATGCACGCCGCCGCGCAACGGAACTTCACCACCGTGGTGCGGTTCCTCGCCGGGCACGGCGCGGACCTCGACGCCAAGGACGACGCGGGGCGGACCCCGCTCGATCTCGCGCGGGCGGCCGAGGCGACCCGCGCCCGCATCCAGGATCCCAGCCGGTACCCCGCCGGCAACAGCGCCGAGGTGCTGCGCGAGCTGGGGGCCGACGACGGGCGCAACGCCGATTCGGACGGGCAATCCGATTGATCCGCCCCATCCTCCGCCACGGCGCCGACGCCCTGCACCAGCCGGCCCGCCGGGTGGTCGACTTCGACGATGGCCTGCAGACCCTGATCGACGACATGATCCAGACGATGCACGCCGCCCCCGGCGTCGGTCTGGCCGCGCCGCAGGTGGGCGTCGGGCTGCGCGTCTTCGTCGCCGACCCCTCGGCCGGACGGTCCATCGGCGATCTCGTCACCGTCGTCAATCCCCGCGTCGTCGAGCAGGAGGGCGCCCAGCGGGAAGAGGAAGGCTGCCTGAGCCTCCCCGGGTTCACGGCGCGGGTGACCCGCCCGGCGCGATTGATCGTCCAGGGCTACGACCGCGAGGGCACGGAGATCACCATCGAGGGCGAGACGCTGCTCGCCCGCGTGCTCCAGCACGAGCTCGACCACCTCGACGGCAAGCTGTTCGTGGACCGGATGCAGGGCCTCCGGCGCGAGCAGATCGTGCGGCGGGTGCGCAAGCTCCAGCGCGCGGGCAAGTGGTGAAGATCGCCTTCTTCGGGACCCCGGACTTCGCGGTGCCCTCGCTCGAGCGCCTCGTCGCGGCGGGCTAGAGCGTGGTGCTCGCGGTGACCCGGCCGGACCGCCCCCGGGGACGGGGGCAGCGGCTCCAGCCCTCTCCCGTGAAGGCCTCGGCCCTCGACCGCGGCATTCCCCTGCTTCAGCCGGAACGGGCGCGCGAGCCGGGCTTCGCGGCCGGCCTCGCGGCGAGCGGCGCCGACCTCGGCGTCGTCGTCGCCTACGGGCAGATTCTGCCCGACGAGGTGCTCGCCGCGCCGCGCCACGGCATCATCAACGTGCACGCCTCGCTCCTCCCGCGTTATCGGGGCGCGGCGCCGATACAGCGCGCCGTCATCGCGGGCGAGCGCGAGACCGGCGTCACCATGATCCGCCTCGTCCGCGAGATGGACGCGGGTCCGATGCTCGCGAGCACGTCCCGGCGAATAGGCGACAACGAGACCGGCGCCGACATCGAGCGGGAGCTGGCTGCGATGGGGGCGGACCTGCTGCTCGACACCGTCCGGGCCATCGCCGCGGGACGGGCCCGGGAGCGGCCCCAGGACCACGCCCTCGCGACCTACGCGCCCCGCCTCACCCGGGAGGACGGCCGCATCGACTGGACGAGGCCGGCCCGTACCGTGCACGACCTCGTTCGCGGCCTCCATCCCTGGCCGCCCGCGTTCACCTTCCTCGACGCGTCGCGGTACCTGATACGCCGCACGATGCCCCACGCCGGGTCCTTGCCCGGCCGGGGCCCCGCGCCGCCCCCCGGCACCGTGGTCGAGGCCCGGGGCGATCGGCTGCGCGTCGCCTGCGGCGAGGGCAGCGTGCTGTCGATACTCGAGATTCAGCCGGAGGGCCGCCGGGCGCTGGCCACCCGCGACTTCCTGGCGGGGCGAAGAGTCCCGCCGGGGGCCGTCTTCCGGCCGTCGCCCCCCCCGGCATGACCCGTTCGCTCCGCAACCGCGACGCCCGGCACCCGGCGCCCGGCGGGACCCGCGGGGCGGCGAAGGGCCGGCACCGACG